>NZ_JBFTJD010000009.1:0-109555 GCF_056395245.1 Arthrobacter sp. 10L430 | reverse complement strand
CCAGCAGCGCCAAGAAACACTCGATGCCTGCTACGCCCGCAACCCAAACAGATACCGACACAAGCCCACCGCCCCGGGATCACCACTCACTGCCGGCATCAACAACAAAGAAACCACCCCGCTGTCACAAACAGCTTGATAAATACCGGAGCGGGGCCGTTCGTGCGGGGCAGGGCCGCCTGCGGGGGTGGCTAAAGAGTCCCGGTGGCGATGTTCAGCATGCGCCGCAGGGGCTCAGCCGCACCCCAGAGAAGCTGGTCGCCCACGGTGAAGGCGCTGATGTACTGCGGCCCCATCTCGAGCTTGCGGATGCGGCCCACGGGAATGTCCAGCGTGCCCGAGGCTGCCACCGGAGTGAGCTCAGCCATCGAGGCTTCCTTGCTGTTGGGCACAACCTTCGCCCACTCGTTGTCCTCGTCAAGCAGCTTCTCGATCTCGGCGACGGACAGGTCTTCGCGCAGCTTGAGCGTGAGCGCCTGCGAGTGGGAGCGCATGGCGCCGATCCGGATGCACAGTCCGTCCATAATGACGTGGTTCTCGTCGGAAGTACCGAGGATCTTGTTGGTCTCCACCCCGGCCTTCCACTCTTCCTTCGACTGGCCGTTGCCCAGGTCCGCGTCAATCCAGGGGATCAGGGACCCAGCCAGCGGCACCCCGAACTGTGTGGCGTCTACGCCGGTGCGCTGGTGGGCCAGCACCTTGCGGTCGATGTCCAGAATGGCCGACGCCGGGTCGTTAAGTTCCGTGCTGACCTCGGCATTGAGCGTGCCGAACTGGCTGAGCAGCTCGCGCATGTGCCGGGCGCCACCACCGGACGCCGCCTGGTAGGTCATGGACGTGCCCCACTCGACGAGGCCGTTCTTGAACAGTCCGCCAAGGCCCATAAGCATGCAGGACACGGTGCAGTTGCCGCCGATGAAGTCCTTGGTGCCGTTGACGAGGCCCTTGTCGATGACGTCGCGGTTGATGGGGTCCAGCACGATGATCGAGTCGTCGTTCATGCGCAGGGTGGACGCGGCGTCGATCCACAGGCCATCCCAGCCGCGGCTGCGCAGCTCGCCGTGGACCTGCTTGGTGTAGTCCCCGCCCTGGGCGGTGACGATAATCGGCAGCTTGGCCAGCGTCTCGACGTCGAACGCGTCCTCGAGCTTGCCTGCCCCTTCAGCGAAGGAGGGGGCGGCACCTCCCGCGTTCGAGGTGGAAAAAAACACCGGGTTGATGGTGGCGAAGTCGCCCTCATCCTGCATGCGCTGCATCAGGACGGAACCGACCATGCCACGCCAACCGACAAGTCCAACGGACGGAGTAGCTGCTGTAGTCATTCGTTCAGTTTAGACTTCGGAACCGGCACGGCGCAGTCGGTTACGTCACTCCCTGCCCGCGATCGGAATGGCGACGTTACGCAACCGGCCGGGCAAGATTGCGGGCCTTGCGAAGTTTCTCTGCCCGTCGCTCCTTGAAATAGCTGGCCCAAGCGAAAGTGAAGGGAAAGAGGCAGGCGGGAAAGACCCACCATATTTCGCCAAGAATGTGCCACGAACCCTGGATGGCGATCTGGACGACGCCGTAAATGAGGCCTCCCAGGCAGGCAGTGAGGAGGATGGCGAGGAAGAGCAGGCCGCCGGAGCTGTTCACGGGCTTGACCAAGCCGCCGCCGTCGTCTTTGCGAACACCGTATTCGGCTGGCGTGTAGCCCACCATCTCGCCATTCTCCGCCCTGCGGTAGATCAGCTGGCCGTCTGATGGGCTGGACGGCACGTAGCCCGGTTCCTGGGGTACTCCCTCACTTCGCCTAGCCACGGGCATCTTCAATCGCTGCCAGAAGCCCGGCGTCGTCCAGGCCCGGGGATTCGGCGACCTCGTCCTTGTCGAAGTCCGGGATGCCGGTAGTCCAGGTCTCACCTTCACGCCGGATCAGCAGGTGCCGTTCGGCGTCGAGCGTCTTGAAAACGAGGTAGGCGGAACCGCCGTCGTTCTGCTCGACATGCCGGCGGACGACACGAAGCGTCGCCTCTGCGGAGGTAATGGCGGGATCCTGGGCGAAAACGAACCAGGTCCCCAGCAGCCGGGGTTGAAGCATCAGCGCCACCCCGGGTGCCTCCAGCAGCACCACGTTGTCCATGGCATCGCCGGTCAGAAGCGAGATCTCGGTCCACGTGGTCGCCTTGCCGAGGGCGGTAGCCACAGCCGCCGCGACGCCGGTCACTCCCAGGTCACCGTCCTCATCCACGGTGGCCAGATCCCGCGCCATCAGCGAGGATGCCCCGGCCGTGGACAGCGTCACATCGTCCACCACCTCCTCGGCGCGGAAAACGCTGACGGAACGGTCCCTGGCCGGCCCCTCAAACACGTTGAGCAGGTAGGCAAACTCGCCCACGCCGAACCCGATGACGTCGATGCCGAGCCTGGGCTCCTGCTGGGTTTCGTCCTGAACACTCATATTCGTCTCCTAGTCGCCGATTCCGAAGAACTTGCCTACGGACTTGCCCGCGTCCACAACCGAATCCTTCGTGTCGCTGACGAACTTTCCGGGATCCTTCACCGCGTTGACGATCCCCTCGCCAACATTCTTGCCCACGCTGCTGATGGTGTCCCAATTCTCGTAGACGGCGATTCCGACGCTGGCGACCTGGCAGACGGTTCCTGCCGGAGGTGGCAAAAAGCAGCCGACGCCGAGGGCAGTCTTTCCGGCCCCCACAAGGCCTCCCTTGATGTCGCCGTCCGAAAAGCTCTTGACGGAGTCGTAGGCACTGAAGCCGACGCCCGCCCAGCCCAGCGTGCGCGCGACGCCGGACTTGCCGAGCCACTCGAGCTTGGTGCCCGCGCCGAGCCAGGGCTTTTCCGCGAACACCCCTTCGAACCTGCCCAGCGGGCCGACGTACTTGTTCAGGTTCTTCAGAGAAGCAATGTCGGTGGCCTTATCGATCAGGCCGATGCCGCGGTTGGCAGCCGAAGATCCCTTAAGCAGATCATCCAGGGCTGGATTGCCAAGCAGTCTGTGAGCGGCAAAGCCGGGGCCGCCGATCCGGTGGTTGCCTTGGAGGAAGGATTTGATGAACTCTGCGCGCTGATTCTTCAAAACCCAGCCGTACTGTCCGGCGTGCTTGGCCAGGGTGAGCGGGGCCTTGATGAACTTTTGGATGGTCATGCCCGCCTTCAGCATCCCAAATCCGCCGAGCAGCACCCCGCCAACGGAGAACCGGCCCCCACCGCCTGCCGGGCCACCCAGAGGGCCCGGACCGCCCAAGGTACCGGGGCCGCCGGCGTTGCTGGCCTTCTCCTGCTCGTTGGCGTTTTCGAGCAGTTTCTTGGATTCTTCCTTCAGTGCGCGGGCTGTCTTCTGGATGAGGGCCCGGTGGCTGCCGTTCCAGTCCGAGCGGAACTGCGTCGCGTCGTTGCCCTTCCACGAAGGGTTGTTGTTGATCTGGTTGGTCAGCTGCGAAGACTGCTGCAACAGGTTGTCGGACACCGTTCCGAACTGCTGTGCGAGCGTGCGCAGCTGCGCAACGTCCGAGCCCCACAAGTTGCCTGCCACTGTGGCATCATCCCCCAAAATCTGAACGTTCTGCGTCTGAATGGTTGCTGCCGAGTCCTGCCAACACTGTAATGGCGGTGTGCCGTCGCCGCGATGGGCAGCGCTCCCCATCGCCGGTCGCCGTCGGCGGCCCAGAGCCGACGGTGGTCCCGGAGCTACTGGGGGTCGGTCTCCTCGAGGAGGGCACTCTTGCGGGCGCGCAGGGCAAAGAAGGCGCCGAAGGCAAATACCTGGGTCACGACAACCAGGACGATGATGCCCGCGATCTTGTTGCCGCCAAGGATCATGGTCAGCCCAACGATCGCGGACAGCAGGGCGAGCAGCGGCAGCAGCATGTAGCCGAGCACGAACAGGGTTTCGGGTTTTCTGAGCATCTGCATTTGCCTAACCTTCCGTCCGGTTCCACTGAGTGAACCGGTAGCGGGTGCCGTTGGCCGCGGTCAGCCAGCCTTCGCTGGGTACTGAGTCTTCCGGAACCCACGCCGCGTTGAGTTCGGGGGCGTGCGTGTCGCCGTCGGCCTCCACATCAATGGTGGTGACTACGGCAATATTGGCGATCTCCGTGGACTGCTCGAAGATCTCGCCGCCGCCCACAATCCAGACCGCCTCGAAGCCGGGTGCAAACTGCGACTCGAGGAGGGCATCGTCAAGGGACTTGACGACGACGGCGCCCTCCGCCTCGGGCGTGCGGGCCCAGTCTTCCTGCCGGGTAATGACGATATTGGTCCGGTTGGGGAGGGGGCGGTACTTCTCCGGGAAGGACAGCCAGGTCTTGCGGCCCATAATGACGGGATGTCCGCTGGTCACCTTGGTGAAGTGCTTCAGGTCTTCGGGCAGGTGCCACGGCATATCGCCGGCGTTGCCGATCACACCGGCTGTAGTTTGTGCCCAAACCAGCCCGATCCCGGTCATGTTTGCCGCGATGTTCTCGCTGAAGGTCTGGGGATTTATGGTCTCTTCGGCACTCATACTGCGATCGGCGCCTTGATTGTGGGGTGGTGGCGGTAACCCACCACTTCAAAGTCGTCCAGCGTGTAATCGAAGATCGAGGCCGGCTTGCGCGTGATTTTCAGCTGCGGATACTCGTAGGGCTCCCGCTCCAGCTGTTTCAGGACTTGGTCCATGTGGTTTTCGTAGATGTGGACGTCGCCGCCGGTCCAGACGAATTCGCCGGGCTCCAGGCCGGTCTGCTGGGCCAGCATGCAGGTCAACAGCGCATAGGAGGCGATGTTGAACGGGACACCCAGGAACATGTCCGCCGACCGCTGGTACAGCTGGCACGACAGCTTGCCGTCGGCAACGTAGAACTGGAAGAACGCGTGGCAGGGCGGCAGCGCCATGTCCTTCAGCTCGGCCACGTTCCAGGCCGACACGATGTGCCGGCGGGAATCCGGGTTGACCTTCAGGTTTTCGACGAGCTCCGTGATCTGGTCGATGTGGCCGCCGTCGGGAGTGGGCCAGCTGCGCCACTGGACGCCGTAGACCGGGCCGAGTTCGCCGTCGGCGTCAGCCCATTCGTTCCAGATGGTCACGCCCTGGTCCTGCATCCACTTCACGTTGGTGTCGCCGCGCAGGAACCACAGCAGCTCAACGGCGACGGACTTGAAGTGCACGCGCTTTGTGGTGATGAGCGGGAAGCCCTCGCCCAGGTCAAAGCGGATTTGGCGTCCGAAGACGCTGCTGGTGCCGGTACCCGTGCGGTCGGATTTATGCGTGCCGTTGGCCATGACATCGCGCAGAAGGTCTTCATAGGGCGTTGGGATGTTCACGCGTCCAGTCTAGTGGGAACGGCTTGGGGTTGCGGGGAGACCCCCGGGGGGCACGGCCAGCAGCTTTCAGTCGTCGAACGGCTTGAACTGCTCCACGGCCACGATCTTGCTCTTGCTGCTGTGCGCCACGTGGCAGATGATCATTTCCCCCGGGGCGAGGTACGGGTCGGCCACCGGAAGCACGCCCTTCAGCCTGGTGTTCATGTAGACACCCAGCTGGCTCAGGACGGTAGGCAGTGCGGGCCGGTGGGTGCACAGCACTACGGCGCGCTGCTTGTCGAACAGCGACTCAATCGTGGCGGCCGTCTTCTTGGGATTGCGCGCGTGCCGGTGCTCTGTCAGCGCATCCACCAGCTTCACTTTTGCGTCCGTGGCCTTGGCGTACGGGGCGATCGTGGCGACGCAGCGCTGCCAGGGGCTGCTGACCACCCGAAGGGGCTTCCAGGCGTGGAGCAGCCTCCGCACGGCCTGGGCCTGGCGCACGCCGGTGGCTGCCAGCGGCCGCTCGCCTTCGGCCTTCGTCCACGACGACCTAGGCTTCGCCTTGGCATGGCGCACGATCACCAGGGGCCAGGTGTGCAGTTCCATCCGGGCATGGGCCGCCGCCAGGTACTCGAGCGGCCCGATGTCGGAGGGGTTGGACAGCAGTGAAGCAGCCTTCTCCGGGGTGCACCACATCACGCTGTCCACCTCCTTGCCGTCAGGACGCAGCGGAGCGCCATTCACTTCCACGGCCCAGTAGTGCACAACCTTAAGCCCGCTGGCCACGTGGTAGTGGATGGGCGGCAGCGGAATCCCCAGCGGTGCCTGGAGCCCGATCTCTTCCTCCACCTCGCGGACGGCGCACTCGGGGACCGTTTCGCCGGCGTCGAGCTTGCCTTTCGGCCAGGACCAGTCGTCGTACCGGGGCCGGTGGATCAGCAGGACTTCCAGCTGGTCCTTCCTGACGCGCCACGGCAAGGCGCCAGCCGCCGTGACGGCAACCGGCTCGCCCGGGTGATCGGTCTGGTCGGCTATCGGTGAATCGCTCTTCAAACCCGTTTCCTACCGCCGGGCAGTTGCGCGCTGGCGGGAGCGGGAAGCCAGGAGCCAGGACTGGACGTCGTCAAGTTCCCTGCCGTCCTCGTCAAGGTGATGGCGGTTCCAGATTCCCTGATTGTCGAGGTGCCAGCTTGCTGTTTCAGGGTCCATGTACCGGCGGAGCATGTCCAGGACGTACGTGGTGTCCTCGCCTCCGGACAGCTGGACCAGGGCCTCAACCCGGCGGTCCAGGTTGCGGTGCATCATGTCGGCCGATCCGATGTACACCACGGGGTCGCCGCCGTTGGCGAAGGCGAACACCCGTGAATGCTCCAGGAAGCGGCCCAGGACGGAACGGACTGTGATGTTCTCGCTGAGGCCCGGAACTCCCGGCCGGAGCGAGCAGATGCCGCGCACGATGACGTCTACCGGAACACCCGCCTGGGAAGCCCGGTAGAGGGAATCGATGATGGACTCGTCCACGATGGAGTTCACCTTGATCTGCACACGCGCCGGAATGCCGGCACGGGCGTTGCGGATTTCGGTCTCGATCCTGTCGATCAGTCCGGAGCGCACCGAGCGCGGTGCGACCAGGAGCCGCTTGAAAGTGGATTTCGGGGCGTAGCCGGAGAGCTGGTTGAAGAGCTTGGAGAGGTCCTCGCCCACCTGCTCGTTGGCGGTGAGAAGACCAAGGTCCTCGTAGTAACGGGCTGTGCGGGGGTGGTAGTTGCCTGTTCCGATGTGGCAGTAACGGCGCAGTCCGTCGACTTCCTGGCGCACCACGAGGGACAGCTTGCAGTGCGTCTTTAGCCCGACGATCCCGTACACCACATGGACTCCGGCCTGCTCAAGCTTGCGCGCCCAGGAGATGTTGGCCTGCTCGTCAAAACGGGCCTTGATTTCCACGAGCGCGAGTACCTGCTTGCCGGCCTCGGCAGCGTCGATGAGCGCGTCAACGATGGGGGAGTCGCCCGACGTGCGGTACAGGGTCTGCTTGATGGCCTGGACCTTCGGATCGGCGGCCGCCTGTTCGAGGAACGCCTGGACCGACGTGGAGAAGGAATCGTAGGGGTGGTGCAGCAGGATGTCCCGGCGGCGCATCGCGGCGAAGACGTTGGCGGCCTTGGACGTTTCGGATTCGTTCAGGTACCGGGACGTGTGGGGCACGTGCTTGGGATAGTGCAGGTCGGCGCGGTCAATGCCGGCAATGACCGAGAGCCCGCGGAGGTCCAGCGGGGCAGGAACCGAGTAGACCTCGGATTCCTCCACGCCCAGCTCCCGGATCAGGAGCGCGCGGATGTTGGGGTTGATGTCGTTGGTGACCTCGAGGCGGACAGGAGGGCCGAACCGGCGGCGCAGGAGTTCCTTCTCGAGCGCCTGCAGGAGGTTCTCGGCGTCGTCTTCCTCCACCTCCACGTCTTCGTTGCGTGTCACGCGGAAGGTGTGGTGTTCCAGGACTTCCATGCCGGCGAAGAGCCGGTCCAGGTGGACCGCAATGACTTCTTCGAGGGCGATGAACCGGGCAACCCGTCCCGGCACGGACCCTGCGCGCGGACCGTCGATGGAAATCAGGCGCGGCAGCTGGTCCGGCACCTTGACACGCGCAAAGAGCTCCTTGTCGCTGACGGGGTTCCGGACCACCACGGCCAGGTTCAGCGAGAGCCCGGAAATATAGGGGAAGGGGTGGGCCGGGTCCACAGCAAGCGGGGTGAGAATGGGGAAGACCTTTTCCGCGAACATGACGCTGAGGCGGTTCTTGGCCTCGTCGTCGAGTTCTTCCCAGTGCATGAGGTGGATTTGTTCATATGCCAGTGCGGGGCGGATCTGTTCGGCGTAGACCTGCGCGTGCCGCTGCTGGAGAGTGTGGGCCGCCTCGCCGATCTGCTCAAGGACCTGGACCGGGCTCAGTCCCGCGGGGGAGGGGACCGCCAGGCCGGTGGCGATCCGGCGCTTCAGGCCGGCCACGCGGACCATGAAGAACTCATCGAGGTTGGAAGCGAAGATCGACAGGAAGCTGACGCGCTCAAGGAGGTGGAGGTTGGGGTCTTCGGCGAGCTCAAGGACCCGGGCGTTGAAGGCCAGCCAGCTCAGCTCACGGTCCAGGAACCGGTCCGGGCTGATTTCGCCCTCGGGCTCCAGGATGGCGGCAAACTCCGGAATGTCGATCCGGTCCTGGGTGGCGCGGGACGCAGGCACCTCGGAGGAGCCGAAACGGGCGCGCACCGGGGCCGCCTTGATTTCGGTAGTCGCTGATCCGGCGGATTCCGGTTGCATGCTCTCTCCTTGATGCTGGCGGGATTTAGCTTCAACCTTACAAGCATTCGCCCGTGCGGGACCCGCAGATTTCAGCGGGACCGGACAGTGCGTCGAATGACTGGACTAACGTCCGTCCAGCGGCCCGTACATCACATCGACGTCCCACCGGGTGAAGCCCAGCCCGCGGTACAGCGAGACTGCCGGGGAGTTGTCCGCATCCGTGTACAACATGACCGCGTGCAGTCCCTGCTGCTGGAGGTGCCTGATGCCGGCGACTGTCAGGGCCTTGCCCAGGCCCATGCCCTGGGCGGCCGGCGTCACGCCCACGACGTACACCTCGCCGATGGCCGGATGGTCGCCATGCCGCGGATGGACCTTGGTCCAGTGGAAGCCAAGCAGCTGCCCGTCCCCGTCTTCGGCCAGCAGGAAGCCGGCGGGGTCGAACCACGGCTCCGCCATCCGGGCCTCAAGGTCCGCCCGTGTCATGGAGCCCTGTTCCGGGTGGTGCGCGAAGGCCTCGCGGTTGGCCGCCAGCCAGGCGTCCTCATCCCTGCCCGGCACAAAGGCGCGGAGCACCACGCCGTCCGGAAGACCGACGTCGGGCAGTTCAGCCGCGGCGGTCATGAGCCGCATCTTCCACAGTTCCCGGACGCGGCCGTAGCCGTAGCGGGCCGCCAGGTCCGCGGCAGCCTCGTGGTTGCCGTGGGACCAGGCCTTCAGCCCGCCGAATCCGCGTTCAGACTTCAGCGTGCCAACCAGCCGGTCAGCCACGCCCTGGTTCCGGTAGCTGGGGTGGACGGCGATCTCCAGGACTCCCGTGCCGTCCGCTTCTTCGACCACCACAGCGAAACCCGCCAGGTCCTGGGCGGTGGCAGGATCGGAGTCCTCGTCCGGGGAGTACAGCGCCAGCGTCAGCAGCGAGTGGGGCCCGGTGTCCGCGGCGCGCAGCGTCACCAGGGTCTGTTCCGAAATGGAGGGGTTGCCGTCCGATTCCTCGGCGGCTGACAGCAGGGGCTTGATGTCCCGCAGCAGCTGTGCGTCCACGCCGCCTCTGATGACGGTGACAGGCCAGATCTCCGGATGCGCAGGACTCATGCTGTAAGGCTATACGCAGCGGCCGCCGGGCTGCCCGATTTGTGGCCGGCCGGGGTGGCCCCGTATAGTCGTTATCTCATTCAGCTTCCTGAAGCAGAATGTGAGGGGGATCCACCACTGGGGTGGCCTCGATACGTTCGACCCGTATGTCCTCCACTAAAGCAAATAAGCAACGCAAACGGCCCGGACTCGAAAGAGTCCGGGCCGTTTGCGTTGCATGGTTTCTTGACGCCGGAGCCCGTCAGGCCTCGGTGAGCTCGTCCTCCTGCTGGCGCACCAGGGTGAGCCGGTACCCCACGTTGCGGACGGTGCTGATCAGGTTTTCGTGGTCGGCGCCCAGTTTGGCGCGCAGGCGCCTGACGTGCACGTCCACGGTCCGGGTGCCGCCGTAGTAGTCGTAGCCCCATACCTCGGTGAGCAGCTGCTGGCGGGTGAACACCCGGCCGGGGTGTTGCGCCAGGTACTTCAGGAGCTCGAATTCCTTGAAGGTCAGGTTTAGTGCCGCGCCGTTGACCCGCGCGGTATAGCTGGCTTCATCGATGACGACGCCGGCGGCCCGGATCTCGGAGGGCAGGTCTTCCTTCTCCGGGACGGCCCGCGCCACGGAGAGCCGGATCCTGGCTTCCACCTCGGCAGGGCCGGCGGAGTCAAGAACGATGTCATCGACTGCCCACGCCGAGGATACGGCGGCCATGCCGCCTTCTGTCAGGATCAGCACCAGCGGTGCGCTGAGGCCTGTTGCCTTCAGGAGCTGGGTCAGCGACCGGGCCCCCACGAGGTCCTTGCGCGCATCCAGCAGCACAATGTCGCAGGGATCCGTTTCGAGCAGGGCAGTGGGCTCTGCGGGCAGGATGTGCACCCGGTGGTTCAACAGCTCCAAGGCAGGCAGAATGTCCACCGATGATCCGGTGCTGTTGGTCAGTAACAGGATGTGCGACATTGTTCCTCCAAGGGGCCGTCCGCGCATCATTGGGCGACTGAACCGGGCTTTCACCGGCCGGTACTGTGCTGGCTGCAACGGGCGGAGCCTCCGGCGAGCCGGCGTCTCCGGTTCCCGCAGCGGGAAGCGTAGCTGAGCTTTGAGTATACCTAACGGCCCCCAGACAGGCACTGATCCTGGCCTGCAGCGTGCCTCATTTGCGACATATGGCAGTCACATAGGGCAGGATTGAAACCGTCAGGGCGTCAGCCCTGCCCTTCAACGGCACAGCCAGGATGAGGACGCAGCGAAGTTGAGTTCAGAGTCAGAGATGAGTACGCCATGGCCACGCCGGAAGTGAGCGCTGCGGCGCACACCGGGTCCGCCGTGAAGTCGTGGAGCATCGGAGTCATTGGCCTGGCCGGCCTGGCCACCATCATCGCCAGCGTCTACCGGACACCGGATGTCCTCCTCGCCGTCGGGGTCGTGGTTGCGCTGGCCGTGGGCGTCGGCTGGCCGCACTACCTGGGGATACCGGCCAAAAAGACCCTCGCGGCGGTGATCGGCCTGCCAGGTGCCGGCTCCGCGGTGGCGGCGGCCACCGTTTCCGCCCCGGGCTACCTCAACTGGACGCCGGGTTTCATCGCACTGGGGGTCACCTCCGTGTTCGTGGTCCAGCTGATTCGCGGAACGGGGCAGGCGCAGCGGCTCGAGTCGATCCTGGGCTGCTGCGTGGGCGTCATTCTGTCCTGCATGGGCGCAGGCTGGATCGCCGGAGCGAGGTTCAACGGGGTCAGGGAAATGCTGCTCGTCGCCGGCGTCAGCGCCGCCGTCGCGCTGCTGGCGGGCCTCCTCCGCTGGCCGGACAGGATCGTCGCGCCGCTGGGAATCGTTCTGGCCGGTCTCGCGGGCCCGCTGGCCGGACTGGTGTTCTCCGACATCGCTGTCCTGCCCGCCGCGGTGTTCGGGGTTGTGGTCGGTGCGGTGCTCGTCAGCTTCCGGCGGCTCGTGACACTGCGGGGGACGCCGCTGAACTTCCCGGCGGCCCTGGGCATGGGCCTGGCGCCCGTCACGGCGGTCGGATCCCTTGCCTACTTCATAGACAAACTACTCATCTTCTAACGCGTTAGGATGGCACCATGTCCGTACTTGCATATGAAATTTTCTTCCTTGTCCTGCTCGGCGTAGCGAGCCTGTCCATGGCCTGGTTTGCCGGTTTTGTGGTCTACCGCCTGTTCAAGGGCCAGAAGTAGAACCGCTTCCCCTGTTAGCAGCTTCCAGAGGTAACAACCGTGCCTATTGAGATTCCAACAGACCTGACACCCGAACTGGTTCCGCTGTCCTGGCTCATTGGTGAGTGGGAGGGCCATGGACGGCTTGGTTCCGGCGACGAAGGCTCTGAGCACTTTGTGCAACGCGTTTCGTTCACCCACAACGGCCTGCCGTACCTGCAGTACCGTGCGGAGAGCTGGCTGACCGATGAAGACGGCACCAAGCTCCGGCCCCTCACGGTCGAGACCGGATTTTGGGCCCTTGAGCGCAAACAACTGGACGCCGACGGCGGTCCCGGCCTTGTCCCTGCGGACATCGTGCCGGCGCTTAAGAGTGCCGACGAAGTCGAGGCACTGCGGAACAAGGACGGCGGATTCGACATTTCCGTCTCCATCGCTCATCCGGGCGGGATTTCCGAGCTGTACTACGGGCAGATCAAGGGCCCGCAGATCCAGTTGAGCACCGACATGGTGATGCGGGGCAGCCACTCCAAGGACTACAGCGCGGCCACGCGGATCTTCGGTCTTGTTGACGGGAACCTCCTGTGGCGCTGGGATGTCGCCACCGGCGGCGCTTCCCCGGCAGCCGGCACTTCGGAGCCGGGCAACGGACTGGAAGCCCACGCCTCGGCGTTCCTGAAAAAGGTTTCCTGACGGCTCCCCGGCCGGGCGCCTGACAGCCCGGCGATCCGCTCTGTTCCGCCGCCCGCTCCCGTGGGCTACGTTGGTCTGAGGTCCCGAGTTCCTCTGCCCGACGCAACCAAGGGAGCACCACATGGCTGAAGCTGAAGTCCCGACGATCTACAGCGACCTCAAGGCGGTTTTCTTCAACGGCACCCTCAAACGCTCGCCCCAAACGAGCAACACGGAGGGCCTGATCCGGATCAGCCGGCTGATCATGGAAAAGCTGGGGGTGTCGACGCGGCTCATCCGTACCGTGGACCACGACATTGCGAGCGGTGTATACCCGGATATGCGCGAGTATGGCTGGGAGACCGATGAATGGCCGGAGCTGTATCCGGCTGTCCAGGAGGCCGATATCGTGGTAGTCGCCGGGCCCATCTGGCTGGGGGACAACTCCTCCCAGACCAAGAAACTCATCGAGCGGCTCTATGCGCATTCGGGGCAGCTCAATGAAAAGGGCCAGTGGGCCTTCTACCCCAAGGTGGGCGGGTGCCTGATCACGGGCAACGAAGACGGCATCAAACACTGCTCCATGAACGTCCTTTACAGCCTCCAGCACATCGGGTTCACCATTCCTCCGCAGGCCGACGCCGGCTGGATCGGCCCCGTGGGCCCCGGGCCCAGCTACCTCGACGAAGGGTCCGGGGGGCCGGAGAGTGATTTTACTAACAGAAACACCACCTTCATGACGTGGAACCTCCTTCATCTGGCCAGGATGCTCAAGGATTCCGGCGGAATTCCCGCCTACGGCAACCTTCCGGAAGAATGGAAGGCCGGATCGAAGTACGGTTTCGAAAATCCGGAGTACCGCTGACGGCGGGTGCCGGACCCGCAGCCCGGTCCTGCAAGACCGGAATACCCGCCGAGCCAAGGACGTTCCCTTTCATATGACTATCAAGAGCCCTCTGTTGTCGCGCCCTGGAGCCGTCGAAGCGGGCGGTGCCGATTCCGGCGTCGCGTCCCACTACGGTGAGCCGCTGCGTGAGCAGCGCGCCCTCGCAACCGGCACCGCCGTCGTCGATCTTTCCCACCGCGGCGTGGTGACCGTTACCGGCCCCGACCGCCTGAGCTGGCTCAACACGCTTTCCTCCCAGCAGGTCACCAATCTCCAGCCCGGTGAATCAAGCGAGCTGCTGCTCCTGAGCGTCCAGGGGCGCATCGAATTCGATGCCCGGGTGGTGGACGACGGCGGCAGCACCTGGCTGATCGTCGAGGCAGCCGAAGCCGTCCCGCTGGCGGAGTGGCTGAACAAGATGAAGTTCATGCTGCGGGTCGAAATTGCGGACGTCTCGGACGACTGGGCCGTGCTGGGATCCACCCGGGCCGTGCCGGAGTGGTCCGCCCTGAAGGTGTGGCAGGACCCTTGGCCGCACGTCAGTGCCGGCGGATACGCCTATTCCGTGGTGGGCGAGGATGCCCATCCCGGCGCCGAGCGCCCGTGGTTCGAATACCTGGTTCCGGCGGCGGAGCTCGAGGCAACGCTGGGGGACCGGCCCCTGGCAGGGGTGTCGGCGGCCGAGGCCCTGCGGATCGCCGCCTGGCGCCCCCGGCTGGGCGCCGAAACCGACGACAAGACGATTCCGCACGAGCTGGATCTGCTCCGGACCGCCGTCCATCTGGCGAAGGGCTGCTACAAGGGCCAGGAGACCATTGCCCGCGTGCACAACCTGGGCCACCCGCCGCGCCGGCTCGTGTTCCTCCAGCTCGACGGCTCCCAGCACACCATGCCGGCGGCCGGAAGTCCCGTGCTGCTGGGGGAGCGCAAGGTGGGAACCGCCACGTCCGTGGCGCAGCACTACGAGATGGGCCCCATTGCGCTGGCGGTCATCAAGCGTTCGGTCGCTCCGGATGAAATACTGACTGTCATGGACGGTGAAGAGCCGTACACAGCCGCGCAGGAAGTGATCGTGGCTCCCGACGCCGGGCAGGTCATTGGCCGGCAGACCGGATTCCTGAGGGGGACCCACAAATGACAGACCCGACCGCCCCGGGGGCACCGGGGACCGCGCCGTCGCCGGAGCCGGATGAGGAGACGCTCGCGTTGGCGCACTCGCTCTTCGACGCCGCACGCAACGGGGAGACCGACACGCTCCGGTGCTACCTCAACGCCGGCGCTCCGGCCACCCTGACCAACGCCGCAGGGGATTCGCTGCTGATGCTCGCGGCTTACCACGGCCACGCCGAGACAGTTCAGCTGATCCTCTACCATGGCGGCGATGCCAACGGTGCCAACGACCGCGGGCAGACCCCGCTCGCCGGCGCCGTCTTCAAGGGCTACACCGATGTGGCCAGGGTCCTGCTTGACGCGGGAGCCGACCCCGATGCCGGAACCCCCTCGGCCCGTGCGGCCGCCGAGATGTTCGCCCGGAAAGACATTCAGGCGTTGCTGGCATAGGGCCGGCACCGACTCAAATACACCGCCGGCACACCCACCAGCCGTCTGCAACTGAAGGAATCTTTTTTGGAAAACGTAAGCAGGCCGTGGCCGGCCCTCTGGTCGCTCGTCATCGGGTTCTTCATGATCCTGATCGACACCACGATCGTCTCCGTGGCGAACCCGAGCATCATGGCCGGGCTGGACACGGACATCAATGCCGTCATCTGGGTCACGAGCGCCTACCTCTTGGCGTATGCGGTCCCGCTCCTGATCACCGGGAGGCTCGGTGACAGGTTCGGCCCCAAGCGGCTCTACCTGTCGGGCCTGGTCGTCTTCACCCTGGCCTCGCTCTGGTGCGGGCTCTCCGGCAACGTCCAGATGCTGATCGCGGCGCGCGTTCTCCAGGGCCTGGGCGCAGCGCTGATGACGCCGCAGACCATGGCCGTGATCACGCGCATTTTCCCGCCGGACCGGCGCGGCGCGGCCATGGGGCTGTGGGGCGCCACTGCCGGCGTGGCCACGCTGGTGGGCCCGATCCTCGGCGGCGTGCTGGTGGACTGGCTTGGCTGGGAGTGGATCTTCTTCATCAATGTCCCCATCGGGATCGTTGGCTTCATCCTCGCCTGGCGCCTGGTGCCGTCGCTCACCACCCACCCGCACAAGTTCGACATCCCCGGCGTGGTGCTGAGCGCCGTCGGGCTTTTCCTCCTCGTCTTCGGTCTTCAGGAAGGCGAGACCTACGACTGGGGCACCATCACCGGTCCCGTAACGGTGTGGGGCCTGATCATCAGCGGCATCGTGGTGCTGGTGCTGTTCGTCGTCTGGCAGGCCGTTAATAAGGGCGAGCCGCTGCTGCCGCTGGGTCTCTTCAAAGACCGCAATTTCTCGCTTGCCAACATCGGGATCACCACAGTGGGCTTCACCGTCACCGCCTTCGGCCTGCCGCTGATCTTCTACTACCAGATGGTGCGCGGCATGACGCCGACGCAGTCCGCCCTCATGATGGTTCCGATGGCGCTGATTTCCGGCGGGCTGGCCCCCGTGGTGGGCAGGATCATCGACCGCGTAAACCCGAAATACATCACCTCCGCCGGGCTGGTGCTCATGGCCGTGGCCCTGTTCTGGAACTCGGCGCTGATGCATCCCGACACCCCGGTGTGGCTGTTCCTGCTGCCGAGCGCCGTGCTCGGCTTCGCGAACGCCGGCATCTGGGCTCCGCTGAGTTCAACGGCCACCCGCAACCTGCCGCCGCGGCAGGCGGGCGCCGGCGCCGGCGTGTACAACACCACGCGTCAGATCGGCGCCGTCCTCGGCAGCGCCGCCATTGCCGTGCTGATGCAGGCCAGGCTTGCGGCGGAACTTCCTGCCGCCGGCGCGCCCGGCGGGTCCGGCGGCGAGTCGGCGAGCTTCGGCGGCAAGTTGCCGGAAGCCCTCCATGAGGGATTTTCGACGGCGATGGGCCAGTCCATCATGCTGCCCGCGGCCGTGATCGTGCTCGGCGCAGCGGTGGCTCTCTTCTTCGCCCGGCCGAAGCCGGTGCAGGGCTGGGCGGGTCAGCAGGCCGCGACGCCTGAGAGCGCGGACGCGAAGACGCTGTAAGCCTGCCGTGCCGCCGGGGCCCTTTGTGCCCGCCGGGACCTTTTGGTCCGGCGGTGCCGTTGTGCCCGGTGGCGCGGCTTGTGCGGGCGTGTGTAGTGCGGGCGTGCTCAGCCCAGCAGCACGCTGGTCTGGATGCCGCCGGTGGAGAAGCCCAGGCTGCGTGCTGTGGCCAGGGAGCCCTTGTTGCTGACGTCCGAGCGCCACTGCAGCGTCAGCCCGGAGGCGAGGGCCTCGTGCGCGGCGATCGAAGCCGCCAGCGACCCCAGGCCTCGGCGCCGCCATTCGGGAGCCACGAGAACGCCCATGTGGGCCAGGATTCCTTCCCATTCCGAGTACGCACCGCAGGCCACAGGCACCTTGCGGCCGTCCTCGTCGTGGATGATGGTGTAGCGGTTTTCCAGGTCCGAGAGCCCTACCTCGTTGACGTCGTCCGGGGGGCAGAGGCCCTCCAGCTCGATCGCCTCCGGGTTGCCGTGTGAGACGGTCAGTTCCTCGGAGGGCTGCAGCAGCGGCAGGTCATCGGCGAAGAACAGCGCTGCGGAGCCCTGTCCGTGCCCGCCGTGGTGGCGCGTGATGGTCAGCAGGGTGACGTGCTGTGCCATTTCCTCATCGGAGATTCCGACGGCGGCATCCAGCGCCCACTGCGGCCCCACCAGCACGGAGCTGCCGAAAAGTCGGACGAACTCCACCGACCGGGCAGAATCCTCAACCCTTGTGATGCGTTCGCCGGTTTCAAGGGCCGTGGCAAAAGCGCCGTCGTCGAGCCCCAAACGGCGCGCCCAGGCCAGCTGGATGATGGCGGCGGAGTGGGGCTCAAGACTCATGCCTCCAGCCTACCGACCCCGGCCCGCCCCCAAGCCCGGCGCGAACGGACAGTTAAGCCCCCGCCGAAAAGCGCGAACGGACAGAGGAGGCCCTGAATCGCCAAGGATCCAGGGCCTCAAGTGTTCGTTCGCGCCCGGCTTCGGCAGCGTGAGGGCCGGGCGTCGGGGCGGTTAGCCGAAGAGGACCGCGGCTTCGTCGTAGCGGTGCTGGGGGACGGTCTTGAGCTTGCCGAGGGCCGCTTCGAAGCCCACGTGGTCAATGTCCG
Source organism: Arthrobacter sp. 10L430 (assembly GCF_056395245.1). Taxonomy (NCBI): domain Bacteria; kingdom Bacillati; phylum Actinomycetota; class Actinomycetes; order Micrococcales; family Micrococcaceae; genus Arthrobacter; species Arthrobacter sp. 10L430. Next base: position 91,940 of record NZ_JBFTJD010000009.1, on the reverse strand, counting down.
TGCCGTTCAGCGAGACCATGGTGCCCCAGCGGCCTTCGACCACCGAGTCGATGGCGGCCATACCCAGGCGGGTGGCCAGCACACGGTCGAAGGCCGAGGGCACGCCGCCGCGCTGGATGTGGCCGAGGATGGTGGCGCGGGTCTCGATGCCGGTCCGGGCTTCGATCTCGGGCGCGAGCTGGTCGGCGATGCCGCCGAGCCGGGGCCGGCCGAAGGTGTCCAGGCCGCGTTCGGAGTGCGGGGATTCCATGTGGCCCGGAACGAAGCCTTCGGCGACGACCACGAGCGGTGCGCGGCCGCGGTCGTGGGCCTCGTTCACCCATTCGACGATCTGCTCGATGCTGACCTTTTGTTCCGGAATGAGGATGGCGTGTGCACCGGCGGCCATGCCGGCGTGAAGTGCGATCCAGCCGACATGGCGGCCCATGACTTCGGCGATCATGCAGCGGTGGTGCGACTCGCCGGTGGTGCGCAGTCGGTCGATGGCCTCGGTGGCGATCTGGACGGCGGTGTCGAAGCCGAAGGTGTAGTCCGTGGCGTCGAGGTCGTTGTCCACCGTCTTGGGGACGCCGACGATTTTGAGTCCGGCGTCCGTGAGGCGCTTGGCGGCCGCGAGAGTGCCTTCGCCGCCGATGGCGATGATGGCGTCAATGCCGAGCCGGTCCATGTGGGCTTTGATGACGTCCGGACCGCCGCCGTTCTCGAACGGGTTGGTGCGGGACGTGCCCAGGATGGTGCCGCCCTGCTTGGCAATGCCTCGGACCAGTGTGCGGGGAATGGGAATGATGTCTCCCTCGACCACTCCGCGCCAGCCATCCAGGAACCCCACGAATTCGTGGCCGTGGATGGCAATGCCCTTCAGGACAGCGCCGCGGATCACGGCATTCAGTCCGGGGCAGTCTCCGCCGCTGGTGAGGATTCCAATTTTCATTATCTAGGCTCAAATCCTGGTTCGAAGGGTATACAGGCAGAGCGCCACGCTGAGCTCACAAGAGAGTCTAGTGGCCAGTGTGGGGAAGGACACAAACGGTTACATGGGGCCCCGGTCCGGCACCGTGCCGGCGTGGGAAAGGCGGCAACCGGCCGGCCCGAATGAGCGTCTTGCGCAGGTGTGCCCCTGCTCCGGAGAGCAGGGGCACATGAACCCGTTAGTGCTGCTGGCGGTTATCCGCCGCCCGGTCAGTAGCGGTTGCCGCGCTTCGCGAGGAAGGACTCAAGGGCAATGCCGTTGTTCTGGTCCGGAAGGACCAGCCACGCGGCGAGGTAGAAGACTACGGCCGGCCCCGGCAGGAGGCAGAAGAGGAGGAAACCGATCCGGACGAACGCGACATCCACGTTCAGCTTTTCGGCAATCCCACCGCAGACTCCGCCGAGCCAGCGCTGCGGACCACGCTTCAGGCCGAGGCCCCTGACAATGCTGTAGAACTTTTCCATGGTTCAAGACTTCCCGGTTGTGGGGCTGTTGTCACGTCGGCGGGCCGAGAGCAGTCCGCCGATCACCAATGCGGCGCCGGCGCCGATCATGAGGCCGATCAGTACGTAAGTCCCGTTCAGGGCCACGATCCCCAGTTGGGAGATGATGATGAGGACGGCCAGTGCGAGGACCACGAGACCCCAGACGATGGTACCGACGCGGGACGATGCAGGAGCAGGCTCGCCATTGTCCGTTACGGGCCGCCGCGGAAAACCGGAGGCTTCCGGCGCCCGGGACGTTTCAGGCCCCGGGGAGATTTCCGGCCGCCGCGGCGTTTCCGGTGATGGGTCAAAGTTGCTCATGTCAGTTTCCTTCCTGGATGGTGACGTTGCTGACGGTTCCGTCGATCTGCAGGATCAGCCGGGCGCCGGGCTTGTCCGTGTTGTAGCTGCTCTGGCGGGACGTGATGCCGCTGCGGCTGGCGGAGCCCTCGTTCAGGTTGCCCAGCGTCATGTCAGCCCTGACGTCCACCGGCACGGTGCTGGGGATGACGACCGTGACGTTGCTGGCAGTCACATCCATGGGGATGAGGACGTCGGCGGGCAGCGGTGCGGTCAGGCTCAGCCCGGTCAGGTCAACAGTTCCCTTGCCCCCGGTGATCTGGAAGCCCTCGCGGGCCTGTTGGATGCTGGTGGGGTTCCAGTCCGCGTCCTGGAAGCGGAAGCGGTCACCGTTCGGCACCGCGTTGAAGATGCCGCCAATGATCAGTGCGACCACCGCGAAGAAGCCGAGGATGCCCGAGGTCCTGCCGCGGAGGCCCGCCAGCAGGATGCCTAGGCCCAGGACGGCGGCGCCGCTTGCCCAGACCACAGCGTTGGCGGAATTGCCCAGCTCAATCACGTTGCCGGCATCGAGCGCCTTGAGGGTGCCGCCCACCAGCAGGGCCAGGCCCGCGGTGATGGCGACCGCAGGGGCGCCGGGTCCGCCCGGCTTCGATTTCGGTGCCGGAACGGGGGCAGGCACCGGAGCCGCTCCGCGGGGCGGAACGCTGCCGTAGCCGCCGCCGTACGGGGCGGGAATGCGCGCCGGCCCGGCCCCGCCGTACGGCGGGTTGGGTGAGTACGGCAGGTTGGGGTCCGACGTCGGACCGGTCCCGTACGGCGTTGGGTCCGCCGGCGTGCCGGCTGCGAAGGTGGCCGTGGCGCCAGATGCCGGGCCGCCGGTCGGGGCGGCGTATCTGTAAGCGGGCTGGCTGCCCGCCGGAGTGGTGTTCATGGCTGTTCCGATGCGATTTTTGTTGCGCTGGGTGAGGAAGTAAACAAGGTAGATGAGGCCGCCAATCCAGAACAGTGTCCAGAAGAAGCCGAAGCCGTCGTGCCCCCAGCCCCAGAAGCCGCCGCCCATTCCCGTGAGGCCGAGGACGGTGGTGATCAGCGCGCCTGTCATGCCGCTGGTCCAGCGGCCGGCACCGGCCTCCTGGGTATGGATCCGTCCGTCCGGCTCCGGGAGGAGTGCCCAGCCGACGCCGTAGAGCAAGACGCCGATGCCGGCGAACAGGGTGAGGACGATGAAGATGCCGCGGACGATAAGCGGATCGATGCCCATCCGCTCGGCGATGCCGCTCGAAACGCCGCCGATCCAGCGGTCGCGTCCGCGATGGATGCCGTGGCTGCGGATCCAGTCGAAGAAGTTCTGTTGCTGCGGCGGCCGGCCGTAGCCGGTTCCGAAGGCAGGGGCGCCTGGCGCGCCGTGGCCGCCCGGCAGATCATGGGAGTTGTGGAGCGGCGGAGGGAGCAGCGGCTCGGTCTGTGGCTCGGGAGTGGCCGCGGTCGGCGGCTCCTCCGGACGGTCTGCCTGGGGCTCGGGCTGCTGTTCTTCCCGCGAGCTGGGCTGGTCGTCGGACGTGTTGGCGGGCTGTTGCCCTTCAGAGGGATTGGGGTTCTGCGAGTTCATACTTCGATACTGCCGTCCGGAGGGTCTCCGGCTCTATTGGGGAGTACCCTGAGTGGCCCCTGACTTACCCCTGGTCCAGGCCTGAAAGCGGTCTCCGAAACCCTGATCCGTGTTTGGATTGATGCATGACCACCGCTCCTGTCCGCCCGCCACTGGTCCGCAGCAGCGACCGTATGATCGCCGGAGTCTGTGCGGGCCTCGCCGCGCACCTGGGCTGGCCGGTGCGCATGGTGCGGATCGGCATGGCAGTGGCCGCCCTTGCCGGCGGTGCGGGCTTCGCGTTCTATGCCTGGCTCTGGATCATGGTTCCCACCGCGGACGAAGCCGCCCGGCGGAACGCCAGGCGGCCGGCGTCGCCCATCGCCCCCGCGGTGAGCACCCCGCCGGCGGGCTCCCCGCACGAGCCGGGGTCCGCCGTCGACCCGCCGTTTTCCGCTGGAACGTACCCGCCCGCCTACCCGCTCAGGGGCTACGGGCCGGGCTCCCTTTCGCCGGGCGTTTACGCCCCTGCTGCCGGTCCCGCTCCGTCCGCAATGTACGACGCCGGGACCCCCTTCCAGCCTCCGGCAGCTGGCGCCGTTCCCGGCACCGTCGGCGCGGGCACCGCTGGTCCGGTCAGCGGTGTCCCGGGGACCGGAGCCTGGTTCCGCGTCCGCAGCATGCGCTATGGCAAGGAGATCCTGCTCGGTTCCGGGCTGCTGCTCGTGGCCGGGATCCTGGTCGCCCGGCTGCTCGGTGCGGAGGTCCCGCTGGGTACCCTGATCCCGGCCGCTGCCATCCTGGGCGGTGCCGCCATTGCCTGGATGCAGCTCGATGAAACGCGCCGCGCCGGCCTGGTGGACAAAACCAAGGCGGACCAGGCCGGCGGGTGGGCACGACTCGCCGCCGGGCTGGCGCTCGTGGTGGCCGGGGTGCTCGTGATGGTGTCCGGTTCCGGCTCCTGGGAGCAGACCTGGCTGGCGCTGCTGGCGTCGGTGGCGGTGCTCGGCGGCGTGGCGCTGGTGCTCCTTCCCTGGGGCCTGAAGTTCTGGCGCGACCTCGAGACCGAACGGGCCGGCCGCGTACGCGAGACCGAGAGGGCGGAGATCGCCGCCCATCTCCATGACTCGGTGCTGCAGACCCTTGCCCTGATCCAGCGGCGCGCAGCCAACGAGAACGATGTGGTGCGGCTGGCCCGGGCGCAGGAGCGCGAACTGCGCGGCTGGCTCTTCAAGGACCCGGCCAAGGACGCTGGCCAGCTCTCGGACCGGATCAAGGCGGCCGCCGCCGAGGTCGAGGACGGACTCGGCAACGCGGTCGACGTCGTGAGCGTGGGAGACACGGCCATGACCGACCGGCACGAGGCGCTCGTCCAGGCCAGCCGCGAGGCCATGCTGAACGCTTCCCGCCACGGCGGCGGGCCCGTCTCCGTGTACCTTGAGGTGTCCGGCGGCGGAGTGGACGTTTTCATCAAGGACCGCGGCTCCGGATTCGATCTTCGCGGCGTTCCGGAAGACAGGCTCGGCGTCCGGGAATCCATCATCGGCCGCATGAAGCGCCACGGAGGAACCGCCGAGATTATCAGCAGTCCGGACGGCACGGAGGTGCGGCTCAAGCTGCCTGCCGCCGTCGCGGAGAACGGGGAAGGGAAGCCATGAGCACTCCGGCATTGGACGGAACAGCAGCAGGAAACCAGCGGGAAACGGTCAGGGTGGTGATCGTTGACGACCACGCCATCTTCCGTTCGGGCCTCAAGGCTGACCTCGATCCGAGGGTAACGGTCGTGGGGGAGGCCGGCACGGTGGAGCAGGCCATCGAGGTGATTGCCCGGACCAGGCCCGGGGTGGTGCTGCTCGATGTGCACCTGCCCGGCGGTCTGGGCGGAGGAGGGCGGGAGGTCATCGCCGGCTCGGCTGCGTTGCTGGGCACAACCAAGTTCCTGGCACTCAGCGTGTCGGACGCCGCCGAAGATGTGGTGGCCGTGATCCGCGCCGGGGCCCGAGGCTACGTGACCAAGACGATTTCCGGCGCCGAGATCACTGACGCGGTCTTCCGTGTTGCGGGCGGCGACGCCGTGTTTTCGCCGCGGCTCGCAGGGTTCGTTCTGGACGCGTTCGGCACTGCCCCTGCCGACATCGCCGACGACGAACTGGACAGGCTCTCAGCCCGGGAACTCGAAGTCATGAGGCTTATTGCGCGCGGCTACAGCTACAAGGAAGTGGCCAAGGAGCTGTTCATCTCCATCAAGACCGTGGAAACGCACGTGTCGGCGGTCCTGCGGAAGCTGCAGCTCTCCAGCCGCCACGAGCTGACCAAATGGGCCGCGGAACGCCGGCTCCTCTAGCCAACCCCAACGCTCTCTCACTTCCTGTCGCTTGAACCCGGACGCTCTCTCACTTCCTGTCGCTTGAACCGGGACGCCCTCTCACCAGGTGAGAGAGCGTCCGGGGTTTTCCTGCAGGAGGTGAGAGAGCGTCCGGGTTTTTCCTGCGGAAGGTGAGAGAGCGTCCGGGGTTTTCCCGCAGGAGGTGAGAGAGCGTCCGGGTTTTTCCTGCGGGAGGTGAGAGAGCGTGCCTACTTGGCCTTGCCCAGGAAATCCTGCAGCCGGCCCACGCCGGTGGCGAGGTCGTCGTCGCCCAGGGCGTAGGACAGCCGCAGGTAGCCCGACGGGCCGAAAGCCTCGCCCGGAACCACGGCAACTTCCACCTCGTCCAGAATCATCGCCGCCAGTTCGGCGGACGTTCCGGGACGAATCGGACCGTTCGCCGTCGGGAATTCCTTCCCGAGCAGACCGCGGACGTCGGCGTAGACGTAAAAGGCGCCCTTCGGCGTCGGGCATTCAACGCCCTCAATGGCATTGAGCCCGGCGACGATAGCCTTGCGGCGGCGGTCGAAGGCCACCTTCATCTCGTCGACGGCGGTCAGCGGGCCGGAAACCGCGGCAAGGGCTGCCACCTGCGGGATGTTGGACACGTTGGACGTGGCATGGGACTGGAGGTTCGTGGCGGCCTTGATGACATCGGCCGGCCCGATCATCCAGCCCACACGCCAGCCGGTCATCGCGTAAGTCTTGGCCACGCCGTTGAGGATCACCACTTTGTCGCCGAGCTCCGGAACGGCCGTGGCGATCGAGGTGAACGGGACGCCGTCGTACGTCAGGTGCTCGTAGATCTCATCGGTGACTACCCACAGGCCCTTGGCCGCGGCCCACTGCCCGATTTCCGCGACCTGTTCGGGGGAGTAGACGGAGCCTGTCGGGTTGGACGGCGACACGAAGAGCAGGATCTTGGTGCGGTCGGTGACGGCCGCCTCCAGCTGCTCCACAGTCACCAGGTAGTCCTGCTCGGGTCCGGCGAAGACCTCGACGGGCACGCCGCCGGCCAGCCGGATCGCTTCCGGGTAGGTGGTCCAGAACGGGGTGGGCACAATCACTTCGTCGCCCGGGTCAACCAGTGTGGCGAACGTGTTGTAGACGGCCTGCTTGCCGCCGTTGGTAACCAGCACCTGGGAAGGGTCCACTTTGTAGCCGGAGTCGCGGAACGTCTTCTCGGCGATGGCTTTCTTCAGCTCCGGCAGGCCCCCGGCGGGGGAGTAGCGGTGGTACTTCGGCTGGCTGGCGGCCTCGATGGCTGCCTTGACGATGTAGTCCGGGGTGGGGAAGTCCGGCTCGCCCGCACCGAAACCGATCACTGGCCGGCCGGCTGCTTTCAGCGCCTTGGCCTTGGCGTCGACAGCCAGGGTGGCAGATTCGGCAATGGCGGAAATGCGTTTGGAAACGCGGGCGGCAGACATGGCGGGTCCGTTCTTCGCTTGCAGCTGGGTAGCTGAATGGTGGAATTCGACGGAATCTACTCTATGCTGTTCACCGGATCGTTCGAGGTGGGACGCGGCAATGTGACTGCAGCCTGGTCAGGTTTTGCACAGCTACCAAGACGGTCCGAAATGAGGCTGGTTCGACGTACGCGAAGTTGTTGCGTAGACTAGTTCTCCGGTGTTGAAAACACGATGATGACGTGCGCCTCAGGGAAGTCTGGGTCAAGCATGGCCTCGATCAGTTTTCAACCCACAGGATCAGTTTTGATCCATAGGGTAGTGGCGCAATTGGTAGCGCAGCGGTCTCCAAAACCGCAGGTTGCAGGTTCGAGTCCTGTCTGCCCTGCGCAAGCTGTCCCGGTGAAAACCCGGGGCAAGCGCAGCAACCATGGTTCAGTTCAGAGCCGGGTAATCCGACATTGCGAGGATGAGTGAGGACCAGGTGACCGAAACAGCTGCAAGCAGCTCCAAGGGCCGCCCCGCCAAGAAAGCCGCCAAGGCAGGCTTCTTCGCTCGAATTGCACTCTTCGTCCGCCAGGTCATCGGCGAGCTGAAGAAGGTCGTCGCACCCACCCGCAAGGAACTGATCAACTACACGCTCGTGGTGCTGGTATTCGTGGTCATCATGATGGTCATCGTCACCGTGCTGGACCTGGGCTTCGGGACCGCGGTGGGCTGGGTCTTCGGCGGTACAGGCGCCAAGGACCGCTAAGGCGATAGGTCCGCAGACTGCGCGGGCTCCTCCGATTATCGGAGGGAGCTGCGGAGTGTGCGGAATTGAGCCATTTAAATAGGCATGTTAAGCAATGAGGAAGCAGGAGACCAAGTGTCTGAGCAGGAGCTCGAGGTAACTGAGGCTGAGTTGGATGGCCCCGCGGACAGCACGGCTGACGCCGCGGCTGAAGCCGTTGAAGGGTCTGAGGCTGATTCTGCTGCACCCGATTCCGAAGGCGACGCCGATGAGGCAGAGGCCGAAACTGACGTAGTCGACGAAGCAGACGCTGAAGACGACGCATCCGAAGACGACGCCGACGCATCCGAAGGCGATGACGAAGACGCAGACGCCCTGGCAGCTGCCGCAGCCAAGGCCGACGTCGACCCCGCAGAAGAGTTCAAGGGCAAACTGCGCCGCCAGGAGGGTGACTGGTATGTCATCCACTCCTACGCAGGTTACGAAAACCGCGTCAAGGCCAACCTTGAGACCCGCATCCAGACCCTGGACATGGAAGATTACATCTTCGAAATCCAGGTTCCCATGGAAGAAGTCGTTGAGATCAAGAACGCTCAGCGCAAGGTCATCAACCGCGTCCGGATCCCCGGCTACGTTCTCGTCCGCATGGACCTGACGGATGCCTCGTGGGGCGCCGTCCGCCACACCCCGGGCGTCACCGGCTTCGTGGGCAACGCCCACAACCCAGTGCCGCTGCGCCTCGACGAGGTCTTCTCCATGCTCGCTCCGGTCTTCGAGGAAGAGCAAGCCGAGAAGGGCAAGCCCGTCAAGCACGCCGCCGCCCCGGTGGACGTCGACTTCGAGGTTGGCGAATCGGTCATCGTCAAGGAAGGTCCCTTCGAGACCCTCCCCGCCACGATCTCCGAGATCAAGATTGATTCCCAGACCCTCGTGGTGCTGGTTTCCATCTTCGAGCGCGAAACACCGGTCACTCTGGCGTTCAACCAGGTCACCAAGATCTAGCAATACCCACAGAATTCGCTCCGGGGCTGCCCGCTTAGCAGCCACGAAGCGGCCGACCGCCTCGCCATGGCGGTCAACCACCTGAGGCACGCTCCTGTGTCCCAGGACGCATTTGAGAGAAGGACCCTACATTGGCTCCCAAGAAGAAGGTCACCGGCCTCATCAAGCTGCAGATCCAGGCAGGTGCCGCTAACCCGGCTCCGCCGATCGGTCCTGCGCTTGGCCAGCACGGTGTCAACATCATGGAATTCTGCAAGGCGTACAACGCTGCGACGGAAGCCCAGCGCGGCAACGTTATTCCTGTTGAAATCACGGTCTACGAGGACCGCTCGTTCACGTTCATCACCAAGACCCCGCCGGCTGCAGAGCTCATCAAAAAGGCTGCAGGCGTCGCCAAGGGTTCCGCTACCCCGCACACCGTCAAGGTTGCCAAGCTGACCCAGGCCCAGGTCAACGAGATCGCTTCCACCAAGATGGAAGACCTCAACGCCACGAGCCTCGAAGGCGCAGCGAAGATCATCGCCGGCACCGCCCGCTCCATGGGTATCACCGTCGAGGGTTAATTCCCTCACCGCTGAAGCGGCGCGGCTTCGGGAAACCGACGACGACGCCGGACAGCACCGCCGGGAAACCGGCACCACTGAAACATTGAAATGTTGGAGATCCACGCCGGATCAGCCAACTGTGGCAGGGCCCAGCGCGGTCCGCAGACCACAACTGCACAAGGAGAATAAGCAGCATGGCAAAGCGCAGCAAAGCATATGAGGCAGCCGCCGCCAAGATCGACGCGGAGAAGTTCTACGCGCCGTTCGAGGCAGTGACGCTCGCCAAGGACACCAACCCGTCCAAGTTCGACGCCACCGTTGAGGTCGCCTTCCGTCTGGGCGTTGACCCCCGTAAGGCTGACCAGATGGTCCGCGGCACCGTCAACCTGCCCCACGGCACCGGCAAGACTGCCCGCGTTCTCGTCTTCGCCACGGGCGACAAGGCCGAAGCAGCCATCGCTGCAGGCGCCGACTTCGTTGGTTCCGATGACCTGATCGAAAAGATCGCCGGCGGCTGGACCGACTTCGACGCAGCCGTTGCCACCCCTGACCTCATGGGCAAGGTTGGCCGCCTCGGTAAGGTCCTGGGTCCGCGTAACCTGATGCCGAACCCGAAGACCGGCACCGTGACCGCTGACGTCACCAAGGCTGTCAACGACATCAAGGGCGGCAAGATCGACTTCCGCGTCGACAAGCACTCCAACCTGCACTTCATCATCGGCAAGGTTTCGTTCGACGTCATCAAGCTGGCCGAGAACTACGCAGCCGCTCTCGAAGAGGTGCTTCGTCTGAAGCCGTCCGCTTCAAAGGGCCGCTACATCCAGAAGGCTACGGTTGCCACGACCTTCGGTCCCGGCATCTCCGTAGACCCGAACGTCACCAAGGTGCTGACCGAGGTCTAATCCTCGCGAACCACCCGCCGGTCATCCGGCAGGCAACAAAGGACCGCCCGGCATTGCGCCGGGCGGTCCTTTGTTTTGCGGCCGCCATCTGCCGGCCCTTGCCGGCCTCTGGAGCGCACAAGGCTGTGCGGCTAGGCTGATGCCGTGACGACGCCGGCTTACCGCATAGAACCTCTGGTCCTGCCTTCCTTCATCGATTCCCCGGATGCCTCCGACTTTCTGGAGTTCAGCGATCTCAGTGACGCGCTGGTGCTGGAAACCTGGGGGAACCTTGACCGTGCCACCCCGCGGGAGGCCCGCCTCGAGGCGTGGCGCGACGATGACTATAAGCAGCTCCGGATCTTCTTCGTCCGTCTGGACGGGCGCATGGTCGCCAAATCCTGGATCAGATTGCCGCTGCAGGAGAACCTCCAGGACGCGATGGTGAGGGTGGACGTCCTGAACGAATTCACCGGAAGGGGAATCGGGCAGGCGCTGCTGCGGCATGGCGAGGAGCTGGCCGCCAGCCACGGCCGTAGCACCCTGCAGAGTTTTACGGAACACGCGGCGGGCTTTGATCCGAACGGGCCCGGCGTCCTGAAGCCGGGAACAGGCACGGGAGGGGTCCCCGCTGACTCGCGAGCGGCCAGGTTCGCCGCGGCCGGCGGCTACACGCTGGAGCAGGTCACCCGGTTCAGCGCACTGGACATGCCGGTAGCGGATGGCACTCTCGACGCCCTGGACAGGGAGGCAAGCTCCATTGCCGGGGGCAGCTACGAACTCCTTAGTTGGACCGACCGCTGCCCTGACGAATATGTTGACCAGCTAGCAGTGCTCATGTCCCGGATGAGCACTGACAGCCCGGCCGGCGCCCTCCACTACGATGCCGAAGTGTGGGACGCCAAACGCGTCCGGCACGTTGAGGATGAGTGGCAGCAGACCGGCCAGGAGGCCCTGTTTGCCGTGGCGCGGCACAAGTCGAGCGGTGAGCTGGCCGCTTACTCGGTCCTGCAGTATTCCGGGTCAAAACCCTGGGTCGCGGAGCAGGATGACACCCTGGTCATCAAGGCACACCGTGGAAACCGGCTGGGCATGCTCGTGAAAATACTGAATCTTCGGCGGATGGTGGCGGAGCATCCCTCGGTTGAACGGATCCTCACGTTCAACGCCGCGGAGAACGACCACATGCTCGCGATCAACGTCGCCCTGGGCTTCCGCCCGGCGGGGTACGACGGCGAGTGGCAGCGCCGCCGCTAACCGTCATATGCTGGCGACGGATACTCCGCGTGGACTCAAGCCCGTAGCCTGACAGGGTGAGTGGCAGAACGGCTGGGAAGATGCCCCCTATGGCAAGTGAAGTGCAGATCGAGCAGTTGTTCATTCCGGAGTCCATCGACGCGCCCGACGCGGTGGACTTTCTGGCCGCAGTGGAAGTGGGCCGCAAGGTCCGGATGCAGACGTGGGGGAGCGATGACCTCGCATACGCCCCGCTTGAGAAGCTCCTCGAACTGGACGATCCCTATGAGCGCCAGGTCATCCTGGTGGCCAAGGTGGACGGCAGGATCGTGGGTACCGTGGACATCGCACTGCCCCTCACCGACAATCTTGACCTGGCGGAGTTCACGCTGGACATCCTGCCCGAATACCAGCGTCAGGGCGTAGGCCGGCAGCTGTTGGATGCCGCGGAACGGTTCGCCCGCGACGAGGGTAGGTCCATGATCCTGATCGACACCAACCATCCCGGGTCTTCGCTCCATGAGTTCGAATCCGAGCAGCTGGTGCCCGGATCCGGGCAGGGCTTCGTGCCGCTGGGCAGCCGGGAAGTGGAGTTCGCCCGGCGCACCGGCTACACGCTGCAGCACATCGAACAGTTCAGCTCCTGCGCCCTGCCGCTCGACACCAAGCTCGTGGCGGAACTCGAAGCCGAGGCGGAAGAAGCAAACAACGGCCGCTACCGGCTGCACCACTGGACCGACCGGTGCCCGGAGCGGTGGCTGGAATCCGTGGCTGCCCTTGAGAACCAGGCTGGCGGGGATGCCCTGCCCGCCGGCGGAAGCGAGGAGGACGGCATGGTGTTCGATGCCCGCATCCTGCGGGAAGCGGAGGACGTGACCATAGCGCAGGGGCGGCGCACGGTGGTGACCGCCGTCGAGCACGTTGCCTCTGAAACCCTGGTGGGGCTGACCACCATCAGCGTCCTGGCGCAGCGCCAGGATGTCGTCTTCCAGGACGACACGGTGGTGCTGCAGGAGCACCGCGGCAACAAGCTGGGGCTGCTGATCAAGGTGGCCAACATGGAGCGGCTGACGGAGCAGTTCCCCGATGCACGCGTGATCTACACCTGGAACGCCCCGGAAAACCGGTACCTCCTGACCGTAAACCGCCAGTTGGGATTTACGACGGCGGGTGTCACCGGAATCTGGCAGAAGGAACTGCCGGATATGGGGCCCAGTACCAGTTGACCTGTGCCGGCTGGATGCCATCAGCTGGACGCCGATTTGGCGGTCCGGCACGGCGTCCCGTAAGCTTGAAGGACCAAAGACCGTCGGTTGTTGGAAATCCACTCTTTCGAGCTCAGCTCAACTCTGTAGTTGTGTGCGGAGGAGCCAGTGGGTTTCCGGACGAAGGACCCTGAACATAGGGCGGCCAGCGCAGGTGAACGAAGCAAAGCTCCGCGGTTCTGAACTGCGTTGAGCCAAGCCCCGTGCATCTGCGCGGGGCGTTTTTAGTTTTAGCTCACCTGAGCGGGGACCCGGAATACCGGCACTATCCCCGGAAGGAGGGTTATGGCAACGCCTACCAAGGTTTCAGCAGTAGCTGAGATCACTAACGATTTCAAGGAATCGAACGCCGCTGTCCTGACCGAATACCGTGGGCTCACCGTTGCACAGCTCAAGCAGCTGCGTGTTTCTCTCGGCCAGGACACCAAGTTCTCGGTCGTCAAGAACACCCTGACCGCCATTGCAGCCAAGGAAGCTGGTGTCGAAGCATTCGACGGCCAGCTCGCCGGCCCCACTGCAATCGCGTTCATCAAGGGTGACGCAGTTGCAGCTGCCAAGAGCCTGACGGATTTTGCCAAGACCAACAAGCAGCTGGTTATCAAGACCGGTTACTTCGAGGGCAAGGCACTGAACGCCAGCGAAGTTGCTGCCCTGGCAGCACTCGAGTCCCGCGAGCTGCAGCTCGCCAAGGTTGCAGGCATCCTCAAGGCTCCTGCTGCCGCTGCTGCACGCATCATTGACGCCCTGCGCCTCAAGCTTGAAGAAGAGAACGGTACTCCGGCTGAAGCCGAAGCGCCCGCCGCTGAAGAAGCCCCGGCCGCAGAAGCAGCAGAGACCGAAGCTCCGGCCGAAGCCGCAGCCCCCGAAGAGAACTAACTCTCTTTCAAACCAGACTCCGGTGTGAAGGCAAAGGCCCAGGCCGCCAAGCACCACCTATAGGAAGGACGCCACACCATGGCGAAGCTCAGCAACGAAGAGCTCATTGAAGCTTTCAAGGAACTGACCATCATCGAGCTCTCCGAGTTCGTCAAGCTCTTCGAAGAGACCTTCGAAGTTACGGCTGCTGCTGTCGCCGTTGCTGGCCCCGCTGCCGGCGCTGCTGAAGAAGCCGAAGAGAAGACCGAATTCGACGTCGTTCTCGAAGCTGCTGGCGACAAGAAGATCGCAGTGATCAAGGAAGTCCGCGCCATCACCTCCCTCGGCCTCAAGGAAGCCAAGGACCTGGTTGACAGCGCTCCGAAGGCTGTTCTCGAAGGCGTTACGAAGGAAGCTGCAGAGAAGGCTATTGCTCAGCTCGAAGAAGCCGGCGCACGCGTTACCCTCAAGTAACACACGCTTTGCTCTTGGAAGCCCCGTCCACTCCGGTGGGCGGGGTTTCCTGTGTTTTAAACCACAGCTGCGTCTAATTGGGGTCGCTGATATCAGCCACCACCGCGCCGAGCGCCGCTGTCAGGGCGTCGGCGTCCACGAAGGCGCTGTAGCCGTGCTGGCCCGCGCCCATGGAGATGCGACGGCCGGCAATGGTCTGGTCTGCATACACGGGCCAGGCCGTGGTGCTGCCCAGCGGGGTGATGGTCCCGCGTTCGTAGCCGGTGGCCTCCAGGGCCACGTCCGCTGCGGGCATGGAGAGCTTGTTCACTCCCACCAGGCTCCGGAGCTTGGGCCAGGAGATCTGGCGGTCGCCCGGAATGAGGGCGAACAGGAAGCTGCCGTCCTTGTGCTTCACAACGAGGGACTTCACAATATCGGCCGGCGTGATGCCGAGGATCTGCGCAGCCTCCTCGAGGCTGTGCGCCGCAAGCCGCTCCACGAGTTCGACGTCGAGGCCGCGGGCGGCGGCGTCGGCAAGGAAGCGCTCCCTGCCGGCGCCGTCCGCGCCTCCGGCCGATAGGGCCTTCATCAGTCCCGGTACAGCAGGAGGGCTTCGCCCTGCCCGCCGCCGCCGCACAGGGAGACCGCAGCCTTGCCCTGGCCGCGCCGTTTCAGTTCATGTGCCGCGTGCAGCGCCAGCCGGGCGCCGGAGGCGCCAATCGGATGGCCGACGGCGATGGCGCCGCCGTGGATGTTGCACTGCTCCAGCGGGTAGTCCAGGTCCTTGAGCGACTGCACGGCCACAGAACCGAAAGCCTCATTGATTTCAATGAAGTCCAGATCGGCAGTGGTCCAGCCCGCCCGGTCCAGGGCATTCCGGATCGCGTTGGAGGGCTGGGAGTGGAGTGAGTTGTCCGGGCCGGCCACCTGTCCGGGCCTGCCGACAACCGCCAGGAATTCCAGCCCGTTCTCCTCGGCAAACTTGCGGGACGTCAGCACCAGGGCCGAGGCGCCGTCGGACAGGGGAGAGGAGTTGCCGGCCGTGATGGTCCCGTCCGTGACGAACGCGGCGCGAAGCCCTGCCAGCGATTCGACGGACGTGTCCGGACGGATCCCTTCGTCCGTGGCCACGACCACCGGATCGCCCTTGCGCTGCTTGACGCTGATCGGTGCGATTTCGCCGTCGAAGACCCCGTTCTTGGCGGCGATGGCCGCGCGCTGGTGAGACTGGGCCGCCACGTTGTCCTGCGACGCCCGGTCGATGCCCAGGACCAGGTTCTTGGTCTCGGTGGAGAGTCCCATGGACTGCCCGTCGAAGGCGTCCGTCAGGCCGTCGTGCGCGGCCACGTCGAGCGCCTGGACAGCGCCGTACGCCCAGCCCTGGCGCGAGCCCGGAAGAACATGCGGTGCCCGGGTCATGGATTCCTGGCCACCCGCGACAACGACGGCGGCATCGCCGCTGCGGATCATCCTCGCCGCGTCGATCACGGCGGTCAGCCCGGAGAGGCAGACTTTGTTGATGGTCACCGTAG
This sequence comes from Arthrobacter sp. 10L430, assembly GCF_056395245.1. Taxonomy (NCBI): domain Bacteria; kingdom Bacillati; phylum Actinomycetota; class Actinomycetes; order Micrococcales; family Micrococcaceae; genus Arthrobacter; species Arthrobacter sp. 10L430. Next base: position 76,318 of record NZ_JBFTJD010000009.1, on the reverse strand, counting down.
GGACGTTCCAGCCGATGCCGGCGCCGATCGCGCTCTGCCGGGCCGGGTTCTGGCCGGCCCCGGCCTGGAGCACCTGGCCCATGATGACCGCGTCCACCTGGTCGGCGCGAAGCCCGCTGGCTGCGATGGCCGCCTTGATGGCGTGCGCGCCGAGTTCGACGGCGGTGAAGCTCGCCAGCTGTCCGTTGAGACGGCCCTGCGGCGTCCGGGCGCCGGACAGGATGACAACGTCATTGTTGTCTGCGGAGTTGGTCATGGTTATCTCTTCCGATCTGAATGATGTAGGCCTAGGCTATCGTGAGCCCCGTCACCTATCCACTCCAACGCTGCGGCGGGTGCCGGAATTCCACCGCGGCACTGTGCCGTGCCAACTAGGTGCCTACGGCAACGGTGCTTGCAATAAGCTTCGAAGTGGGGTAGACACGCGTTAAGTTTTGCCGTATCGTAGATATTTGCGTCTTCCCTGTTTACCTTCAGCCTTCATATAGCGGTGGGCTTCTCCTGGCAGCTGCTCCATCAATGTGCCGTATACAACGTCACCAGCATGGGCAGACCAGGTCCCGGGTCATATAGCGGAACCGGATGGTAGCACTGCGGAGTCACTCTGCAGGGTACATAGCGGGGGAGATCTGAAAACGCCTGAAGGTCTGTGGAAGGATCCCTCTTGGTCGCCTCGAGCACCTCTAATAACGAAACCGCTAATACGGCAAGCACCGATGGTGCCACTCGCCGGCTCTCATTCGCAAAGATTCACGAACCTCTTGACGTTCCGAATCTCCTTGCCCTGCAGACGGACAGCTTCGACTGGCTGGTCGGAAACGAACGCTGGCAGGCGCGCGTAGCGAAGGCCGTCGAAGAAGGCGACCTCAGCGTCGCCACCACCTCCGGTCTTTCCGACATCTTCGAAGAGATCTCCCCGATTGAGGATTTCCAGGGCACCATGTCCCTGAGCTTCTCCGATCCGGAGTTCGCTGATCCGAAGTACACCATGGCTGAATGCAAGGACCGGGACGCAACGTACTCGGCACCGCTGTACGTCAAGGCCGAATTCATGAACAACAACACGGGCGAAATCAAGCAGCAGACCGTGTTCATGGGTGACTTCCCGCTGATGACCGAGAAGGGCACCTTCGTCGTCAACGGCACCGAACGCGTCGTCGTCTCCCAGCTGGTCCGTTCACCGGGCGCCTACTTCGAGCGCACCGCTGACAAGACCAGCGACAAGGACATCTTCACCGCAAAGATCATCCCGTCCCGCGGTGCATGGTTCGAGCTTGAGATCGACAAGCGCGACCAGGTCGGCGTGCGCCTCGACCGCAAGCGCAAGCAGTCCGTCACTGTGCTGCTGAAGGCCCTCGGCTGGACCGAAGGCCAGATCCTCGAGGAGTTCGGTCAGTACGACTCCATGCGCGCCACGCTGGAGAAGGACGCCACCGAAACCCGCGAAGACGCCCTGCTGGACATCTACCGCAAGCTGCGACCGGGCGAGCCGCCCACCGTCGAGGCTGCCCAGTCCCTGCTGGACAACCTGTACTTCAACTCCAAGCGCTACGATCTGGCCAAGGTTGGCCGTTACAAGATCAACCGCAAGCTCGGCATCGACCGCTCCCTTGGCGACAAGGAAGCTTCGGTCCTTCACGTTGAAGACATCGTCGCCATGATCAAGTTCCTGGTTGCGCTGCACGCCGGTGAGAAGACCCTCACGGGCAAGCGCGATGGCCAGGACCACGAGCTGCGCGTCGAGATCGACGACATCGACCACTTCGGCAACCGCCGCATCCGCGCCGTTGGCGAGCTCATCGAGAACCAGGTCCGCACCGGCCTGTCCCGCATGGAGCGCGTCGTCCGCGAGCGTATGACCACGCAGGACGTCGAAGCGATCACGCCGCAGACCCTGATCAACATCCGCCCGGTTGTGGCAGCGATCAAGGAGTTCTTCGGAACGTCCCAGCTGTCGCAGTTCATGGACCAGAACAACCCGCTCTCGGGTCTCACCCACAAGCGCCGTCTGTCTGCGCTTGGCCCCGGTGGTCTGTCCCGTGACCGTGCAGGCATGGAAGTCCGAGACGTTCACCCGTCCCACTACGGACGTATGTGCCCCATCGAAACCCCTGAAGGCCCGAACATTGGTCTCATCGGTTCGCTGGCTTCCTACGGCCGCATCAACCCGTTCGGTTTCATCGAGACTCCTTACCGTCTCGTCGCCGAAGGCGTCGTGTCCGACGAGGTCCAGTACCTGACGGCCGACGACGAAGCAGAGGTCCTGATCGCACAGGCCAACGCTCCGCTGGACGAGAACAAGAAGTTCGCCGAAGAGACCGTCCTGGTCCGCGCCCGTGGTGGTGGAGGCGAGCCTGTGCTGGTTCCCGCCGGCGAGGTCGAGTTCATGGACGTTTCCCCGCGCCAGATGGTGTCCGTGGCTACGGCCCTGATCCCGTTCCTCGAGCATGACGATGCTAACCGCGCACTCATGGGTGCCAACATGCAGCGCCAGGCCGTGCCGCTGGTCCGTTCCGAGGCGCCGTTCGTCGGTACCGGCATGGAGCGCGCCGCTGCAGTCGACGCCGGCGACGTCACCATCGCGAAAAAGGCCGGCGTGGTCACCGAGGTGTCCGCCGAGCTCGTCATCATGCTCAACGACGACGGTACGGAAACCAACTACCGCATCAACAAGTTCGCCCGCTCCAACCAGGGCAACTGCTACAACAACCGCGTTCTGGTGAGCGAAGGCCAGCGCCTGGAGGTCGGCGGCATCATCGCTGACGGCCCGGCAACGGACCAGGGTGAACTGGCCCTCGGTAAGAACCTGCTCGTGGCATTCATGTCATGGGAAGGCCACAACTTCGAGGACGCCATCATCCTCTCGCAGCGCATTGTTGCCGAGGACGTTCTTTCCTCCATCCACATCGAGGAGCACGAGATCGATGCCCGCGACACCAAGCTTGGTGCCGAGGAAATCACCCGTGACATCCCCAACGTATCCGAGGAAGTCCTGGCGGGCCTGGACGAGCGCGGCATCATCCACATCGGTGCAGAGGTTGAAGCCGGCGACATCCTGGTCGGAAAGGTCACCCCGAAGGGTGAAACCGAGCTGACCCCGGAGGAGCGCCTGCTGCGCGCCATCTTCGGCGAGAAGTCCCGCGAAGTCCGCGATACTTCCCTGAAGGTGCCCCACGGCGAGTCCGGCACCGTCATCGGCGTCCGCGTCTTCGACCGCGACAACGACGACGAGCTGCCCCCGGGCGTGAACCAGCTGGTCCGCGTCTACGTGGCCGCCAAGCGCAAGATCACCGACGGCGACAAGCTCGCCGGCCGCCACGGCAACAAGGGTGTTATCTCCAAGATCCTCCCGATCGAGGACATGCCCTTCCTTGCCGACGGTACCCCCGTTGATATCGTCCTGAACCCGCTGGGTGTCCCGGGCCGTATGAACGTCGGCCAGGTGCTGGAAACGCACCTCGGCTGGGTTGCCAAGACCGGCTGGAAGATCGAAGGCGAGCCCGAGTGGGCCAAGCAGCTGCCGAACCTGCCGCGCGAGAGTGGCCAGACCACTGTTGCAACGCCGGTCTTCGACGGTGCCCGCGAAGAGGAAATCACGGGCCTGCTGGACTCCACCAACGTGACCCGCGACGGTGAGCGCCTGATCAACTCCTCGGGCAAGACCCGCCTGTTTGACGGCCGCTCCGGCGAGCCGTTCCCGGATCCGATCTCGGTCGGCTACATGTACATCCTGAAGCTCCACCACCTGGTGGACGACAAGATCCACGCGCGCTCCACCGGCCCGTACTCCATGATCACGCAGCAGCCGCTGGGTGGTAAGGCACAGTTCGGTGGCCAGCGCTTCGGTGAAATGGAAGTGTGGGCGCTCGAAGCTTACGGCGCCGCCTACACGCTCCAGGAGCTCCTCACGATCAAGTCGGATGATATCCACGGTCGTGTCAAGGTCTACGAAGCCATCGTCAAGGGCGAGAACATCCCGGAGCCGGGCGTTCCTGAGTCCTTCAAGGTCTTGATCAAGGAAATGCAGTCGCTGTGCCTGAACGTGGAAGTCCTTTCCACGGACGGAACCACGATTGAAATGCGTGACTCTGATGACGCAGTCTTCACGGCTGCGGAAGAACTGGGCATCGATCTGTCTCGTGCAGAGCCCAGTTCCGTAGAAGAGGTTTAGGTGAGGTCCGACGGCGGGTGACCACCCGCCGTCGGCTCCTCCCTCCCTTTTCCCGTAACCCAAGACTTCAGAATTTAGAGAACAAGAGAGAACAGGGACCATATGTCCAGCGAATCCTCCTTCGGCCTCATGCAGATCGGCCTCGCCACCGCGGAAGACATCCGTGGCTGGTCGTACGGCGAGGTTAAGAAGCCGGAAACCATTAACTACCGCACGCTCAAGCCCGAGAAGGACGGCCTCTTCTGCGAGAAGATCTTCGGCCCGTCCCGTGACTGGGAATGCTACTGCGGCAAGTACAAGCGCGTGCGCTTCAAGGGCATCATCTGTGAGCGGTGTGGCGTTGAGGTCACCCGTGCCAAGGTGCGCCGTGAGCGCATGGGCCACATCGAACTGGCTGCGCCCGTAACCCACATCTGGTACTTCAAGGGCGTTCCCTCCCGTCTGGGCTACCTCCTTGACCTGGCACCGAAGGACCTCGAAAAGGTCATCTACTTCGCTGCCTACATGATCACGAGCGTCGACGCCGACAGCCGCCACGAAGAACTGCCCAACCTGCAGGTTGAGCACGACATCGAGAAGAAGCAGCTGATCGACAACCGTGACTCCGACATCGCCACGATCGCCCGCGACCTCGAGAACGAGCTTGCCCGTCTCGAAGGCGAAGGCGCCAAGGCTGCCGACAAGAAGAAGGCCCGCGACTCCGCCGACCGCCAGATGGCGAACGTGCGCAAGCGTGCCGACGCCGAGATCGAGCGCCTCGAGCAGGTCTGGGACCGCTTCAAGAACCTGAAGGTCGCTGACCTCGAAGGCGACGAAGGCCTCTACCGCGAGCTGCGCGACCGCTACGGCATGTACTTCGAAGGCTCCATGGGTGCCGAAGCCATCAAGAAGCGTCTTGAGAACTTCGACATGCAGGCCGAGTCTGACCAGCTGCGCGACATCATCGCCAACGGCAAGGGCCAGCGCAAGACCCGTGCCCTTAAGCGCCTGAAGGTTGTCAACGCGTTCCTGACCACCAACAACAGCCCCCTCGGCATGGTGTTGGACGCTGTCCCGGTGATCCCGCCGGAACTGCGCCCGATGGTCCAGCTGGACGGTGGCCGCTTCGCGACCTCCGACCTCAACGACCTCTACCGCCGCGTGATCAACCGCAACAACCGTCTCAAGCGACTGCTTGACCTGGGCGCTCCGGAGATCATCGTCAACAACGAGAAGCGCATGCTTCAGGAAGCCGTTGACAGCCTCTTCGACAACGGCCGCCGCGGCCGTCCGGTCACCGGACCGGGCAACCGTCCGCTGAAGTCCCTGAGCGACATGCTCAAGGGCAAGCAGGGACGTTTCCGCCAGAACCTCCTTGGCAAGCGCGTTGACTACTCGGGCCGTTCGGTCATCGTCGTCGGCCCGCAGCTGAAGCTGCACCAGTGTGGTCTGCCCAAGCAGATGGCCCTGGAGCTCTTCAAGCCGTTCGTGATGAAGCGCCTGGTTGACCTCAACCACGCGCAGAACATCAAGTCGGCCAAGCGCATGGTGGAGCGTTACCGTCCGCAGGTCTGGGACGTCCTCGAAGAGATCATCACCGAACACCCGGTGCTGCTGAACCGTGCACCTACCCTGCACCGCCTCGGCATCCAGGCGTTCGAGCCGCAGCTCGTTGAAGGCAAGGCCATCCAGCTTCACCCGCTGGTCTGTGGCGCCTTCAACGCCGACTTCGACGGCGACCAGATGGCAGTCCACCTGCCGTTGAGCCCCGAAGCGCAGGCTGAGGCACGCATCCTGATGCTCTCCTCGAACAACATCCTGAAGCCGTCCGACGGCCGTCCGGTCACCCTGCCTTCGCAGGATATGATCATCGGCCTCTACCACCTGACCACCAAGCGTGTCGGTTCAGCTGGCGAAGGCCGGATCTTCGCTTCGGTGTCGGAAGCCATCATGGCCTACGACCTGCACGAGCTGCACCTGAACTCCAAGGTCAAAATCCGGCTTGAGGGCTTTGTCCCTTACGCCGGCTGGGAAGCTCCGGAAGACTGGGAGCAGGGTCAGACCGCGCTGGTTGAGACTTCGCTCGGCCAGGTTCTCTTCAACGAGACGCTGCCCGAGGACTACCCGTGGGTTGAGGACGTTGCAGACAAGGGCGAACTGTCCCGGATCGTCAACGACCTTGCCGAGCGTTACCCGAAGGTGGTCACAGCCGCAACGCTGGACAACCTGAAGGATGCCGGATTCTACTGGGCAACCCGTTCAGGCGTGACCGTGGCTATCTCCGACATTGAGGTACCCAAGGACAAGCCGGTGATCCTCGCCGGATACGAGACCATGGCTGCCAAGATCCAGGGCCAGTACGACAAGGGCCTGATCGACGACGACGAGCGTCGCCAGGAACTGATCGAGATCTGGAACAAGGCGACCAACGAGATTGCCCAGGCAATGCGCGACAGCCTGTCGCCGATGAACACCATCAACCGCATGGTGTCCTCCGGTGCACGTGGTAACTGGATGCAGGTCCGTCAGATCGCGGGTATCCGTGGCCTGGTGGCCAACCCGAAGGGTGAAATCATCCCGCGTCCGATCAAGTCCTCGTACCGCGAGGGCCTGTCGGTGCTGGAGTACTTCATCGCCACGCACGGTGCCCGTAAGGGTCTGGCTGACACCGCCCTGCGTACCGCCAACTCGGGTTACCTGACCCGTCGTCTGGTGGACGTTTCGCAGGACGTCATCGTCCGCGAAGAGGACTGCGGGACCGAGCGCGGCCTCGTGACCCCGATCGCCGTCGTCGATGCCAACGGTGAACTCGTCCTTGACGAGAACGTCGAGAACAGCGCCTACGCCCGTACGCTGGCCGTGGACGTCGTTGACTCCAAGGGCAACATCCTGGCAGCCGGCGGCACCGACTGCGGTGACGTCGTGATCGCCGAGCTGTTCGCAGCCGGCATCACCGAGGTCAAGGTCCGCTCTGTACTCACCTGTGAGTCCAGCGTCGGCACCTGCGCGCTGTGCTACGGCCGTTCGCTGGCCACGGGCAAGACCGTCGACATCGGCGAGGCTGTTGGCATCATCGCCGCGCAGTCCATCGGTGAGCCGGGCACCCAGCTGACCATGCGTACGTTCCACACCGGTGGTGCTGTTTCCGCCAGCGGTGGAGACGACATCACCCAGGGTCTGCCCCGTATCCAGGAGCTCTTCGAAGCCCGTACTCCGAAGGGTGTGGCGCCGATTGCGGAAGCAGCCGGACGCATCACCATCGAAGAGTCCGAGCGCCAGATGCGTCTGGTCATCACTCCGGACGACGGTTCCGAAGAGATCGCGTACCCGGTACTGCGCCGTTCACGTCTCCTGATCGAAGACGGCCAGCACGTCACGGTGGGCCAGAAGCTCATCAACGGTCCGGTCGACCCGAAGCAGGTCCTGCGCATCATGGGCCCGCGTGCCGCACAGAAGTTCCTCGTGGACGAAGTGCAGGGCGTGTACCGCAGCCAGGGCATCGGCATCCACGACAAGCACGTGGAGGTCATCGTCCGCCAGATGCTGCGCCGCGTCACGGTCATCGAATCCGGCGAATCGGACCTGCTCCCCGGTGAGCTGGCCGAGCGCAGCCGCTTCGAGGATGCCAACCGCCGCGTTGTGTCCGAGGGCAAGACTCCGGCTTCCGGACGTCCTGAGCTCATGGGCATCACCAAGGCCTCCCTGGCCACCGAGTCCTGGCTGTCCGCAGCTTCCTTCCAGGAGACCACCCGCGTCCTGACGCAGGCGGCCATGGAAGGCAAGAGCGATCCGCTGCTCGGCCTCAAGGAGAACGTCATCATCGGTAAGCTGATCCCGGCCGGCACGGGTCTCCCGCGCTACACCGAGGTCACGGTGGAACCGACTGAAGAAGCAAAGGCCAACCTGTTCACCGGCCCCAGCGCGTTCAGCGACTTCTCCTACGACACCCTGGGCGGCGACGGAGCTCCCGAGTTCCACGCCATCCCGCTGGATGACTACGACCTCGGCAACGACTTCCGGTAGCCGTTCCTGACAACGCGGGGTCACTTACGGCCCAATCCGCACCGTGGATTGGGCTCAGAGTGACTCCGCGTTGTTGTTTAAGGGCAGGGATCCCCGCCGATTAAGGCCTGGCGGGAGTCCGTGTTAGACTTGTGACCAATTGTTATTGTGGCAGTGGATGAGTGCGCCGGTACAGCCGAAAGGCCGGACCAGAGCGACGTTTCCGGTTTGCAGGGTTCTTGTGCAACGTATGCCACATTTTTGCATGCCTAGGGGACTTTTGAAGACGAAAGTCACGTCATTCCCCATGGGTGCGATCCGACTATTAAAGGCTTCGCCTCAGCTGCTCTGGAGACTTCTTCAAAGCTCGGGCGGCGGGGCAAAGCAACAGGAGAGCGGCTGTCAGAGGCCGCTCCGGATAAAACGGAGAACACGAAAGTGCCTACGATTAACCAGCTGGTCCGCAAGGGCCGCACGCCGAAGGTCAAAAAGACCAAGGCTCCCGCGCTTAACGGCAGCCCGATGCGCCGCGGTGTCTGCACCCGCGTGTACACCACCACCCCGAAGAAGCCGAACTCGGCTCTGCGTAAGGTTGCACGTGTGCGCCTTAACGGTGGCATTGAAGTAACCGCCTACATCCCCGGTGTAGGCCACAACCTCCAGGAGCACTCCATTGTGCTCGTTCGTGGTGGTCGTGTGAAGGACCTTCCCGGTGTCCGCTACAAGATCGTCCGCGGCGCCCTCGATACCCAGGGTGTCAAGAACCGTAAGCAGGCCCGCAGCCGCTACGGCGCAAAGATGGAGAAGAAGTAATATGCCTCGCAAGGGTCCGGCCCCCAAGCGGCCGCTCGTATTAGATCCCGTTTACGGCTCCCCGCTGGTCACTCAGCTGATCAACAAGGTCCTGGTTGACGGCAAGAAGTCCACCGCAGAGCGCATCGTCTACGGTGCCCTCGAAGGTGCACGCGCCAAGTCCGGTGGCGACCCCGTTGCCGCCCTCAAGAAGGCCATGGACAACGTCAAGCCTTCCCTCGAGGTCCGCTCCCGCCGTGTCGGTGGCGCAACCTACCAGGTTCCGGTTGAGGTCAAGCCGGGCCGCTCCACCGCCCTCGCCCTCCGCTGGCTGGTCGGCTACTCGAAGGCCCGCCGCGAAAAGACGATGACCGAGCGTCTCCAGAACGAAATCCTGGATGCCTCCAATGGTCTCGGTGCCGCTGTGAAGCGTCGCGAAGACACCCACAAGATGGCCGAGTCGAACAAGGCCTTCGCACACTACCGCTGGTAAAACTTCCCGTACGCCGCCGGCTCAGACGAGCCGGCGGCGAACGCGTAGTCCATCCGAAAGGGAGACACCGTGGCACAGGACGTGCTTACAGACCTTAGTAAGGTCCGCAACATCGGCATCATGGCTCACATTGATGCCGGCAAGACCACCACCACCGAGCGCATTCTGTTCTACACAGGTGTGAACCACAAGATCGGCGAAACGCACGACGGCGCGTCGACCACCGACTGGATGGAACAGGAAAAGGAACGCGGCATCACCATCACGTCTGCCGCCGTGACCTGCTTCTGGGAAAACAACCAGATCAACATCATTGACACCCCGGGCCACGTGGACTTCACCGTTGAGGTTGAGCGCTCCCTGCGCGTCCTCGACGGTGCAGTTGCCGTGTTCGACGGCAAGGAAGGCGTTGAGCCGCAGTCCGAGACCGTTTGGCGTCAGGCTGACAAGTACAACGTTCCGCGTATCTGCTTCGTCAACAAGATGGACAAGCTCGGTGCTGACTTCTACTTCACCGTAGACACGATCATCAGCCGTCTTGGCGCCAAGCCGCTGGTCATGCAGCTGCCCATCGGTGCAGAGAACGACTTCGTTGGCGTCGTCGACCTGCTCTACATGCGCGCACTCGTATGGCCCGGCGATGCCAAGGGCGATGTGACCATGGGCGCCAAGTACGAGGTCCAGGAGATCCCGGCTGACCTCAAGGAAAAGGCCGAGGAGTACCGCGCAGCGCTTGTCGAGGCCGTCGCCGAGTCCTCTGAAGAACTCATGGAAAAGTACCTCGAAGGTGAAGAAATCACCGTCGATGAGCTCAAGGCCGGCATCCGCAAGATGACGATCAACTCTGAGCTGTACCCGGTCTTCTGTGGTTCCGCCTTCAAGAACCGCGGCGTCCAGCCGATGCTTGATGCAGTGGTGGACTACCTGCCGAACCCGCTCGACGTCCCGCCGATGATCGGTCACGATCCTCGCGACGAAGAGAAGGAACTGACGCGCGCGCCGTCTTCCGAGGAGCCGTTCTCGGCTCTGGCCTTCAAGATTGCTGCCCACCCGTTCTTCGGTCAGCTCACCTTCATCCGCGTGTACTCCGGTCACGTCGAGGCAGGTGCCCAGGTGGTCAACTCCACCAAGGGCAAGAAGGAGCGCATCGGCAAGCTGTTCCAGATGCACGCCAACAAGGAAATGCCCGTCGAGGGCGCTACCGCGGGCCACATCTACGCAGCGATCGGGCTGAAGGACACCACCACGGGCGACACCCTGTGCGACTCCAGCAACCAGATCGTCCTCGAGTCCATGAGCTTCCCGGAGCCCGTGATCTCTGTGGCGATCGAGCCGAACACCAAGGGTGACCAGGAGAAGCTCTCCACGGCCATCCAGAAGCTCTCCGCTGAGGACCCGACCTTCCAGGTCTCCCTCAACGAAGACACCGGCCAGACCATCATCGCCGGCATGGGCGAGCTCCACCTGGACATCCTGGTGGACCGCATGCGCCGCGAGTTCAAGGTCGAGGCGAACGTTGGCAAGCCGCAGGTTGCTTACCGCGAAACCATCAAGCGTGGTGTAGAGCGTCACGACTACACGCACAAGAAGCAGACCGGTGGTTCGGGCCAGTTCGCGAAGATCCAGATCGCGATCGCGCCGTTGGACACGTCCGAAGGCGAGCTGTACGAGTTCGAGAACAAGGTCACTGGTGGCCGTATCCCGCGCGAGTACATCCCGTCCGTTGACGCCGGTATCCAGGATGCACTGAACGACGGCGTCCTGGCCGGCTACCCGGTTGTTGGCATCAAGGCGACGCTCATTGACGGCGCGTACCACGATGTTGACTCCTCGGAAATGGCGTTCAAGATCGCTGGCCGTATGGCTTTCAAGGAAGCTGCACGCAAGGCGAACCCCATCCTGCTCGAACCGCTGATGGATGTCGAGGTCCGCACCCCTGAGGAATACATGGGTGAAGTTATCGGTGACCTCAACTCCCGCCGTGGCCAGATGCAGTCCATGGAGGATGCCCAGGGCGTCAAGGTTATCCGTGCGCACGTCCCGCTGTCCGGCATGTTCGGCTACATCGGCGACCTGCGTTCAAAGACCCAGGGCCGCGCTGTGTACTCCATGACGTTCCACAGCTATGCGGAGGTCCCGAAGGCATTTGCCGACGAGATCATCCAGAAGAACCGCGGCGAATAGTCTTCCGACTGTCCTCGCGAGCAACTTGGGTGTGATTCCGGAAACGGAACCTCGCCCGGCGCAGACGGCCGGCCCCGGTCCTGATCGGATCCTGCCGTCTGCGCAAACAGGCTCTAGGCACTAGTATTAGTTCCTGAATCTGCAAATTTCACCAATCCAAAGCCCCCCAAGTAGACTTGCTGAAGTTTCTGCCGCGACAAGCGCGGTCGAAGGGTAAGTCATTTGAAAACGTTCTAGGAGGAACCTGTGGCAAAGGCAAAGTTCGAGCGGACTAAGCCGCACGTTAACATCGGTACCATTGGTCACGTTGACCACGGTAAGACGACGTTGACGGCCGCCATTTCCAAGGTGCTGTACGACAAGTACCCGACTCTCAACGAGCAGCGCGACTTCGCGTCTATTGACTCTGCTCCCGAAGAGCGTCAGCGCGGCATTACCATCAACATTTCCCACGTTGAGTACCAGACCGAGAAGCGCCACTACGCACACGTAGACGCTCCGGGTCACGCTGACTACATCAAGAACATGATCACCGGTGCTGCACAGATGGACGGTGCAATCCTCGTGGTTGCCGCCACTGACGGCCCGATGGCTCAGACCCGCGAGCACGTTCTGCTCGCCCGCCAGGTTGGTGTTCCCTACCTGCTGGTCGCGCTGAACAAGTCCGACATGGTCGATGACGAAGAGCTCCTCGACCTCGTCGAAATGGAAGTTCGTGAGCTGCTTTCGGCTCAGGGCTTCGATGGCGATGAGGCTCCGGTTGTTCGCGTTTCCGGGCTGAAGGCACTCGAAGGCGACCCGGTTTGGGTTAAGTCCGTCGAGGACCTCATGGAAGCTGTCGACAACTCCGTTCCGGACCCGGTACGTGACCGTGACAAGCCGTTCCTGATGCCGATCGAAGACGTCTTCACCATCACCGGCCGTGGCACCGTTGTAACGGGCCGCGCCGAGCGTGGAACCCTCGCCATCAACTCCGAGGTCGAGATCGTCGGTATCCGCCCGGTCCAGAAGACCACGGTTACCGGTATCGAGATGTTCCACAAGCAGCTCGACGAAGCATGGGCCGGCGAGAACTGTGGCCTCCTGCTCCGCGGTCTGAAGCGCGATGACGTAGAGCGTGGCCAGGTTGTCGTCAAGCCGGGTTCCATCACCCCGCACACCGACTTCGAGGCTAACGTCTACATCCTCTCCAAGGACGAAGGCGGACGTCACAACCCGTTCTACTCCAACTACCGCCCGCAGTTCTACTTCCGCACCACGGACGTAACCGGCGTTATCACCCTGCCGGAAGGCACGGAAATGGTTATGCCTGGCGACAACACTGAGATGACCGTTGCGCTCATCCAGCCCATCGCCATGGAAGAGGGCCTCGGCTTCGCTATCCGCGAAGGCGGCCGCACCGTTGGTTCGGGACGCGTCACCAAGATCATCAAGTAGTCCTTGCTGATCATGGATCAGAGGGCCGGCTAACGGCCTGACGGATCTTCTAAACAGCCCCGCTGCTAGTGCAGCGGGGCTGTTTTTTGCTATCCTTTATCCATTCATTGGATTAATTGTCGTCGGCGCATTGCGCTGCCAGCAATGGTCGGAAGGCGGCGGCATGTGGACCTCTACTGACGAGGCGTACAGCGCCGGCTTTAGGGCCGGCCATCTCCAAGGATGGCTGGACGCTTTGGCCAATACCGCTGCAGCGACTGAACCGGTCCAAGCAGCGGGTGAACCGGCCGCGACTGAACCGGCAGCATTTGATCGGGCCGCGACTGAACCGGTACTGCGTGGGGCATCGGACCGGCCGGCCTCGCTCGCTGCGCCTCCGTCGCCCGCCAGCCAGCCGCGGCCGCCGGCAGCCGGGCCGGGGAGGCGGCTGGCTCCGTTGGGACCGGCAACCGCTCCGGTGTACGCTTCCGTCCCTCCCCGTGTGGAGGCAGAACTCCGTGCGGAGCGGGACATGGCGCGGGCCAAACGTGAGCGGCAGAACATCAATGTCACGCTCTACGTCGCCAGTTTGCTCCTGATCGCGGCCGGTGCGCTCTTTGTCGGCACGGGGCTTCCCGTATCACTTCGGTTTGCGGGCGTGTGCACCATCACCGCGCTGTTTTATGCTGCGGGACTGATGCTCCATGCGAGGGCGCCGCGGCTGAGGCCTGCCGCCGTTGCCTTCTCGGGCACCGGGCTGGCACTGATTCCCGTGACAGGTCTCGCCATGTACAGCCTTGCCCTCAACAATGCTCCGCTTGCCTGGCTGGTTACATCGGCCGCCGGCACCGCAGCATACGTCGTGGCGGCCGTCCGGCTCGAGAGCCGGGTCCTCGTCTATCTTTCACTGAGCTTCGTTGCGTCCACTGCCTGGTCCGGGGTATCCGTCCTGGGTGGGGCGCTGATCGGGTACTTCACTGCACTGATTGGGGTGGCGGTTTTCTTCACCGTCCTGGCCATACTGAAGCCACGATGGCTGCCGCCCCTGTACGTCAGGCCGCTTGCCCAGTTGCATCCGTTCATCGTTCCCGCTGTGGCGGTGGCTGCCACGTTGGTTCCGCTGATGCTCGGACGCGTTGACTACGCCCGGATCATGGCGATGTGCGGATGCTATTTCGCGGTGACGTCCGTGGCCCCCGGGGCGCAGTTCCGGACGCTCCAGTTTCTGGCTGCCCGGGCAAGCCTGACGGTGGCGGCGTCAGTGGTCGTCTGGAACCTGAGCGGCCGGGGGAGTGCCGCCCTTGCCGCGGCGGCTGTGCTGCTGGCCATCCAGGCTCTTGTGTCGGTCGTGGGTAATGGGCCTCCGGACCAGGAACGCACAGCGGGCCGGCTGGGAGCTTGGCGCCTCCCGTCCCCGCTCCTTGGCGTCCTGCACCACCGCCGGTGGAGGCTGGACGTCCTCGTTACCTTTGCCCTGGAACTGCTGCTGACGGTGGCCTACGCCGTGGCGGAGCGGTTCGACTTCCTGGCCGGGCCGCCGGTGGGTGCGGATGGCAGCCCGCTGTGGGCACTCGCGCTGCTGGCGCTGCTGACGGGCGCGGTGCTTGCGGCCAGGCACCGCCAAGCGGCCGAGTGGGCCCCGGTTGCTGCGCTCGGCATGGCCATACTGCTCGCGGACTGGCTCGGGGCGTGGACGCTGGTGGGACTGCTCGTTGCCGGAGCCGCCTTCTGGGCCGTGCGCTCCCGCCCCGGCACGGAGCCGCTGCGCCTGCACTTTGTCCTCGCAGCGCGCATCACCCTCACGGTTGCGGTGCCTGTCCTGACGGCGGCAGTCGTCGGCGAGAACGACGCACGCTTCCGGGCCGCAGCCCTGGCGCTGTGCCTAGTCCTGGTCATTCAGCAGCTGGCAACAGCTGCGATGATCCGCCTCCACGTGCCAGCGCGGACGCCGCAGATCAGCTTGGCCGTGTTCACCGTCGTGGGCGTGGGAACCATGGCTGCGCTGGTGCTCGGCGAACCCGAGCCGTTCCTCTATCCGGCGACAGAACACTTTGGCGGCATCGCCATCGGTGCCCAGCTCATGGCATCGCTGGCCGCCGGCCTGATGCTGTTTCGCCGATACGGGGAGGAGCCCTGGCGGCCGTCCATCGCGGAAGCCGCTCCGTTGGCCGTCTCAATTGTTGCCGTGCCGCTTGCCTTCGGCGCAGTATCGCTCACGCTGGGAAACTCCGCGCTGCTGACCGTTACGGGCTACCTGGCAGTGACGGCCGTCCGCGCCGGCAGGAAAGGCTCCAGCATGGCATCCGCGGGAACGCCAACGCAGGGACGGTACTACTCGTGGTTCAGCCGCGCCGCCGCGACCTCTCTGGTGCTGACAGTGTTCCATCAGATTCTGCGGGACAACGGCCCCATCCTCGTGGGCGGCGAGGCGCTGGCCCCGGCCACTGTCCTCGCCGTCGCACTGTCCCTCCAGCTCGCAATACCCCTGCGGGCGGCAGCCCGCGGCAGGGTACAAGACAGCCAGTTGGCAGACGCTGCCGTGCTTCTGGCGCTGCAGTCGGCCGCGATCGTATCAGCGGCGGCCACGGTCTTCGCGTTGGAAACCCCGTCGTGGCAGGCCACGTTCGCACCGCTGCTCCTGGCCGGGGGAGCCGCAGCCGCCGGCTACGTGCTGCGGACGCACCGGTGGTCTGCGGTGTTCGCTCCGGCAGCGTTGGCCCTGCTGCTGGTGCTGCGCGGGGCAAGTCTTCCCGACGTCGAAATCCTGCTGGGTGTCTTCGCGGTCTTCAGCGCAGCCATGGTGGCTGCCGTGGAGGACCGCACATCAAAGGGCGCGTACTTCGCGGCCGCCCGCATCCTTGCTGCAGCGCTGGCAGTGGTGCTCAGTCATGACGTTTCGGCCTCACCCACCGTTGTTGCTGTGACCTTCGCGCTCGTGTTCGCGGCGCAGCACGTGATCCGCTGGCTCATGCGGCACCGCCTTACGGAGGTTCCCTTCCAGCAGGCAGCCGTCTGGATCACGCTGGCCAGCCAGACGATTCTTCCGGTCGCGTACGTAGCGCAACCATTCCGGGCGGGATTGATTGCGGACGACGGCGGCCGCTGGGTAGTGCTGTTGTCCCTGCTTCTGCTGCTGGTCTCCGCTGTCGCTGCCGGCCGGTTGTTTGCAGCCCGGGGGGCTGCCTACCTGGCTGTGTATGCGGCGCTGTTCGCGGTGGTTGCGATGGGGCCGCTTCTGCCCTTCGGGCAACTTTTTGCGGCCACTGCTTTCCTGGCAGCCCCCTTGCTGGGTCATGCAGGCGTCGCGCTGGCGCTGCTGGGGCTGTCCCTGGCCGCCACGGCAGGCGGAACACTCTTCCGTCACAGGAACGGCGGGGGCGTTGACCACTGGCTGTGGCTGGCGGCAGCCGGCTCCTTCGGCACCGCGTCAGCCATGCTGGCACCTCCGTCCGGGGACTGGATTGCCGGTGCGGCGGTGCTGGGTCTTTCGGCGGCGTGCTTTGCGGCGTCGCATGTGGAGCGCATGCCCGGGTTCTACCCGCCGGCGGTCCTGGCTGCGCTGGCAGGGGCCACGATGACGGCGGACGGAACCCTCGGGGACGTTCCGGGGCCTTGGGGCTTCTACCTCCCGTGGCTGGCAGGGTGCGCAACAGCGGCCGCGGCGCTCTACGTTGCCGGAAAGATTCGCGGACACCGGCCGCACGGCCGGGAGCCGCTGGCCGAAGGATCGCGCGTCGCGGCCAGTCCTGGCGGCGACGTTCGCTTTCTTGCACTGGTCGGGGCTGCCGTCCTGGGCCTCGCCGTGGCGGGACTTGTGGGGCTGCTGTACAGCGAGACGTCGTGGGCGGGAGCAGCGCTGGTGACCATGACCGCCGTCGTGATTTGGCTGGAGGTGCCGGCTGCGGTGCGACGTCCGGCAGCAGAACTCGGGTCCTTGGCCGTGACGGCCGCCGTCCAGCGCGCGGCGCTCTTCGCCGCTCCCTCCCAGAAGAACACGGGCTGGCTGGACGGGATGTTACCTGGCTCCTCCTGGCCGGATCCATTCTGGACGGTCCAGTGGTACGTTGTCCTCGCCTCGGTGCTTGGCGTGCTGCGGTATAGGGCGGGCCAGCCCGGCGCCGGCAGGCTGTATCTAGGCCTTGCCGCAGCTCTGGCCTCGATGAGCGGCCTCCTGGTGATCTTCGGCGGCAATGGTGCCCAGCAACTCTGGGTGCTGGCGTTCTTTGCAGCGGTGCTGGTGGTGGGGCTGGGGTACAGCGAACGGATGCTCGTCTGGTGGGGTGCAGCGGGGGTTGGGCTGTGCATCATGTGGGCGATACGCCAGTACACCTACGTGCTGCTGGCGCTGATCGCCGTCGGCCTCATCGCGCTCGCCCTCCGGAAGCTCAGCCGCAGCAAGCCTGCCGGGACCGACTGACGGACGGACTGGCTGACTGCGTGATGTGCCCTGCTATCGTTGCTGAAAAGAGAGGTGGCACATCATGGGATGGCTTATTTTCCTGATCGTGGCTGTAATCGTTGTTGCCGGTGTGTTCTGGGCCAAGAAGCATTTCCGCAACGAGATTGACCGCGCAAAGCGCATCAACCGCGCCAACAAGAACCAGTAACCCGCGGCGGTTCCTCAGGCGAGCGCCCTCCGCGCCCGGCTGAGCGCCTGAAGCCAGTAGAAGGACTTCTTGGGGGTGCGCTTGAGCGTGTCAAAGTCTACGTGGACCAGGCCGAAACGCTGGGAGTACCCGGCCGCCCACTCGAAGTTGTCCATCAGGGTCCAGACGTAATAGCCCAGCAGTTCCACATCGTGTGCAATACCGCCGGGGGCGGTGGAAACCATGGCCTGGTGCAGATGGTGGGCCAGATAGTCGATGCGCCTGGTATCCGCGATGGGACCAGTGACGTGCTCCGGCTCCGGGAAGCTTGCACCGCTTTCTGTGATGTACAGCGGCGGCAGCGCAGCCCCGTACCGGTCTTTGAGTTCACGCAGCAGGATTCCCAGATGCTCGGGCGCAACCGGCCAGCCGAAGCCCGTGGTGTCGTATTCCGGGAAGGCCGCCAGATGGAACGGCATGCGGGCCATGGCGTCCGCGGTTCCGGCCGGGGTGTCTGCGGAACCCTGCCCGGTGGCAACCTTCACGGGGTAGTAGTAGTTCACCCCGTAGAAGTCGAGAGGCTGGCTGATGAGGCGGAGGTCGTCGTCGGACGCTTTGGTCAGGGATCTGAACCAGGGCTTGGCTGCGGCCGGAGGTTTCGGGTAGCGGCCCAGGAGGATGGGGTCGGCGTAAACCCTGTTGAGGACCAGGTCAAACACCCTCGCCAGCAGCCGGTCGGTCAGTTTCCGCGACGCCGGGCGCACGGGCGAATGCAGGTTGGTGACACCGATGCCACCGGCGACACCCGCCGCCCGGAGCGCCTGGACGGCAAGCCCGTGGCCCAGCAGTTGGTTGTGAACGGAGGGCAAGGCGTCCAACAGCAGATCCCGGCCGGGCGCGTGAACGCCCAGGGCATAGCCGTTCAGGGTCACGGACACAGGCTCGTTCAGTGTGACCCACTGCGCCACGCGGTCGCCGAGCCGTCCGCCGGCGGCCGCGGCATATTCCGCGAAGTGCTCCGCCGTGGCACGGTTCATCCAGCCGCCGCTGTGTTCGAGGGGGAGCGGAGTATCCCAGTGGTAGAGGGTGGCCATGGGGGAGATGCCGGCGGCCAGCAGCTGGTCGATCAGCCTGTCGTAAAAATCCAGGCCGTGCGAATTGATGGCGCCCCGCCCGTCGGGCTGGATCCGCGGCCAGGAAAGGGAGAAGCGGTAGGAGTCGATGCCCAGTTCCCGCATGAGGGCCACGTCTTCGGGCGCGCGGTTGTAATGGTCGCAGGCCACTGCAGGGGAGTGCCCGTCAACGATGTTCCCGGGTTTTTCGGCGAAAGCGTCCCAGCCGGACGGTCCTCGGCCGTCGGCGGCCAGGGAGCCCTCGATCTGAAACGCTGCTGCAGCCACCCCCAGGGTGAAACCGGGTCTGAGCCGCCCCGCGAGATCCTGAACCGAAGCGGTGTTTACGGCGTCAGCATTCTGCACGGCCATTCACCTATCATCCATTCGAAGATTGCCGAAGGCAATGACCGCCTGGGGAGGCCGTCACCCGCACCGAGGATGTCCGCACGCGGGCCTGACAAGGCCTGATTCGCATCCGGCAGCAAAATCCGGCATACTAGATGAGTTGTTCAAGCGCTTCTTCGCGTCCCGATCCGGATAATGCCGGGTGACAGGGTCCAGGTCGAAGTCCAAACATAACCCACTCCCCATGGAACTGCGGGCTCGCACGCTTCGAAGGTGCGACACGCCCGACCGCGGGGGTCGGTTACGTCGGCAGGTTGAGGAACCCGGATTTATCCGGATTCAGTTTGTGCGGCGGGTGGTAGTTCAGACTTCAAATGCTTCGGCAGCCACATACAACAGGTAAGTAAACAGAGCAGCATTTACTGAAAGAGAGTCAGGCGACATGGCGGGACAAAAAATCCGCATCCGGCTGAAGTCATACGACCACGAGGTCATTGACGTTTCAGCACGGAAGATCGTTGAGACGGTCACGCGCGCAGGCGCAACGGTAGTGGGCCCCGTGCCGCTGCCGACGGAGAAGAACATTTACTGCGTAATCCGCTCTCCCCACAAGTACAAGGACAGCCGCGAGCACTTTGAAATGCGCACGCACAAGCGTCTGATCGACATCATCGACCCCACGCCCAAGGCTGTTGACTCGCTTATGCGTCTCGACCTGCCGGCCGACGTGAACATCGAAATCAAGCTGTAGGGAGGTGCTGAGAGACTATGACCGCAACCCGTAACGTAAAGGGCCTGCTGGGCACGAAGCTCGGCATGACCCAGGTCTGGGACGAGAACAACAAGCTCATCCCCGTCACTGTTGTCCAGGCTGACTCGAACGTCATCACCCAGCTGCGTAACGCAGAGACTGATGGCTACGTCGCCGTTCAGATCGGCTACGGCCAGATCGATCCCCGCAAGGTCACCAAGCCGCTGGCTGGTCACTTTGAAAAGGCAGGCGTCACGCCTCGCCGCCACGTCGTCGAACTGCGCACTGCAGATGCTGACTCTTACGAGCTGGGCCAGGAGCTCTCTGTAGAGCTCTTCGAAGCCGGCCAGAAGATCGACGTTATCGGCACCACCAAGGGTAAGGGCTTCGCCGGTGTTATGAAGCGTCACGGCTTCCACGGCGTTGGAGCTTCCCACGGTGCCCACAAGAACCACCGTAAGCCCGGTTCAATCGGTGGCGCATCCACCCCGAGCCGCGTCTTCAAGGGCATGAAAATGGCCGGCCGCATGGGCGCCGTTCGTCACACCACGCTGAACCTCACTGTTCACGCGGTTGACGTCGAGAAGTCGCTGCTCCTGATCAAGGGTGCCGTCCCCGGCGCCCGCGGCCAGGTCGTACTCGTACGCACCGCCGTGAAGGGAGCCTAGTTCAATGACTAGCACTGTCAAGGTTGACCTGCCCGCAGAGATCTTCGACGTACAGACCAACGTGCCGCTGCTGCACCAGGTCGTCGTTGCACAGCTCGCTGCTGCTCGCCAGGGTACCCACAAGACCAAGACCCGCGCCGAAGTTTCCGGTGCAGGCCGCAAGCCGTTCAAGCAGAAGGGTACCGGCCGCGCCCGTCAGGGTTCCATCCGTGCTCCTCACATGACCGGCGGTGGCGTTGTCCACGGTCCGACTCCTCGCGACTACAGCCAGCGCACCCCCAAGAAGATGATTGCTGCTGCACTTCGCGGCGCACTGTCTGACCGCGCCCGTAACGGACGCATCCACGTCATTGCTGACCTGGTCGCCGGCTCCACGCCGTCCTCCAAGGAAGCACTGGCAACGCTGCGCGGCGTCTCCGAGCGCAAGAACCTGCTCGTTGTCATTGAGCGCGCCAACGATGTTGCTGCACTGTCCGTGCGCAACCTCGAGGAAGTTCACGTTCTGTACGCAGACCAGCTGAACACCTACGACGTTCTCGTTTCTGACGACGTAGTCTTCACCAAGGCTGCCTATGAAGCATTCGTTGCTGACAAGGCTGCAAAGAACGAGGAGGATGCCAAGTGAGCGCAGCCACCATCAAAGACCCGCGCGACGTCGTGCTTGCACCCGTTGTTTCGGAAAAGAGCTACGGCCTGATCGATGAGGGCAAGTACACCTTCCTGGTGGACCCCCGCTCGAACAAGACCGAGATCAAGCTGGCCGTGGAGAAAATTTTCTCCGTCAAGGTCGAATCGATCAACACCATCAACCGTGCCGGTAAGCGCAAGCGCACCAAATTCGGATGGGGTATCCGCAAGAACACCAAGCGTGCGATTGTCACCCTCAAAGAAGGCACTATCGACATCTTCGGCGGTCCGCTCGCGTAGCGGAGACCACTTTAACGAGGAAATAAATTATGGGAATCCGTAAATACAAGCCGACTACCCCGGGCCGTCGCGGCTCGAGCGTAGCTGACTTCACCGAAATCACGCGGTCGACGCCGGAAAAGTCGTTGGTACGTCCGCTGCCCAAAAAGGGCGGCCGTAACAACTCCGGCAAGATCACAACCCGTCACAAGGGTGGTGGACACAAGCGCCAGTACCGTCTGATCGACTTCCGTCGCCACGACAAGGACGGCGTCAACGCCCGCGTTGCCGAAATCGAGTACGATCCGAACCGCACGGCTCGCATCGCCCTCCTGCACTACGTTGATGGCACCAAGCGTTACATCATCGCCCCGAACAAGCTCTCCCAGGGTGACTTCGTAGAGGCCGGTGCCGACGCTGATATCAAGCCCGGCAACAACCTGCCCCTGCGCAACATCCCTGTGGGTACCGTTATCCACGCAGTTGAACTGCGCCCGGGTGGCGGCGCCAAGATGGCACGTTCCGCTGGAGCTTCTGTTCAGCTCGTCGCCAAGGAAGGCCGTTTCGCCCAGCTGCGTCTGCCTTCCGGTGAAATCCGCAACGTTGATGTGCGCTGCCGCGCAACCATCGGCGAGGTCGGCAACGCCGAACAGTCGAACATCAACTGGGGCAAGGCCGGCCGTATGCGCTGGAAGGGCGTCCGCCCGACCGTCCGTGGTGTCGCCATGAACCCGGTTGACCACCCGCACGGTGGTGGCGAGGGTAAGACGTCCGGTGGACGTCACCCCGTCAACCCGAACGGTAAGCGTGAGGGCCGCACCCGCCGCCCGAACAAAGAGAGCGACAAGCTTATTGTGCGTCGTCGTCGTACTGGCAAGAACAAGCGATAGGAGCCTGGACACATGCCACGCAGCCTGAAAAAAGGTCCTTTCGTTGACCAGCACCTCTTTGTGAAGGTGGACAGGGAAAACGAAAAGGGCACCAAGAACGTCATCAAGACCTGGTCCCGCCGCTCGATGATCATCCCCGACATGCTCGGGCACACGATCGCCGTGCACGACGGACGCAAGCACATTCCGGTGTTTGTCACCGAGTCGATGGTCGGGCACAAGCTCGGCGAATTCGCTCCCACGCGGACATTCCGCGGCCATGTCAAGGACGACCGTAAGGGCAAGCGCCGCTAGGCGCCTGCACTTACGTCAAAGACGAGAGAAGGAAAGCAATGGAAGCCAAGGCAATTGCGCGTCACATCCGCGTAACGCCTATGAAGGCCCGGCGCGTCGTCAACCTTGTTCGTGGTAAGCAAGCGAACGAGGCTCTGGCAATTCTGAAGTTTGCCCCCCAGGCAGCTTCAGAGCCGGTATTCAAGGTAGTTCAGTCGGCAATCTCGAACGCCCGGGTCCTCGCGGACCGCGACGGTGTTGCGTTTGACGAAGGTGACCTCATCATCAGCGAAGCGTTTGTTGATGAAGGCCCGACCATGAAGCGGTTCCAGCCGCGTGCTCAGGGTCGTGCATTTCAGATCAAGAAGCGCACGAGCCACATCACCGTGGTAGTCGCTACCCCGGAGAAAGAGGAGGCTCGCTAAGTGGGACAGAAAGTTAACCCGCACGGGTTCCGACTCGGCATCACCACCGATCACGTATCGCACTGGTTTGCTGACAGCACCAAGGCTGGCCAGCGGTACAAGGACTTCGTTCGCGAAGACATCCGTATCCGCCAGCTCATGTCCACGGGCATGGAGCGCGCCGGTATCGCCAAGGTCGAAATCGAGCGCACCCGCGACCGTGTCCGCGTGGATATCCACACGGCACGTCCGGGCATCGTTATCGGCCGCCGCGGCGCAGAAGCAGACCGCATCCGCGGCGAGCTCGAAAAGCTCACCGGCAAGCAGGTCCAGCTGAACATCCTCGAGGTCAAGAACCCCGAGATGGAAGCCCAGCTTGTTGCCCAGGGCGTTGCTGAGCAGCTGACTTCCCGTGTGGCTTTCCGCCGTGCGATGAAGAAGGCCATGCAGTCCGCACAGCGTGCCGGTGCCAAGGGTATCCGTATCGCTTGCTCCGGCCGTCTGGGTGGCGCAGAAATGTCCCGCTCGGAGTTCTACCGCGAAGGCCGTGTGCCCCTGCACACCCTCCGCGCGAACATCGACTACGGCTTCTACGAAGCCAAGACCACCTTCGGCCGCATCGGCGTGAAGGTCTGGATCTACAAGGGTGACGTCACGTCCAAGGAACTGGCTCAGCAGGCAGCTGCTGCTCCGTCCCGTGGACGCGGTGCCAGCGACCGTCCGGGCCGCCCGGGTGGCGCTGACCGTGGTGACCGCCGCCGTCGTACCGACCGTCCGGCAGCCGAAGCAGCTCCTGCTGCTGCAGCTCCGGCAGCCGATGCCGCTTCTGCCGCACCGGCACAGGCAGCAGAAGGAGGACAGGCTTAAATGCTTATCCCACGTCGAGTCAAGCACCGTAAGCAGCACCACCCGGGTCGTTCCGGCGCTGCTACGGGCGGCACCAAGGTCTCCTTCGGTGAGTACGGCATCCAGGCCCTGAGCCCGGCTTACGTAACGAACCGTCAGATCGAGTCTGCCCGTATTGCGATGACCCGCCACATCAAGCGTGGCGGTAAGGTCTGGATCAACATCTACCCGGACCGTCCCCTGACGAAGAAGCCGGCCGAAACCCGCATGGGTTCCGGTAAGGGTTCTCCGGAATGGTGGGTCGCAAACGTCAAGCCGGGCCGGGTTCTCTTTGAGATCTCCGGTGTCGAAGAATCGGTTGCTCGCGAGGCACTGCGCCTGGCAATCCACAAGCTCCCGTTGAAGGCACGCATTCTGCGTCGCGAAGGTGGTGAATAGAAATGGCAGTAGGATCCAAGGAACTTGCATCCGCACAGCTGGACGGTTTCGACAACGAGCGTCTCGTTGAAGAACTCCGTAAGGCTAAGGAAGAGCTGTTCAACCTGCGTTTCCAGTCCGCCACCGGTCAGCTGGAGAACCACGGTCGTCTGCGCGCGGTAAAGAAGGACATCGCACGCATCTACACCGTTCTCCGTGAACGCGAGCTGGGCATTCGTGCCGAGGTTGCCGCGCCTGTTGCGGAAGCCAAGGAAGAAAAGAAGTCCAAGAAGTCCGCAGCGAAGAAGGCCGAAACGCCGGCCGAAGCTGAGACTGAGGAGGACGCCAAGTGAGTGAAAAGGACGAGAACGTGACGGAAACTGTTTCCGCTGCAGCTACGGCTGCTGAGCGCGGTGACCGTAAGACGAAGCGCGGCTACGTGGTCTCGGACAAGATGGAAAAGACCATCGTTGTCCAGGTTGAAGACCGCGTGAAGCACGCCCTTTACGGCAAGGTCATCCGCCGCACCTCGAAGATCAAGGCTCACGACGAAGAGAACACCGCCGGCATCGGCGACCTCGTTCTCCTCGCCGAGACCCGCCCGCTGTCCGCTAGCAAGCGGTGGCGGCTGGTTGAGATCCTCGAAAAGGCCAAGTAACACCTGCAGCTCTCGCCGTAACCGGTGAGGTTTGTCCGGAAACCCCCGTTCCCTTTGGGAGCGGGGGTTTTCCGCGTTTTGGCTGGCGGCAGGCACCGGCCGCCGCCGTCGTCGGTTTAACGGAACCGGCTTAACGGGAGGGCAGCTGCTGTGATATGGGGCTGGGCCCGAAATGTGCTAAGATTTTGAGTTTGTATGGCGCCTTCTGTGCGCCGTCATCAAACCTCGTAAACAATCGTGCCACGGCATAGTGCCCCCTTGCGCTTGGACTGCGTCCGAATCCGCTTGGGAAGCAAATGTTTTTGGCACGGGCGTTTAGGCCTGGTCTGGCAAAATCCAGGCAGGTCAAGAGACACCCCGATCAACCGTTCCGCAAGGCTCATTCCGTAGGAAGATTTTCGGTCTGAGAACCGGCGCGACGCAAGGAGTAAATAGTGATTCAGCAGGAGTCGCGACTCAAGGTCGCCGACAACACGGGTGCTAAGGAAATCCTTACCATTCGCGTTCTCGGTGGATCTGGCCGTCGCTACGCAGGCATTGGCGACGTTATCGTCGCTACCGTCAAGGACGCAATTCCGGGCGGCAACGTAAAGAAGGGCGACGTCGTCAAGGCTGTCATCGTCCGTACCAAGAAGGAACGCCGCCGTGCGGATGGTTCCTATATCAAGTTTGACGAGAACGCGGCCGTGATTCTGAAGGCTGACGGTGACCCTCGCGGTACCCGCATCTTCGGACCGGTTGGTCGTGAACTTCGCGACAAGAAGTTCATGAAGATCGTTTCTCTGGCTCCGGAGGTGCTCTAGTCCATGACTAAGATCAAAAAGGGTGACCTGGTTCAGGTCATCACTGGCGCCAAGGCTGAGCGCGGCGGCGACCGTGGCAAGCAGGGCAAGGTTCTGCGCGTATTCCCGGAGACCAACCGCGTGTTGGTTGAAGGCATTAACCGCGTAACCAAGCACACCAAGGTCGGTCAGTCGCAGCGCGGCACCAAGACCGGTGGCATCGAGGTCGTAGAAGCTTCGGTCCACATCTCCAACGTGGCTCTGGTTGACCCGTCCACCAAGAAGCCCACTCGCGTAGGTTTCCGCACCGAGACCGTTGAGCGCAATGGCGTGAAGCGTGAAGTGCGCGTACGCGTGGCAAAGAGCTCAGGGAAGGACATCTAATGACTGAGACTCTCGAGACTCCGGCAAGCAAGATCGTTCCTCGTCTGAAGACCAAGTACGCCGATTCCATCAAGAGCACGCTTCTTGAGGAATTCAAGTACGAGAACGTTAACCAGGTTCCCCGTCTGGTCAAGGTTGTTGTGAACATGGGTGTTGGAGATGCCGCCAAGGACTCCAAGCTGATCGACGGCGCTGTCCGCGACCTCACCCTGATCACCGGCCAGAAGCCGCAGGTAACCAAGGCCCGCAAGTCGATCGCACAGTTCAAGCTGCGCGAAGGCATGCCCATCGGTGCACACGCAACCCTGCGTGGCGACCGCATGTGGGAATTCGTGGATCGTCTGGTCACGCTGGCTCTGCCGCGTATCCGTGACTTCCGCGGCCTCAGCGGCAAGCAGTTTGATGGCAACGGCAACTACACCTTCGGTCTGACCGAACAGGTTATGTTCCACGAGATCGACCAGGATTCCATCGACCGCGTTCGCGGTATGGACATCACGGTTGTGACCACTGCCAAGACCGACGACGAAGGCCGCGCGCTGCTCAAGGCGCTTGGTTTCCCGTTCAAAACCGAAGCTTAATTAGCTACGTAAAAGGTCCGGCTGCACTGATCCTGAGGGATCAGCGCGAAGGAAACCGTTACGAGGAAGGGCAAGAGCCCAAATGACAATGACAGATCCTGTCGCAGACATGCTTACGCGTCTGCGCAATGCAAACTCGGCGTACCACGAATCCGTGACTATGCCGTACAGCAAGCTCAAGGCACGCGTTGCTGACATCCTGAAGGCCGAAGGTTACATCGCCTCCTGGAAAGAAGAAGACGCTGAAGTCGGCAAGAAGCTGACCATCGAGCTCAAGTTCGGTCCGAACCGCGAGCGTTCAATCGCCGGTGTTCGTCGTATTTCCAAGCCGGGACTGCGCGTTTACGCAAAGTCCACCAACCTGCCGCACGTGCT
Source organism: Arthrobacter sp. 10L430 (assembly GCF_056395245.1). Taxonomy (NCBI): domain Bacteria; kingdom Bacillati; phylum Actinomycetota; class Actinomycetes; order Micrococcales; family Micrococcaceae; genus Arthrobacter; species Arthrobacter sp. 10L430. Next base: position 49,300 of record NZ_JBFTJD010000009.1, on the reverse strand, counting down.
CGGTGGCCTGGGTGTCGCAATCCTGTCCACCTCTTCCGGCCTCTTGACTGACAAGCAGGCCGGCAAGAAGGGCGTGGGCGGCGAAGTCCTCGCTTACGTCTGGTAACGGGAAAGGAAGAGAATAATGTCACGTATTGGACGTCTCCCCATCACCGTTCCTGCCGGCGTTGAGGTCAAGGTTGACGGCTCTGTCGTCAGCGTCAAGGGTTCCAAAGGCGAGCTGAGCCACACTGTGGCCAGCCCGATCGAGGTCTCCCTGGTCGAAAGCACCCTGACTGTCGCCCGCCCGAACGACGAGCGCGCCTCCCGTTCACTGCACGGCCTGACCCGCACCCTGATCGCCAACATGATCCAGGGTGTCACCGCAGGCTACGAGAAGAAGCTTGAGATTGTCGGTACCGGTTACCGCGTCCAGGCAAAGGGTTCTGACCTGGAGTTCGCTCTGGGCTACAGCCACCCGGTTAACGTCTCGGCACCGAACGGCATCACCTTTGCAGTTGAGACCCCGACCAAGCTCTCTGTTTCAGGTATCAACAAGCAGCAGGTCGGCGAGGTTGCTGCCAACATTCGCAAGCTGCGGAAGCCGGACCCCTATAAGGGCAAGGGCATTCGCTACGCCGGCGAAGTCATCCGCCGCAAGGTCGGAAAGGCTGGTAAGTAACCATGGCCATCGCAATTAATAAGAAGCGTACGAACAAGAGCAAGTCTGCTTCACGCAGCCGCCGCCAGCTTCGTATCCGCAAGCGCATCTCCGGAACGGCTGTGCGTCCTCGCCTGGTCGTCAACCGCTCCGCACGCCACGTATTCGTCCAGGTTGTCGATGACACCAAGGGCCTGACCGTAGCGAGCGCGTCCACACTTGAAGCCGACCTTCGTGCATTCGACGGTGACAAGACTGCCAAGGCCAAGCGCGTTGGCGAGCTCGTAGCCGAGCGTGCCAAGGCTGCCGGAATCGAAGCTGTTGTCTTCGACCGCGGTGGTAACAAGTACCACGGCCGGATCGCCGCCGTCGCTGACGGTGCACGTGAAGGTGGGCTGTCACTGTGACGGAAGCAAACAAGGAAAAGGACACTGTGTCTGCAGATCAGAAGGCACCTGTTGCCGTAGCTGCTGAGGCCACTGAGACCACTGCCCCCGCAGCTGCCGATGACCGCCGTGGTGGCGCTCGTCGTGGCGAGCGTGGCGACCGTGGCCAGGGCCGCGGCGACCGTGGTGGCCGTGGCGGCCGCGACGGTGGCCGCGAAGCCGAGAAGAGCCAGTTCGTAGAGCGCGTTGTTACCATCAACCGTGTTTCCAAGGTCGTCAAGGGTGGTCGTCGCTTCAGCTTCACCGCACTGGTCGTCGTCGGTGACGGTAACGGTATGGTCGGCGTTGGCTACGGCAAGGCGAAGGAAGTTCCTGCCGCAATCGCGAAGGGCGTAGAAGAGGCCAAGAAGTCCTTCTTCCGCGTTCCCCGCATCGGCAGCACCATCCCGCACCGCGTTCAGGGTGAGGCCGCCGCAGGCGTCGTCATGCTGCGTCCGGCTTCCGCCGGTACCGGTGTTATCGCCGGTGGCCCGGTCCGTGCAGTACTGGAGTGCGTGGGCATCCACGACATCCTCTCCAAGTCGCTCGGTTCCTCCAACGCCATCAACATCGTTCACGCGACCGTTGATGCCCTGAAGCGCCTCGAAGAGCCGGCAGCAGTGGCAGCACGCCGCGGCCTCCCGCTCGATGAGATCGCTCCGCCGGCAATGGTGAAGGCGCTCATGAACCAGAAGGCAGGTGTCTGAGTCATGGCTAAGAACCTGATTCCGTCCGACGCCCAGTTGGAGATCACTCAGATCAAGTCCGCCATTGGCGGCAAGCAGAACCAGCGCGACACCCTGCGGTCCCTCGGCCTGAAGCGGATCGGACACACTGTTGTCCGCACCGCCGACGCCGTGACCGTTGGAATGCTCAACACGGTTCCGCACCTGGTAAAGGTAGAGGAGGCGAAATAAATGGCCGAGAAGAACACTGCCGAGAAGGCACAAAGCGACGCATCTGCTGACAAGCAGAACGCGCTGAAGGTTCACCACCTGCGTCCCGCTCCGGGTGCCAAGACCGCCAAGACCCGTGTTGGTCGTGGTGAAGGTTCCAAGGGTAAGACCGCCGGTCGCGGTACCAAGGGTACGAAGGCCCGCTACCAGATCAAGGCTGGCTTTGCCGGCGGCCAGCTGCCGCTGCACATGCGCCTGCCGAAGCTGCGCGGCTTCAAGAACCCGTTCCGGGTTGAGTTCCAGGTTGTAAACCTGGACAAGCTCAACGAGCTGTTCCCGGAAGGTGGCGCTGTCACCGTGGAGAACCTGGTTGCAAAGGGTGCCGTTCGCAAGAACCAGCCCGTGAAGGTGCTTGGCACCGGCGACATCACCGTCAAGGTCGACGTCACCGTCCACGCCTTCTCAGCCAGTGCCGCTGAAAAGATCGCCGCAGCAGGCGGAAGCACCACCGCTCTCTAGGAGAATTTTCTCCAGGAGCAGTGGGCTGATGCCCGTTGCGCAAACTCCCGGTACGCGGGGCCGAGGCCCCCGTGCCGGGAGTTTTTTCATATCTGCAGGTCTTCCGGATTGTTCGCATAGCGCAAACAACCGTTAGACTCGGTTGTTGGGTTTATTGACCTGCATCACAAGACTTATTAACTACTGAGGAGGACGCTTGCTTAGCGCATTCGGCCGGGCTTTTCGAACGCCTGATCTGCGTCGCAAGTTGTTGTTCACGCTGGGAATCATCACAATCTTCCGCTTGGGAGCCTTCATCCCCTCGCCTGGTGTGAGCTACCAGAATGTCCAGCAATGCTTGTCGAACGGGCAGACCCAGGGCGGGATCTACCAGCTCGTCAATCTTTTCAGCGGCGGTGCATTGCTGCAGGTCTCCATCTTCGCTTTGGGAATCATGCCGTACATTACGGCCAGCATCATAGTGCAGCTGCTTCGGGTGGTCATTCCCCGTTTCCAGCAGCTGTACGAAGAGGGCGCCTCGGGGCAGTCAAAGCTGACGCAGTACACGCGTTATCTGACCATCGCCCTTGGCCTGCTGAACGCAACCACCTTGGTGTCCCTGGCGCGTTCCGGTCAGTTGCTGCCCGGTTGCGCGCTGCCCATCATCCCGGACAGCAGCGTCATCACCACGATCCTGATCATCATCACGCTGACCGCCGGCACCGGCCTCATCATGTGGATGGGCGAGCTCGTGACCGAAAAGGGCGTGGGCAACGGTATGTCCCTGTTGATCTTCACCGCCATCGCTGCCGGCTTCCCCACGTCGCTGGGTGCCATCTGGACGGCACAGGGCCCGGGGACGTTCTTCCTGGTCCTCGTCATCGGTCTGCTGACGGTTGCGCTCGTAGTGTTCGTTGAGCAGTCCCAGCGCCGCATCCCGGTGCAGTACGCCAAGCGGATGATCGGACGCCGGACTGTGGGCGGCACCAGCACCTACATTCCCATCAAGGTCAATATGGCCGGCGTTATCCCGGTGATCTTTGCCTCGTCCATGCTCTACCTGCCGGCGTTGATTTCACAGTTCAACCAGCCCAAGGCCGGGGAGCAGTTGCAGCCGTGGGTTGAGTGGATCAACAACAACCTGACCCGTGGGGACCACCCCATCTACATGGCGCTCTACTTCGCCATGATTGTTTTCTTTACATACTTCTATGTCGCGATCACCTTCAACCCTGAAGAGGTCTCGGACAACATGAAGAAATACGGCGGCTTCATTCCGGGTATCCGTGCCGGCAAGCCGACCGCGGATTACCTGCAGTACGTCCTGTCGCGGATCACGCTGCCCGGCGCCTTTTACCTTGGCTTCGTGGCACTGATCCCGCTGGTGGCGCTCGTGCTGATCAACGCAAGCCAGAACTTCCCGTTCGGTGGCACCTCGATCCTGATCATGGTGGGCGTTGGCTTGGAAACCGTCAAGCAAATTGACGCGCAGCTACAGCAGCGTCACTACGAAGGGCTATTGCGATGACCAGAATGTTGATTATCGGACCACCGGGTTCCGGCAAGGGTACTCAGGCGGAACGCATCTCGGAGCGCCTCGGCGTCGTTGCGATCTCCACTGGCGACATCTTCCGGGCGAACGTCAAGGGTGAGACGCCGCTCGGCGTCGAGGCCAAGAAGTACATGGACGCGGGTGACTTCGTACCGGACAGCGTGACCAACAAAATGGTCCGTGACCGCCTCAGCGAATCCGACGTCGAAGACGGCTTCCTGCTGGACGGCTACCCGCGCACCACGGCCCAGGTTGACTACCTGGACGAGATCCTGGCCAATGGTGACCAGAAGCTCGACGTCGTCCTGCAGCTGACCGCTGACGACGAGGAACTCGTTGCACGCCTCCTCGGCCGTGCCAAGGAAACCGGCCGCAGCGACGACAACGAAGCCGTCATCCGCCACCGCCTGGATCTCTACCACGAGCAGACCGAGGCCGTTGTGGCCAAGTACGCCGAGCGCGCCATCCTCACCCAGGTGGACGGCATCGGCGGCATTGACGAAGTCACCGACCGCGTCATGCAGGCCATCAAAGAGGCTCAGACAGCCTGATTCAGTAACAACCCTACGAGGCTCCTCCCGGTTTATTGGGAGGGGCCTCCGGCATTTAGCCCGTACACGGCTAGCGCGCCCGGCATTTCGGCCGGGGGCGGCACCATTGAGAGGAAAACCGCAGATGGCATTCGGCCAGCCCCGGATTGAGTACAAGACCAACGCCCAGATGCGCACCATGCACGAGGCCGGGCTCGTCCTGAGCCGCGCCCTGGACGCTGCCGTGGCCGCGGCCGCACCGGGAGTCACCACGAAGCAGCTCGACGAGGTGTTCGCCGCCGTGCTCCTCGAGGCAGGGGCGAAGTCCAACTTCCTGGGCTACCATGGCTTCCCCGCCACGATCTGCACCTCGGTGAACGAGGAAGTCGTCCACGGCATCCCGGGGTCCAGGGTCCTGCAGGACGGCGACATCATCTCGATCGACGGCGGCGCAATCGTGGACGGCTGGCATTCGGATTCCGCCCGCACGGTCATTGTCGGCACGGTTGACCCCGAGGACCAGCGGCTCTCGGACGTCACCCAGGCCGCCATGTGGCGGGGGATTGCCGCGCTGGCCACCGGCAAGTTCGTCGGCGACGTCGGCTGCGCCGTGGACGACTACGTCTCCTCCGTGCCGGGCAAGCCGCTGGGCATCCTCGAGGACTACGTGGGGCACGGCATCGGCTCCGAGATGCACATGGCCCCGGACGTGCTCAACTACCGCACCAGCCACCGCGGCCCGAAGATCCGGCCCGGGCTGTGCCTCGCCATTGAACCCATGCTGGTGCGCGGCAGCATCGAAACGGCCGTCCTGGACGATGACTGGACAGTGGTCACCACCGACGGCAGACGTTCCTGCCAGTGGGAGCACTCCGTGGCCGTCCATGAGAAGGGCATCTGGGTACTTTCGGCGCCCGACGGCGGCGCGGCCCAGCTGGCGCCGCTCGGCGTGGTCCCCGTTCCGATCCCCTGACGACTCGCCTTTAGCTTCACGATGCGCAAGATCCCTGTCGACACCGGAATTTCAGTGTCGACCGGGATTTTGCGCGTCACGGGGAATTCCCGGCGTCGGCGCGTCAGGTCCGGGGAGTGTCAGGGGGCAGAATGGTGCCCATGGGAGCGATCACCGATGTGCCTGGCCTGCGGGTCGGGCACCAGCAGAAGTCCGACGGCGGCTGGCTGAGCGGCGTCACGGTGGTCCTGCCGCCGCCGGGAACCGTGGGGTCGGTGGATGTCCGCGGGGGAGGCCCCGGCACCCACGAGACCGATGCGCTGGACCCCACCACCCTGGTCTCCACAGTTGATGCGGTGGTTCTAACCGGCGGGAGCGCCTATGGACTGGTCACCGCCCACGGCGCCCAGCGCTGGTGCGAGGAACAGGGCCGCGGTTTTCCCGTAACCGGGGGAGTGGTCCCGATCGTCCCGGCGGCGGCCATCTTCGACCTCGGCCGCGGCGGCGACTTCTCTGCCCGCCCCGACGCGGACATGGGTTACGCTGCCGCTGCCGCAGCCGGTGTCAAAACGGACGGGCACGACGTCGAACGCGGCAACGTGGGAGCCGGCGCCGGAGCCGTCATAGGACGGGGCAAGTTCAAAGGCGGAGTAGGGACAGCCTCAGTCACGTTGGAGAACGGCGTAGTAGTAGGAGCCCTGGCAGTAGTCAACGCGCTGGGCTTACCGTTCACCACGCAAGTTGAGCCTGCCGAAACCGAGGCCGGTGATTTCGACAAGCTCAATCAGCGGCAGCAGTTGAACACCACGCTCGTCGTCGTCGCCACGAACGCCGCCCTCGATGTGGCCGAGTGCAAGCGCACCGCATCGGCTGCTCACGCTGGACTCGCCCGGGCGCTGAACCCGAGCCACACCCTGGCGGACGGGGACACCGTGTTCTGCCTGGCGACCGGCGAGGCCACCCTGGACCGGAGTACGGAAGCTGCCCGGCAGGTGAGTCTCATTACCCTGCAGAGCGCGGCAGCCGACGTCGTGCGCTTGGCGATCCTGGACGGGATCAGCAGCGCGGAGGCCGTGACAACCGCTGCCGGCTCTTTTGAGGTGTACAGATTTGATGCGTCCGGCGGCGATGTGCGCTAACATGGCTGGATTTAACATTCCGGACCAAATGCCGTAATGTTGCTTGTTGGTTGTCTGCCCTGCCACGCCCATTTGCGGCCGGAGGGTGACGATCAATCACATCAAAAAACGTCCGCAGTCATGCCCGGTGCAACCCGGAGGGCTGAGGCAAACAACAGTTAGCGGAGGATATGGCCAAGAAGGACGGGGTCATAGAGATCGAGGGCGTAGTGACTGAGGCGCTGCCCAACGCGATGTTTCGTGTTGAGCTCACCAACAAGCACGTCGTTCTGGCACACATCTCTGGAAAAATGCGTCAGCACTACATCAGGATTCTCCCTGAGGACCGGGTAGTGGTGGAGCTGAGCCCTTACGACCTGACACGTGGTCGTATCGTCTACCGCTACAAGTAAACGCTGGGCGGCCAGAGCAACTGCCGAAGGCCGGTCCATCGGACCAACTGCTATCACGCAAAGGAACGCCATGAAGGTCAAGCCGAGCGTCAAGCAGATCTGCGAAAAGTGCAAAGTGATCCGCCGTAATGGCCGGGTCATGGTGATCTGCGAGAACCCGCGCCACAAGCAGCGCCAGGGCTAATTCCCTTTTCGGGAATCCCTGGGTTGCTAACCCACGCAAGTAAATAAAAGGCAGCACAAGCTGATCTGGAACATTTAGCTCGAAAGAGTCCGGACAGCTAACCCCCGGTCGGAGGCTGGGGCCGCACTGAAAGTGCGGGTGTACTGCCTACGACCTCCGGTTTATTCAAGGAGCACTGCCACTATGGCTCGTCTCGCTGGCGTAGACATTCCCCGCGAAAAGCGGCTGGAAATTGCGCTTACTTACATCTACGGCGTGGGCAAGACCCGTGCACACGAAACCCTGGCTGCCACCGGCATCAGCGCTGACGTCCGCGTAAAGGACCTCAGCGACGCCGACCTGGTCCAGCTGCGTGACTACATTGAAGGCAACTACAAGGTTGAGGGTGACCTTCGCCGCGAAGTGGCCGCAGATATCCGCCGCAAGGTGGAAATCGGCAGCTACGAAGGTATTCGCCACCGTAAGGGCCTGCCAGTGCGCGGACAGCGTACGAAGACGAACGCACGTACCCGTAAGGGTCCGAAGCGCACCGTTGCAGGCAAGAAGAAGGCTCGTTAATCCCTGAGGGATTAGCGGATCTTTCCCCCGATAACTTTCTGTAGGAGAAAAAATGCCCCCGAAGACTCGTGGCGCGGTTCGCAAGCCGCGTAAGAAGGACAAGAAGAATATCGCGCTTGGCCAGGCGCACATCAAGAGCACCTTTAACAACACCATCGTTTCCATCACGGATCCGAACGGTGCTGTCATCTCCTGGGCTTCCGCCGGTGAGGTTGGATTCAAGGGCTCACGTAAGTCCACCCCGTTCGCTGCACAGATGGCTGCCGAAGCTGCTGCCAAGCGTGCACAGGAGCACGGCCTGAAGAAGGTTGACGTGTTCGTCAAGGGACCGGGATCCGGACGCGAGACCGCCATCCGTTCGCTGCAGGCCGCTGGCCTCGAGGTTGGCTCCATCCAGGACGTCACCCCCGCCGCGCACAACGGCTGCCGTCCGCCGAAGCGCCGCCGCGTCTAAGGCCTTTCCGCCGCAAAAGCTTGCCCGGACCCTTGCCGGGTCCGGGCAAGCCCAGCGCGTTAAGTCTTCAGACCGATTTTCCACCACCTGTGTTGCGTCATATAGCGGATGCTCGCCGAAAGGAAACCTAAGTGCTCATTGCACAGCGCCCCACCCTCTCCGAAGAGGTCGTCACCGATAACCGCTCCCGTTTCATCATTGAACCGCTGGAGCCGGGCTTCGGTTACACTCTCGGAAACTCCCTCCGCCGTACCCTGCTCTCGTCCATCCCCGGTGCCTCTGTAACGAGCATCCGGATCGATGGCGTGCTGCACGAGTTCACCACGGTTCCGGGTGTCAAGGAAGATGTCACCGAGATCATCCTGAACATCAAGAACCTGTCTGTGTCCTCCGAGCACGACGAGCCGGTTGTTGCTTACCTGCGCAAGCAGGGCCCCGGAGTCGTCACCGCCGCGGACATCGCTCCGCCGGCCGGCGTCGAATTCCACAACCCGGATCTGCACATCGCCACGCTGAACTCGAAGGGCAAGTTCGAACTCGAACTGACCATCGAGCGCGGCCGCGGCTACGTTTCGGCAGCTCAGAACAAGTCCGGCGACGCAGAGATCGGCCGTATCCCGGTCGACTCCATCTACTCGCCGGTGCTGAAGGTTACTTTCCGCGTGGAAGCCACCCGTGTTGAGCAGCGCACCGACTTCGACAAGCTCATTGTCGACGTCGAGACCAAGCAGGCCATCGCTCCCCGCGATGCGGTTGCTTCGGCAGGTACCACCCTGGTGGAACTGTTCGGTCTGGCCCGCGAGCTCAACACCGCAGCTGAAGGTATCGAGATTGGCCCGTCGCCGACGGATGCTGCCCTGGCAGCAGACATGGCTCTGCCGATCGAGGACCTGGACCTCACGGTCCGTTCCTACAACTGCCTCAAGCGTGAGGGCATCCACACCGTGGGTGAACTCGTTGCCCGCTCCGAGGCTGACCTGATGGACATCCGTAACTTCGGTGCGAAGTCCATTGATGAGGTCAAGGCAAAGCTGGTTGAACTGGGACTGTCCCTCAAGGACTCGCCTCCCGGCTTCGACCTCGCCGCCCGCGCCGCAGCCATCGAAGAGGACGACGCCGCGTTCAGCGACGACGAGCTCTAACAAGCAGATCTTGGCCGGCGGGCTGGATGCACCGCGTTGTGCGCAGCCCACCGGCTTCCATATGAGGAGAAACAACTATGCCTACCCCCACTAAGGGTCCGCGCCTCGGAGGCGGCCCGGCTCACGAGCGTCTCATGCTCGCGAACCTGGCAGCAGCACTGTTCGAGCACAAGCGGATCACCACCACGGTGACCAAGGCCAAGCGCCTGAAGCCGTACGCAGAGCGCCTGGTCACCTTCGCCAAGCGCGGCGACCTCGCTTCCCGACGTCGTGTACTCGGCCTGATCAGCAACAAGGGCGTCGTCCACGAGCTGTTCACCGACATTGCACAGGCAGTGGAGAACCGCGATGGCGGCTACACCCGCATCACCAAGATCGGCAACCGCAAGGGCGACAACGCCCCCATGGCTGTCATCGAGCTGGTCCTTGAGCCGGTTTCCGCCAAGCAGGCCGTTGTAGCCGAGGCTACTTCCGCTGCCCAGCGCGACGCCGACAAGAAGGAAGCCGCTGCTGCCGCCCCGGCTGCCGAGGAAGCTCCCGAGGCCGAGGTCGTTGAGACCGAAGCTGCAGAGGCTCCCGAAGCTGAGGTCGTCGAGACCGAAGCCGCTGCCGAAGAGGCTCCGGCCGCTGAGGAAGCTCCGGCTGAGGAAGCTGCTGACGAGTCCGCAAAGGACGCGAAGTAATTCGCTGATTCCTTCGCATAGACTTAAGTCTATGAACGACCAAAAACCCGCTGCCCCCGTTTTGGGGGGCGGCGGGTTTTTGCGTGTCCGGCTTGATTTGGCGTACGACGGCGGCCCGTTCAGCGGGTGGGCACTGCAGCCCGGTCTCCGCACAGTTCAGGGGACCTTGGAAGAGGCCCTGGAACTGCTCATCCGCCGTCCCATCCGGGTCACCGTTGCGGGCCGTACGGATGCCGGCGTCCACGCCCGTGACCAGGTGGTGCACCTCGACCTGACGGAAACCGAGTGGCTCGGACTGAACCGCGGCGCGGAACTGGATCCCGCCGTCGCACTTTTGCGCCGGCTGCGGGGCGCCCTCAGCCACGGGCTCGGGGACCTGACCGGCGCCATCGTGGTGCATCAGGTATCCATCGCTCCGGAGGGCTTCGACGCCCGCTTCTCGGCGCTGTGGCGCCGCTACAGCTACCGCATCGCGGACGGGCAGGCGCTGTGGGATCCGCTGGGACGGTATGACACGCTGTGGCACAAATCCCCGCTGGATGTCGACCTCCTGAACGAGGGCTCATCGAAGCTGCTGGGCCTGCAGAACTTCCTTTCCTACTGCAAGCCGCGCGAGGGATCCACCACCATCCGCGAACTGCAGCGCTTTGAGTTTGCCCGCGGCGAGGACGGCGTCATTGTCGCCACTGTCCAGGCCGACGCGTTCTGCCACAACATGGTGCGTGCGCTGGTGGGGTCGGCGCTGTACGTGGGCGAGGGGCTGGAACCGCCGGGATGGCTGCATGAACGGCTGCTGGCCAGGAAGCGCGATGCCCGTTCGGTGCTGGCGGCACCGCATCCGCTCGTGCTGGAGGAAGTGGCCTACCCGTCTGACGACGAGTTGCTGGCCCGGGCCGAGCTGACGCGGGCACTGCGGGAGTAAGTCCCAACGTTAACGCCGTTCTGAGGGTGGCGCATCACTTTCATCCACGCAGCTAGTAGGCTGAACCGCAGTCTTTAGTCATGCGGTCCTTACAGGGGGTAAGGGATGAATGATCGTCGCGTTGTTGTCGTTATCGAACAGGATGAGGAAGTCCGGGCCCTGTTGCGGTCCACCCTTGGTGATGCCGGTTTCGAGGTGCACTGCGCCGAAAGCGGAGAGTCCGGGCTTGAGCTGGTGCGGGCCAAGCAGCCCGACACCGTCACTCTGGATGTGGTCCTGCCGGACATGGACGGCTACGAGGTGGCGCGGCGCATCCGCGAATTCAGCCACACGTACCTGCTGATAGTCAGCGGCCGCAGCGACCTTGCAGCTACGGTGATGGGCTTCGATGCCGGGGCGGATGACTACATGGTCAAGCCGATCCGTCCGCGGGAACTCCGGGTCCGGGTGGACGGCATGCTGCGGCGGCCGCGCCGTTTGGTGCCTGTTCCTCCGGTGTTGGCGGAGGCCGCGTTGACGGCGCCGGAGACGGCGGTGCCCGCGGCGGCGGGGCCGGCGGCAGTTGCTGCGCACGGGCCGGCCGCAGAGTCAGCGGCCGCCGCCTCACGCATTGAACACAAGGGCCTGCAGATAGACAGCGCCACGCGCGCCGCCAGTATCCGCGGCAGGTCTCTGGAGCTCACCCGGACCGAGTTCGACCTGCTCCGAATTTTGCTGGAGCGCGGCACGGGAGTGGTGAGCAAGGCCGAGCTGGCCGGTCTCTTGGGTCTTGTTCAGCAGGACCTGGCGCAACGGGAAGTTGGGCCGTCCGGGGCCTATGACGCCGGCCGCATCATCGAAGCGCACATCGGCAACCTGCGGCGGAAGCTGGGGGACGATGCCAGGTCACCGAAGTGGCTCAAGACCGTGCGCGGCGCCGGCTACACGCTGGCCTGACCGGCCCGGGTTCTACCCGCAGAGTTGGCCCCTGCAAACGGGGGAGTAGCTGGGAGAAGCCTAAGAAAATGCCAAGGGCGCAGGCGCACGGTAGAGGCATGAAATCACTATCAAGCGACGAGGTTGTCGCAGTCCGAGGCGTTCTTACTGATACGCATCCGGTCGATTTCTATGCGCTTGGCGTCGCGGGGGCGATTGACCGATTGACCCTTCCGTTGCGCGAACGTGGAGTCGTGGTGCACCTGGAAACACCGCACCACGGCATGGAAGTCGATCGTAAGTCCGCGACGCTGCTGTACCGGGCGGCGCAGGAGCTCTTGAGCAATGTCCACAAATTTGCCGGAGCATCAGCTGTTACCGTTCGGCTGGGGTGTGTGAGCCATCCAGCGGCCGGCCACGAGGTTCAGCTTAAAGTGTCCGACAATGGAGCTGGTTTCGATATTGAAGCAGCCACCCACGGCAGGCATTCGGGGATGGGGCTTCGGCTCATGCGCCTCGTCCTGGAAACGGTGGGCGGTCACGTGACCATCGACTCGTCCACCGCGGGAACGTGTGTGACTGTCACCCTGCCGCTGGATTAGCCGACTAGACCCTCCAGCCTGACTAAAGGACCGGTGCGTCTTCGGCCGGGAGCGTCATGGTGAATGTGGTCCCTGCTCCGGGCTTGCTGACGCAGGTGATGTCCCCGCCGTGCCGCTCCACGATGGTCTTGGTGATCGAGAGGCCGAGTCCAACGCCGGGGATCGCAGCCTTCCTGGCCGACTGGGTCCGGAAGAACCGGGTGAAAATCCGTGACGATTCCTCTTCGCTGATGCCCATCCCCGTGTCCTGCACCTTGAGCTGCACCCAGGAGTCGCTGCTCCGGGCACTCACGGTGACGGCTCCGCCGTCGGGAGAGTATTTGATGGCGTTGGACACCAGGTTGTCGAGGGCCTGTGATATCCGCAGAGGATCCGCGTAGGCCCACAGCGGCACCGGGACGTCGGCGCTGAGGGAGACGTTGGAGGCATCCGCCTGTGCCTGTGCGGAGCCGATGGTGGTCTCGATGAGGCCCGCAAGGTCCGTCCGCCGGGGATGGACCGCGAGCACTGTTGAGGCGGAGACAAGCAGCTCCGACACGAGCGAAAGGAGCCGCTCGGCATTGCGCTGCACCACTTCGAGGCGCTGCACCGCGGCGGGTGACAAGCCGTCCGCGTCGCCCAGCACCAGGTCTACGTTGCCAAGGACGGACATGAGCGGGCTGCGGAATTCGTGGGACACGTTGGAGATCAGCTCTTCCTTGGCGGAGAGCGCCTCCACGAGCCCAGTGACATCGCTGTAAACGATGACCGCCCCGCTGAACCCGCCGTCGTCGTTCTTGATGATCCGGGCCGCGGTGGAAACCGCACGCTGTGCCGTTCCCTCGCCGAGCCACACCAGGTAGTTTGCGAACGTCTCGCCGGCCGCCGCCCGGCGGATGGGCCGTTTGTCCACCGCGAGTGGTGTGACCCTGTCCTGGCCGAACATGACCTGCTGCGCTTCCAGCGGCACCTCCACGGCGCCGGCGGGAGCGGCAGCCTGTCGGAACGCTTTCTGCTGGTCGTTGACCAGCACTTTCTGGCCGTCGGCGTCGATGGCCACAATGCCGACGTCGATAGTGTCCAGAACCGTTTTGAGCAGCCGCTCGCGGTTTCTGCTTTCGATGAGCAGTTCGCGCAGTTCGGCGTCCTTCTTTTCCAGACGCTGGCGCTGGACCCGGACATTGGCGCTGGCAAACCGGATAGCCAGGGATACGGCCAGCATCATGAGCGGCAACAGAATGGCGCCGGCGATTTCCGAAGGTGAAATGTTGGGAAACTTTTGAATCAGCGAGGGCAGGCTGATGAGCAGGGGCCCAAAGAAACTGATGAAAATCGTGGTGCGCGCGAACGATCCCGACGCTGATAACCAGATCACGGGGAATATGGCCAGCACACCAAGGCCGGCCACCGCCGGAACTGCACCGTTGCGGGCAAGGCCGATGACCACGAGGTCAAGAATGGGAATGACGAGGTAGGCATTGGCCGGAAGCCGTTCCCAGGGAATCAGGAAACAGGAAAAGAAGAGGAGCCCCATCATCACGATGGAGGCAATAAAGACGGCATTCGCTATCAGCGTTGGCCAGACGGCCGGGGCCGCAACAGCGAGCGCGGCGAGAATGAGTGTTACCGGGAGCTGGCAGAGGGCCACCCGGACCCGCGGCCCGAGGCGCCTGAAGAATCGGTCCGTGTCACGGACCATCACGTGCTCACCCAACGCGGCCGTACCCCCTGTTCAGCTTTTCGGCGTTCCGGAACAGCGCCTGCATAAACCATGACATGAAGCCAATTATGCACGGCGGTTCTTCCGCAATTGGAGGGCGGGCCCTCGCTTCGTGGTTTGGATCAAAACATATCGCGAATTTCGGGTGTGTGGGCCTAATCACGGGGTAGCGTGGGTAATCTGGTAATGCTTCCCGCATTGCGCTGGGCGTTGCGGTGTTTTATCGGATATGGGGATAGTCGTGGGCGATTTAGGTGTGGCCGTGGTGATCGAAGATGATGACGACGTCCGCAATCTTCTTGACGCGGTCCTGCAGCAGGCTGGCTTTGAGGTGCATTCTGCAGCAACTGGCCGCGACGGCGTGGACGTTGCCAGGCATCGTCAGGCGAATGTGATCACACTCGACGTCGGTCTCCCGGACATCGACGGCTTCGAGGTGCTGCGCAGGATCCGGCAGTTCAGTGACGCCTACGTGGTGATGCTGACCGGCCGCAACGAGGAACTGGACACCATTAGCGCACTCCAGGGCGGCGCGGACGATTACATCGTCAAGCCCTTCCGGCCCCGTGAGCTGCGTGCACGGATTTCCGCCATGATGCGCCGGCCCCGGCAGGGTGTAGTTGGGGAGTCGGAGGACGCGCCGGCCGCTGTGCTTTCGGACACTGGCGCCGCTGGCGGCACTGGTGCTGCCGTGGGGAGCGTGCGCCGCGGCAAGGTGCTTCAGCACAACGGCCTGGCGCTCGATACCGAAACGCGGACAGTGGATCTTCGCGGCACGCCTTTGGGGCTGACCCGGAGCGAATTCGATCTTCTCCAGGAGCTGCTGAAGGGGACCGGGGCTGTCCGTACGCGCGCTGATCTTGTCCGGGTGGTCCGTGGGGAGTACTACGGTGAGGACACTTACATCAGCGAGGCCGATGAACGGGCTGTTGAAGTCCATATCGGAAATTTGCGCCGCAAGCTTCATGAGGATCCGCAGGACCCCCGGTGGCTGGTCACCGTACGCGGAGTGGGCTACAGGCTGGCGCCGAAGAAGGTTGAGTAGTTCCGCTTGTGGGCATGGATGTGGCGGGTGGCGCCGGAGCCAGCTGCGTCGCAGTTACTGTTCAGGCCGAAGGTAGCCGAGCTTAAGCCCGCTGACCGTGTCTTCACCGGTTTTCGTGACGATCGGCAAAAGCCGCTGCACCGCTGAGAGGTCGGCGCTCCTGATGCAGCGCTCCATTTCCGCGGCCAGGCAGGCGAGTCGCGAGCCGCCCACCATGAATGCTGAATTCTTCAGGCTGAGGACTGCGTCCATTGCCAGTTCAGCATCGTTGTCCTCGATCGATCGGGTTAGGTAGCCAATCCGTTTGTCCCAGATGCTGACGTAATCTCTGACGAAACCATGGGCTACACCGGTGCCCCCAAGTTCCTCCTCCAGCTCGTGAAGGACGGTCAAATCCAAGAGCGGGACGCCGGCAGAGCCTTCCGGGGCGCCTTCCACAGGGGCCCCGGAGGCGGGCAGGCAGGCGCCGTTGGCGCCGCCGTTGCCTGTGCTGGACCCTGAACTGGACATGCGTTAAGGCTACTTTCTGACCTTGTGAAAAACCTGATCAACCTTGGATCCTGTGGAAACCCTGCGGGTTCCTTGTGGTGAGTGGAACACATCCGGAATCTCGACTCTACTGGGCGCTGAAGGTTTCGATGGCGTTGATGACTGCAGGGCCCAAGATGGCAATAAAGAGGACCGGAAAGATGAAGAAGAGCAGTGGGAAAAGGATCATCACGGGAAGTTTCATGGCCTTCTCTTCGGCCCGCTGCCTGCGCTTTACGCGCATGACCTTCGCCTGTACCCGGAGGACTCTGCTGATGGCGATGCCGTATGTATCCGCCTGCACCACGGCCTGAACGAAGCTCCTCAGCTCCGGGATGTTCGTGCGATCGGCAAGGGCGAGGTAGGACTCGCGGCGGCTGCGGCCCACCTGCATATCCTGAAGGGTGCGCACCAGCTCCTCGGCCAGGGGGCCCTTGCCGTTGTCACCGGCACGGGCCATTGCTCCTTCGAAGCCGAGGCCGGCTTCTACGGAAATGAGCATCTGATCCAGGGTATTGGCGAGCTCCAGTTGCATGGCCTTCTGGCGCTCCTGGCCCTTGCTGTAGAGCATCAGGTCGGGAACGAAGTAGCCCAGGAACAGGACAAACATACCCACGAGCTTCATGATCGGCGTCGCGCCGATGGAACTGATGTACAGCCCCAGCAATCCACCGACGAGACCCAGAGCAGGTTTAGCGGCAAGAACGCGACCCAGGGGCATATTCGCCGGACGCCCGGCGAGGGAAAGGAGACGGTCCAGCTTTTGGACGTAGGCAGGGGGGGTGAGGCGGTAGCCGACTTTCTCGATGAAGCCGGTGCTCGACTTCTTCTCGACCTCGACGCGTTGGCTGCCCCTTGAAAGGATTTCCCTGGCTGTAGCCTGTCCCTGGCGGTCGGCTGACAACAGGGACCACGCAAGGTAGCCGAGCGGCAGGCAAATCAGGAGGATGGCAAGAATAATCAAGGGATGCATGGCCACCTCAGAACTTCAGGTCGATGATCTTGCGCATCCAGAGCCCACCCACGGTCATGAGGATGATGGAGGCAACGATCAAGATCCAGCCCAGCGGGTTGGTGAACATTTTGTTCATATACCCCGGGTTAGCCAGCATCAGCATGATGACGATGCCGACGGGCAGCGCCATGAGGATGTAGGCGGAGAACTTGCCTTCCGCGGCCAAGGCCTTGATGTGGCCTTTGATCTCATTGCGCTCGCGGATGGTTTCATTCACCTGGTCCAGGACTTCGGCCAGGTTTCCGCCTACCTCGCGGTTAATCTGGATAGCCTGGGAGATCCAGACGAAGTCCTCGTTCTTCATCCTTTCGGCCGTGTCGTTGAGGGACAGTAGCAGGTCCCTGCCAAGACTCGTTTCCGAAATGACGCGGCGCATTTCTTCAGAGATGGGTGCCTGCGATTCATTGGCGGCGGCATCGATGGCGCGAAGAATACTGTGGCCGGCGCGGAGGCTTCCGGACAGCAGTTGCAGGGTATCGCCCAGCTGGTCATCGAATTTTGCCCGTCTTTTACCTGCCAGGAAGCTCAGAACGACGCGCCCGACGAAAGGCGTTGCAATGACTAGAAGGATGGCCAAAACGGGGCCGCCGACAACGAGACCCATGAGAGCGCCCACAAAGGCACCGATGATTACCAAGAGCAGGAAGTCGGCCTGACTCAGCCGCAGGCCTGCGTTCTCGAGGGCTTCCCGGTTGAAAAAGCGGACGTTCCGCTTGGTTAGTAGAACATCAATCGTTTGCACCGCCGAACCGGCGAAACGCGTCAGCTGGGAGTCCGGCTCGGTCCGGTGCGGGCGACGGCGGTCCAGCGGCACGGTCGGCGTCCGGGGGATAAGCAGAGTCGCTCCTGCCAGGGCGACGGAGGCGACCACAAGGATGATTCCGATTGTCAGGACCATGACCGTTAGTTCTTTCCGCTGGGGGCTAGGGGTGCTCCGAAGACACCTGCCGAAACGTGAATTCCCAGATCCTCAAAGCGGTCGATGAACCGAGGGCGGATGCCGGTGGGGACGGGGCTACCCAGGAAGCGGCCGTGCTGGTCAACACCTGCCGAGTAGTCGAACACGAATGCATCCTGGAGGGTGACGATGTCGCCCTCCATCCCTTGGACCTCGGTGACGTGCGTGATGCGCCGCGTACCGTCGCGGAGACGGGAAATTTGGATGATGAGATTCACCGCCGAGGCAATTTGTTCGCGGATGGCTCGCAGGGGCAGGTCCATGCCAGCCATGAGGACCAACGTTTCCAATCGTGCCACGGCGTCGCGCGGCGAGTTGGAGTGGACCGTGGAGAGCGAGCCGTCGTGGCCGGTGTTCATAGCCTGGAGCATGTCCAGCGATTCCCCGCCGCGGACCTCGCCCACCACGATACGGTCTGGCCGCATGCGGAGCGAGTTCCGGAGGAGTTCGCGGATGGTGACTTCGCCCTTGCCTTCGGTGTTGGGGGGACGGCTTTCCAGCCGCACCACGTGCTCCTGCTGGATCTGGAGTTCCACAGCGTCCTCGATGGTGACGATGCGCTCGTCGGACGGAAGGAAGGAGGACAGGACATTAAGCAGCGTGGTCTTGCCGGTGCCGGTACCCCCGGAGACGATGATGTTCAGCTTCGCCTTGACGCAGGCGTTGAGCAGTTCGGCCATTTCTGGAGTCAGCGTGCCGAAATCTATGAGGTTCCGGACGGTGAGGGGCACCTTGCTAAATTTACGGATGGTCAGCGAAGAGCCGCCCACGGCGAGCGGAGGAATCACGGCGTTGACGCGGGAGCCGTCTTCCAGACGCGCGTCAACCAGCGGCGACGATTCATCGATGCGCCGGCCCACCTTGGAAACGATGCGTTCAATGACTTTGCGCAGGTGGTCCTCCGAGCTGAATCTGGATTCGGTCAGCGTCAACTGGCCCTTGCGCTCGACGTAAATTTGGTCCATCCGGTTCACCATGATTTCGGTGACCGCCGGATCGTCAAGGAGCCGTTGTAGGGGCCCGTAGCCGAGAACATCGTCGGCCACGTCTGCGACCAGACGGGAACGCTCGTCCGCAGTGAGTGGAACCTGCTCAGCGTCAATGATGCGGATGAGCTCCTCCCGGGCTGCGCTCCGGAGGTCATGCTCGGTGATGGTTGAGTCGTTGAACCGGGTGCCCATTCTTTCGAACAGGGCAGTCGCCGCGCGCTGTTTGAGGGCAGCGAACACGTCAACAGGCTGCTGGGGCTTAGTCTTGAGGATCTCCCTCTGGACCGCCGATTTGGGCGGCACGGATTTGGCATTTGCTGCTACAGGATGTGCAGCTCCGGGTAGCGGCGACTCACGGTTCACCGAAGGAGCCTGAGCCGGACCGGGCATCTGCGCTGTGGGGGTGCTTATTGCCGACCTCGGCCGAAGTGCCGTCTGCACGGGCGCCGCGGTCGAAGGGGGCGCCGCCGCGACCGAGGCGGCGGCCATTGCCGGGGGAGCCGCAAGGTGCGACTTCTCCTGTGCTGCCTGGATGCGCTCGGATAGCTTCACCTAGACCACTACCCGGCGGTGAGCTTTTCGCTGCATCTTGGTGCGCGAAGCCGGACTGAAACGGTCCACGAGGTGGTTGAGACCCTTGACAGCAGGATCCTTCCTGGTTTCCTGCAGGACAGGAATGCCACGGTTGGTAGAGAAGGCCACAGCGCGGGAGCGGGGGACGCTAACATCCACGGGGGCGCCAATCGTCGATTCGATATCTTGCACCGAGAGGCCGCACTTGGCATCGGCCATATTGAGGACCACGTGCCTGCCTTCCGGCAGGATCTCAAGCTGCCGGAGGATGTCCAGCCCGGACCGGAGGCCGCGAACGCTGGGGATATCCATTGCGCTCACCCAGACCACATCAGTGCAGGCCTCCATCGCGGCAAGCCCTATCTCCGGCAACCCTGGAGCGGTGTCCACCACCACGTACTGGAACTCCTCCGCCAACTGCTCCAGCAGCCGGGTAACTTGTTCGGGCGTGATGTAGTCAGCCTCCACGGGACTGACGGGGGCACAGAGGGCGTAGATGCTAGCGGGGTGGACGGTGAGAAACGCCTTCAGCACCAGGGTGTCTTGGCTGGCCGCGGGTGAGACAGCGTCAGTGACGGTGTGTTCCGGATCGAGGTAGAGGCCTGAGGCGACGTCACCAAACTGCAGGTCAAGGTCAACGATTACCACGCTCATCGGCGCAACCTTTCCCAGGCCGACGGCGAGATTAGTCGCGATGGTGGTCTTGCCAACCCCTCCCTTGGGGGAGAACACGCCGATGACAGTGCCCTTGTTGCTTTCTGTGTGCTTGGGCTGTTGCGGCCGGTGGCGGCTCGCGAAGGACTGGCAGGCGCGCTCAAGCAGCACCCGTATTTGCGCGGGATCGGCGGACGGGCTCAGGATGTCCCGGACGCCCACCCGCATTGCCTGCAGGATGAACGATGGGTCGGGCTCGCTGACCAGGAGGACGGTCAAGTCCGGGACCTGGACGTCGAGCACCATCGCGAGCCGAAGGGCATCGTCGGTGGGCACGTCCGGGCCCAGGATGAGTACCTCGGGTTGCTCCTGGTTCAACTGGGCGAAAAGGTCATAGGGGCCTGCGGGAAGGACGTTCGTGAAGAACGTCTGTACGTCGCCGGGAAGACCGCCCGCCACAGCCTGTCGCAGGCGGCTGTCAAAGTCCGCATTCGGTGTGATCAGGACGAAGCGGCTCATTTGTAAACCTCACTCCGTGTAAAGATGCGGGGTCCGCTGTCCTTGGCATCGAGTGGTTCCTTGCTGAGCCACATCTTGCCGTACTCGGCTGCGAAGACGATCTTGGCCGCGTCCACGTCATTTACGGCTACAGTCAGCATGAGCGACCCGGTGGGAAGGATTGTGTCCTGGGGATTCCCCCCGGTCGTGTCCGTACCGGCTGTGGGCGTGGGCGTAGCCTGTGCCGTGGCCGCCGGCTCCGGTGCGCGCTGTACAGCTGTGACAAGGGCCTTGCGAACTGTCAGCTTGGTAGTTTCCTTGTCGGGTTTGTTTTCCACACCGCCGGCGTCCAACGAGACGAAGACACCCACGTGGTCCCCGGCAACTAGCCGACCGCCAATAACTCGGTCGGGCTCAAGCTGGAAGGAGACCTCCTCCAGTCCGGCAGGGATCTTGACGGTGCCCTGAACTTTAAGCTCACCGGGGGCGACGAGACGTTCTGCCACTAACTGTTCGCCCGGCACCAAGTCAACGGCTGCTACCTTGCCATTTGATTTGTCCAATGACTTCAGCGCTGTTCCGGCCACCGCGGTGCCAGGTAGTTGTTCGGTGACCAAGGAAGCGCCCATGGCTTCCACCGAGGTACCCGCCGGGATAGCAGTCTTGACGACAAGGACTTCCACCGGTTCAAGCGACTCGACAGCCCGCTGGTCGGCGCCTTGTGCGTATGAGACGACCAGCATGGCGCCGACAATTGCGAGAACTACCGCGGCCGCTCCTGCCAACAACCGAGACTTCACGTTAGGGTGCTCCAATGGTGAGACGCACCACGGCTGTGCCGTAGTCTGGTGAATTGCCGAGTTCGAGGGCTTGAGAGAGGGATACAAACTTCAAAAAGTAGCCCCGGATTGCTTTGTTGGGTACGCTACCGCCGCCAGTAGTCCAGCTGTTGCTGGCAAAGTGGTAGCCGGTGACGTGAAAAGCCGCGAAGCCCTTCACGTAGTACTTGCCACTCGAGCCGTTGCCCGTGGCCACATCGTACAGAGGCAACAGGACCGTCTGATCGTTCATTGCCGCGAGATCGGATGCGCTGCAAACGCCCGGCGCGCTCGCGCCCGTGTCGCTGGTGAACCAGATTCCGGGATCGCTGGACTGCCCCGCTGAAACCCTGACGTTGCATTTCGCATCCGAATCATCAATGATCCAGCCAAATCCACCTGGGATTGTGCCACAGCCGGACCCCATGTCGATTACCTGTTCACTGGCTGTGTTTGAGCCGGCAGCCAGATTCAATTTGCATACGGCAATAGCCAGCGGGATTGCGACTATTCCTTTGGATGGTGTGCCCCATTCGACGCGTGACTCGGCCGTGACCTCAGCGCTGGGGATGCCGATCACGCGGGCAAAAAAGGTCGAGACAATGTTCGGGTCGCTGCCGACTTCCTTTGCGCCGGCAGTGACCGTCACCTTGCGGTTTGTTTTGTCCAGAGTAATCGACTTGACGTTGCTGAGTCCGTCAACGGCGTTCTTATTGGCCAGGTCGGCAGCCAGTGGCGAAGTCGTTGAGCATTCAGCGTCATTGAGGTCCTTTGCGCACTTTTGAGCCATCATAAAGGCCGCGGCGTCAGAACCGTTTTGAAGCTGGGAACGTTCGGAATACAGCCCTGCGACATCGATGGCGATGGCCGCGAACCCGAGTAGCGCGACCAAAAGGATGGCGACGATCACGCTGATGGCGCCGCGTTCGTGCTCACGCAAATCCGCTAACCGCCGCACAGCATGGTTCCTTTGCCTGTCATCGGGAAGGGGCCAGCGATGCCGGTCATGGTGCTCAGTGTGTAGCTGATGGTCACGGTCATCTGGGAGCCGACCGCACAGCTTGGCATACTGAACGTGATGTTTCCGTCCCCCAAAGCCGGGTTGATGGGTGCCGCCGCGGTCTTGGCCGCGTTCCGTGCATCGCCCTGGCTGTTGTTGATCGCCATGACGCGGACACCTTCCCGGGCGGCGTTTGTCAGGGAAGCCTGCACGTTGTAAGCGCGTCCGAATTCCATGATGCCGAGTAATAGCATGACCAAGACTGGCGCAAGAAGCGCAAACTCAACAGCCACGGCGCCGCGTTCGGATGCATTGGCCACGGAACTTCCTTTATGCGCGAGGACGAAAAGCGTTCCTGGCGGTGACCTGAACCAAGTCACCGTCAGGAACCTGAAGAAACTACTTGCTGCAGGCTTCGGCGACAGCTGCCGTGCCGGCGGTCGCGTCGGCCGCCTTAGCAGCCGTGTAGGTTCCGCCCTTGACGCTGCAGGCAACGCTGCTGAAAGTCGTCGTCAAGTTCCCGCCGATAAGCCCGACGGCAACGATAATGACGACGGCGATGAGGGCAACCATGATGCCGTACTCAACGGCGGTGGCGCCCTTCTCTTCGCGGCGGACACCGGCCGCGGTTCTTGAGAAGAAAGCAAGCATTTAATTACTCCTGAACTCGTGAAGGTAAGCTGGCCCTGTATGGGAAGACTGCGCTGCAGTTCAAGAGCTACTTGGAGCAGACAGGCGGGGTAGCAGCGGACATCGTGCCGCCCTTGACGCTACAAGCAACGCTGTTGAACGTAGTCGTCAGGTTTCCGCCGATAAGTCCGACGGCGACGATGATCACGACGGCGATGAGGGCAACCATGATGCCGTATTCAACGGCCGTGGCGCCTTTCTCTTCGCGGCGGACACGGGCTGCGGTGTTTGAGAAGAAAGCAAGCATTTGATACTCCTGAGCGAGTGATGGGGAAGCTGGCCCTGCACCAGCTCTATAAGAAAGTTAGCAACGCAAATCACGTCGGGATACGGATCTTGCAGCTTCCTGTGGCAAGCCTTTCCAAGTTGCGCGATTCCTGCGATCACTGCGCTGATCCTGCGGCTACCATGCGCATTCAATGCGCTCTGATCGAGGATTCCCGCGCAAAAAAGGACCCCCTCGGTGCTGGGATCCGAGGGGGTCCGCTCTTGGGGATCCACCGCCCAATGAACTGTGCGCGGTGTATCAGTTGGCAGCCGTGTTGCTGCCCAGAGGACGAACTAGCTGGTGAACATGTCGACAATGCTCATAACGGTCGGCCCCAGTACCACGATGAAAAGCGTGGGCAGGATGAAGAAGATCAGCGGGAAGAGCATCTTGACCGGCATCTTCATGGCGTGTTCCTCCGCCCGCTGCTTCCGCTTGATACGCATGTCCTGTGCCTGCGTCTTCAGCACTCCGGCAATGGCCACACCGTATGCGTCCGCCTGGACCACTGCCCGGATGAAGCTTCGGACATCAGGCACATCCACCCTTTCAGCCAGAGCGAGGTAGGCCTCCTTGCGGGAACGGCCCACCTGGATGTCCTGAAGCGTACGGATCAGTTCCTCAGCCAGAGGACCGCTCCCGTTGGTGCCGGCCCGTCCCATGGCCGCCTCGAACCCGAGCCCGGCCTGGACGGAGATCAGCATCTGGTCCAGCGACTTGGGCAGCTCCAGCCGGACGGCCTCCCGCCGCTTTTGCGCACGGCTCCTCACCAGCAGATCAGGCGTGAAGTAGCTGAGCGCGGCGACACCCACCATGATGAGGAACCGCTGAGCCGATGGCTCTCCGGCGAAGTACAAGTAACCTGCGACTGCACCGGCTAAGGCCAGTAGCGGCTTGACCATGATGATCCGAGCCAGCGGCCAGTCCTTGGGCCGCCCCGCACCAGCAAGCTGCTTGTCCAGCCAAGCGACATAGCCTTTCGGCGTGATGCGCTGGCTCACCAGCATCAGTTTGTCGTTGGCTGAGAGGGCCGGGCCTTTCGCCTTGGACGTCTGGCCGAGGTTCGCCCGGATGTTCCGCAGGCCGGCCCGGTCGCCGGTGAAGACGAACCACGTCATGACTGTCAGCGGGGCTATCACAGCCAGAATCGCGGCATAAGCAAGAGGCTGCAAGCTGATCACCTTCTTTCTAGAACTTCGGCTTGATGATGCGGCTGAGCCAGAAGCCGCCTGCTGACAGAAGCACCACTGCCGCCGCGATCATGAGGTAACCGGGCAGCGTGCTTGTAAAGACTCGGGAATACCGTTCGTTGAACAGCGTGAGGCCAATGAACATCACGATCGGAAGAGCCATGAGGACAATCGCCGACATCCGGCCCTCTGCACTAAGAGCACGAATCTGACCCCGCACCTGGGTCCGGTCACGAACAGTATCGCCGAGGTGATCCAGTACTTCTGCCAAGTCGCCGCCCACTTCGCGGTGGATCTCGATTGCCTGTGAGATCGAGAGGAAGTCCTCGCTTCGAGTCCGCCTGGCGACGTCGGCCAGCGACTCGCCCAGATCCCGGCCGATCCGCGTTTCGTTGATGATCCGGCTCAGCTCCTCGGCCATCGGCGGCTGGCTTTCCTGCGCTGCCGCGTCGACTGCCCTCAGGAGGCTGTGCCCGGCGCGGAGGCCTCCGGAGAACATCTGCAGCGTGTCCGGTACCTGCTGGTCGAATTTTGCCCGGCGGCGCGAGGAAAGGACGTTCAACAGCAGGTGGAGTCCGAGAGGAGTCAGCAGCGCCAGCAGAACGGTGGCAAAAAGGCCACCCAAAAAGAAACCGAAGACCGCGGCCATCAGGGTGAAGATCCCGCCAATCAAAAGGTAATCTCCAGGCTCCTTCTTGAGCCCGCATTCGTCCAGCCGGTCGCGGGTCAATAGACCTGGACCGCGTCTTTTCACGCCCTTGTTCAACGCCCCGACTGCGTGCCCGATCAGGCTCGCCAGGATGGACTGCTGGGCCGGGGAGTCGGGCCGGCGCCTGGACAGCGGGAGAGCCGACTTGGGCCTGAGCACCACCCCATAGATAAGGAACATGGCGAGATACAGGAGAAACAGAGCCGCCACGAAGATGCCGGTTTCGCCAGCCATCGTCACCGCCCCCTTGGCTGCAAGGCGCCGGACAAGGCGGGCGATGTACCGAACACAGCAGGAGATACCTCTATGCCGAGTTCCGCGAAGCGGTCCGTGAACCGTGGACGCACACCGGTCGGGACGGGCTTTCCGAGGAACCGTCCGTTGGCGTCGACCCCGGCCGCATAGTCGAAGACGAAGGCGTCCTGAAGCGTAACGACGTCCCCTTCCATGCCCTGGACCTCGGTGATGTGGGTGACCCGCCGGGAGCCGTCGCGCAGCCTCGAAATGTGCACGATCAGGTTGACCGCCGAGGCAACCTGCTCGCGCACCGCCCTCAGCGGAATATCCATGCCTGCCATGAGGACCAGGGTCTCGAGCCTGGCGATGGCGTCCCGGGGGGAGTTCGCGTGGACAGTGGAAATCGAGCCGTCGTGGCCGGTGTTCATGGCCTGGAGCATGTCCAGGCATTCGCCGCCACGCACCTCACCCACCACTATCCGGTCCGGACGCATGCGCAGTGAGTTCCGCACCAGGTCCCGAATGGAGACCTCGCCCCTGCCCTCGATATTCTGGGGGCGGCTCTCGAGGCGCACCACGTGGTCCTGCTGCAGCTGCAGCTCGACGGCATCCTCGATGGTCACGATCCTGTCGTCAGCGGGGATGAAGGAGGAGAGCACGTTGAGCAGGGTGGTCTTGCCCGTTCCGGTGCCGCCCGAGACGATGATGTTCATCCGGGCGAGCACGCAGGCCTGCAGGAGTTCAGCCATCTCCGGCGAGAGGCTTCCAAGGGAAACGAGGTTCTGAACCGTCAGCGGATCCCGGCCGAACTTGCGGATGGTGAGTGCCGGCCCGTTGACTGCGAGCGGCGGGATGATGGCGTTGACGCGGGAGCCGTCAGCGAGCCGGGCGTCAACCAGGGGCGAGGACTCGTCAATGCGCCTTCCCACCTTGGAGACGATGCGTTCGATCACCCTGCGCAGCGCGTCATCCGAACTGAATTTTGTGTCAGTGACGAAGAGGCGGCCCTGTCGTTCAACGTAGACCTGGTCGAAACGGTTCACCATGATCTCCGTGATGGACGGATCATCCAGGAACCGCTGGATTGGCCCGTGGCCCAGAACATCGTCGATGATCTCCCGGATGAGCCGCTGCCGCTCGGCCGTTGAGAGCGGCACTTGCTCCTCGTCCACCACGATCTTCAGTTCGTCCCGAACGAACTGGTGCAGGTCGTCGTCTGCCAGCGACGAATCTGTGAGCCGCGACCCCAGTCGCTCAAAAAGGGCCTGCGTGGCTCTTTCCTTCAGGGCATTCAGTGCTTCGCTGGCGACCGAAACGGGCGGCGGGAGCTCCAGCGCCGCCTCCGCACTGGCCGCTGCCTCGGCGGTTTGGGCGTCATGCTTCCGCCCGAGAGTGGCGGGTGACTTCGGCTGGAAGACGTCGCCTGGCGGTTTGGTGGTGTCTGGCTCAGCCTTGGCCTCCCCAAGGAGGAGCTGGAACCGGTCTGAGAGGCTCACTGTACTACCGCCCTTCTGTGCAGCTTCTTATGAGGTCGTTCTTCCCAATTCGGCTTGAAGCGCTCCACCAGTTGGCGGAGGCCTTTCGCCGCGGGGTCGCGGTTCCCGTCCTGCAGGACGGGAACGCCTTTGTTCGTCGAATAGGGCATGGACTTGGAGCGGGGAAGTGCCACGTCCACCGGGGCGCCGATGGTCGCTTCGATGTCCTGAAGCGTGAGGCCGGCCCGCCTGTCGGCCATGTTGAGCACCACGTGGCGCTGCTCGGGGACCAGGTTAAGTTCGGTCAGGATCTTGAAGCCCGTCCGGAGGCCGCGGATGCTCGGGATGTCCATGCCGCAGATCCAGACGGCGTCCGTCGCCTGTTCCAGGGTCGCGAGCACGTGCTCACCCAAGCCCGGAGCCGTATCCACCACCACGTAGTGAAACTCCTCTCGCAGCTGGATGAGAAGCCGGGTGACGTGTTCACCGGTGATCCTGTCCATCTCCACAGGGTTCCGCGGCGCGCAAAGGGCGTAGATGCCGGCCGGATGGACTGTCAGGTACGTCTTAAGGACCATGGAATCCTGGCTGGCGGCGCCCACCACGGCATCCGTAATCGTGTGTTCCGGATCCAGCATCAGGCCGCTGGCCACATCACCAAACTGGAGGTCCAGATCCACGATCACCACGGTCATCGGGGCGGACTTGCCAAGCCCGACGGCGAGATTGGTCGCCACCGTGGTCTTGCCGACCCCGCCTTTGGGCGACATGACGGCAATGATCCTGCCGCCGGCACCGTGATCGGCGTGCTCGGACGTACCGGGACCCAGACCCCGACGGCGGCCCGCGGCCGCAAGCGCAGCACGCTCCAGCATGACGCGGATCGAGTCCGGATCCGCGGCCGGGTCGAGGAGGTCCCTCACCCCGGATCGCATGGCCTGCAGGACCACTTCCTTCGTTTCCGGCACCACCAGGACCACGCTGATCTCCGGATACTGGAGGTCCATGACCGACGCCAGCTTCAGGGACCCGTCGATTGGCAACCCGGGGCCAAGTATCAACACTTCGGGCGGTTCGCCGGCGAGCTGGCGGAGGAAATCATGGGGGCTCTCCGGCAGGTAGTCCGCTTGGAAGACATGGAGCGAACCGTGCATGCCGGCCACTGCCAGCTGCATTCGTCTTTCGAAGTCGGTGTTGGGGGTGATGAGGACGAAGCGGCTCATCGGAACAACCTGGCCCTGTTCACGACGCCCGACGTGCCCTCGACCGCGCCCACCGGTTCTTTGGATAGATAAACCTTGCCGAACTCTGTGGCGAAGATGATCCGCTGCGCGTCAGCGGCGTTGCGCGCCACCGTGATCAGGTAGGTGTCATCGGACGTCGCCTTCTTGGATGCAAGCGCCCCTTTTGTGGAACCATCCTCAGAAGTGGCCTCCTGGGTCTTCGCCGCGCTGCCGTTGCTGAACTGGGCAGCGGTCACCAGGACCCTCTGGAAGGTCAGCTGAGTCTCCCCGGAACTGGAGGCGGGGTCAGCAACCGAAAGGAAGATTCCAACGGAGTCGCCGGCGGCCACCGTGCCGCCGACCACGCGTTCGATGGGGAGCTTCAGGGTGATTTCCTGAAGCCCTTGCGGCACTGCCACCCTGGAGGGACCGAGGAGGGTGGAGGCGTCGACCATCCGCGATGACAGCAGTTGCTCCCCGGGAACCAGCGCCACGGCAGTGACCCGCTGCCCGACGTCGGACAGGTCCGTTACGGCACCCGAGGCAACGGCCGACTTCGGAACGTCCTTCTTGACGACGGCGCCCGCTACCTTATCGATGCCAGTGCCGGCGGCAACAGCCTCGTCGACGACGTAGACTGACTCCGTTTCCGTCTGGGCCATGGCCCTTTTGTCCGCATTCTGAACGTATGAGACCAGCAGTACCGTACCGATGATGGCTACAAGCAGCGCGGCGATGCCTCCCAGCATTCGAGTTTTCACTTTCAGTCCCCTCTAATCATCATTTGATGAGTTTTACAATTGAATTCTGAAAATACGGTCCCTGCTCGGACGACCTGAGGGACCAAGGAATAAACTCGACGTATCGGCCGCAAATACCGCGATCGGTTCCCTTTTTGAAAAGCAGGGTGCAGACGGGGTCCGCCCTAAGTCCCGTGAGATTGTCTGGATCCTTGACAAAGGACCAACCATGGATTTGAACCTTGGCGTAACCGGAAAGATGAAACTTGCCGTGACTCCCGTTATCCTGCCCATCATCGAAAATTGGGAAAAATGCATAGGCGAATTGATTCTTGGAAAAATCAATCTGCCCACGCCAGGAATCGAGGGTAGGGCCGCAGCTGGTCGGTGTCTTGCTGTTGCCCGGGTTGGAACCGACCCAGCCGGCGGCGTCGGCCGCCACGTCGCAGGCGCCAGTTTCATCGAGCCAACCGAAGCCGCCCGGAATGTGATGCCCGGAAGGGCTGCCGACGCAGGGGCTCTTGCCATGTTCCTTCATCAGGACTGTTACGCCGGGTGGCGCGTACACGACTCCGATCTGGCATTGGTCGAAAACCAGAGGGAAGGCACCCGCAGCGGCGTCTACAGACCAGGTGGCAGTGGCCTTGGCGCCGACTGTTATTGCTGGAGGATCGGGGAGGGCGCTCGCAAAGAGATTCGTGAGGAAACTCTTGCTGCCGTTTCGGGTGCTTGTGGTGACTGTCACCTGGCCGGGCACCGAGGTCGCGTCCACGGTGGCGTCGCTGTGCGCGTCATTCGAATTGGCATCCGCCAGCGGCCCGGCCAGGGCGTCGTCGCAAGAACCTTCCGCGCAGCTATCTGCCACGGCTAATGCCCCCGCGTCTGCTCCATTCTGCAGCTGGGCGCGTTCGGCGTAGATCTGGCCGACGTCGACGGCCAGCGCCCCGACCCCGATCAGGACCAGCATCATGACGGCAACCAAAACGCCTATTGCGCCGCGCTCGTTGTCGTTGTCGTTGGGAGAGTTCGTCAGCCGCCGCATCGCATTGCTCCTAGCCCGCTCACCGTGACGCTGACGCCGAAGATTCCGGTGAGGGTTGCGGCCTGGTAGGTGATGCCCACAGTCACGTTGTCGCCGGCGGTGCAGGCGGCCGGCGTGAACGAGTACTGAAAGGCGCCGGTGTTCAACCCCGGCGCTCCGGCCGCGGCGGCGAGTTCCGCCTCGCCCTGATTGTCTTGGATAGCCATGGTGCGGGCCGCTTCGCGGGCCGCCTGGGTCACCGAAATCTGCAGATTGTAGGCGTAGGAAAACTCAACGATGCCGGCGACCAGGGCTAAGAGAATTGGCGCGACGAGGGCGAACTCTACGGCCGCCGCTCCGCGGTCCCGCCGGGCGGTTCTGGATCTGCTGCGTTTCACTGGAACCCCCGCGAATAGTTACAGCTGGAAAAGAAGGTGTGCCGCGTCCGGCGTTGGCGAACGCGGCACACCCATTGGTTCGCACGTCGCAGGCTAGTTGGCCCAGCCCGTAACGGTGGTGCCGAGGTCGGTGAACCACGTATTGAGTGCGCCGCCGAAAGCCGTAACTCCGCCGATGACAGCGAATGCGATAAAAGCAATGAGCAGCGAATACTCGGTTGCGGTGGCGCCCTTTTCTGATGACAGTCGGTCCTTGACTCCCGAAACGAAAGCAAGCACCGAGACCATGAGTGTAGTCATTGTGATTTCCTTAAATTCGATGGAATAATTCACCGAATTCCAGCGTCCCCCATATGCCGCGAAGGGCTGGTTCTTCGATAGCTAAAGAATTCCACCGCGGCAGAAATGCAACAATGCGTAGCCATACCCGACTTTTGAGGGGGGACACTTAGTGGGCCCCTCAAATAGGTACTCACACAGAAAACTCCAAGGTCCGGTAATCACTTGGATTCATAAGCCTGGCTTGGCTTTGTTCTCGGAAAACCACTAAGAGGGGCACTGTCGGTAATGAGTCAGGAGGCGAACAAGACCATCCCCAGGGCGGCCGCCAGCATGGAGGGCCCAAAGGCCACCTCGGATGATTTTTCGGCGCGCTTCAGCGAAATCAAGACGACGGAGAAAATCCCGCCCAGCACGAAGCCCAGGGCTCCGCCGTAGAACAGCTGGCTCCAGCCCAAGTAGCCCAGGTAGAGGCCCACCGGGGCAGCAAGCTTCACATCGCCCATTCCTATGCCGCTGGGCGAGACAATCGCCAAAATCAGGAACACGACGAACAGGATGGCGGCGCCGGCGGCCGCACGAAGCAGTTCGGCCCAGCCTGAAGTGGCCGTGCTGCTCACAGTGAGCAGTGCCAGGCCGGAAATGAGCAGGGACAAAACGAGGGGGTTGGGCAGCAGGTGGTGGGCCAGATCAATCCGGGCCAGCTGCACCGCGAGTACCCCCAGCACCAGGAACGCCGGCAGTGACCAGTCCATCCCGAACCGCAGAGCGAAAGCGGCGCTGAGAACGCAGGTGAGGGCCGCCGTCGTAATTCTTGTCCTTATGCGCGGGAGCCCGCCGAGGCGGGGGAGCAGGCGTGCGATCAGCAGCTCAATCAGTATGCACAGGAGAGTTCCAAGCAAGCCGGCGGCAAGCACAAGCAGTGGTCCGGCGCCGGCGGCACCACTCATAATGGACACAGAGACTCCCTGGCTGGAACGGCCCGGCGCAGGCCAGGGCGCGTTGCACCCCGAGACCGGATACCCCATTTTGACCCCGGCGCCCGGTTCACGCTATTCTTGGTAGTCGTTGTGCGTGTCCTTTTCCGATGATGCGTGCCCGCTGAGAATCCGGTTGCAGGATAACTACTCCTCGGGCATATTCGGGACTCCTGGACCACTGGATTCATAGAGCCCTCACCTCTGTTCCGGTAGCGCATAGATAGTAGGTGCACCTTAGAGTGACGCCTAAAACAAGAACGCCAGAACAAGAACGAGGCAAACACCGTGCGTACGTACACCCCGAAGCCCGGCGATATCAACCGCCAGTGGCACGTCATTGACGCCACCGACGTTGTCCTTGGTCGTCTCGCCAGCCAGACCGCAATCCTGCTGCGCGGCAAGCACAAGGCCACCTTTGCGTCCCACATGGACATGGGCGATTTCGTCATCATCATCAACGCTGAAAAGGTAGCCCTCACCGGCGCCAAGCTGGAGCAGAAGCGCGCATACCGCCACTCCGGCTACCCGGGCGGCCTGACCTCCGTCAACTACGCGGAGCTGCTGGAATCCAACCCGGTCCGCGCCGTGGAGAAGGCCATCAAGGGCATGCTCCCGAAGAACTCCCTCGCTGCACAGCAGCTGGGCAAGCTGAAGGTGTACCGCGGTGCTGAGCACCCGCACGCCGCCCAGCAGCCCAAGACTTTCGAAATCACCCAGGTCGCCCAGTAGTCCTGGCCACCAACCAACTTATCTATACAAGGAGAACCGTGGCTCAGAACGAAGAGACCACCGAAGCCGTTGTGGCAGAGGAAAACCCGACCAGCTACACCTCGGAAAGCGGTCCTGCAGAAGCAGAAGCGCCGAAGAAGGAACGCCCGGCACTGACCGTCGCCGGCGCAGCAGTTGGCCGTCGCAAGGAAGCCGTCGCACGCGTTCGCATCGTGCCCGGCACCGGCAAGTGGATCATCAACGGCCGCGAACTGGCCAACTACTTCCCGAACAAGCTGCACCAGCAGGACGTCAACGAGCCCTTCAAGATCCTCGATCTTGACGGCGCCTACGACGTCATTGCCCGCATCCACGGTGGCGGCATTTCCGGCCAGGCCGGCGCCCTGCGCCTCGGCATCGCCCGTTCACTGAACGAGATCGACACCGAGAACAACCGCGCCACCCTGAAGAAGGCCGGTTACCTGCGCCGTGACGCCCGCGTCATCGAGCGTAAGAAGGCCGGTCTCAAGAAGGCCCGCAAGGCTCAGCAGTACTCCAAGCGCTAATCCCGCTTCCGAAGCGCTGCCGCTTCACAGAAGCCCGTCCCGCCGTTCGGCGGGGCGGGCTTCTGCCGTTAAGCCTTTATGACCTGGCGGGATGCCCTCTTGAGCAGGCCAAACGTCCCCGGACGCCCGGCGGTCCCCTTGCCGAGGGCCGCCCGAGGCAGGGGCGGGGACCTGCATCGTCTAAACTTGACCCGATGTCTACATTATTTGGAACAGACGGTGTCCGTGGCCTGGCGAACGGCCTGCTGACTGCCGAGCTCGCACTGCAGCTGGCCCAGGCCGCCGCCGTCGTGCTTGGCCATGAACGCACCAGCGAGGGTGCGCGGCCGCGCGCCGTGGTGGCGAGGGACCCCCGCGCCAGCGGTGAGTTCATTGCCGCGGCCGTGGAGGCAGGGCTTTCCAGCTCCGGAATCGACGTCTACGACGCCGGCGTACTTCCCACTCCCGCAGCCGCCTACCTCGTGGCGGACCTGAACGCGGACTTCGGCGTGATGATTTCCGCCTCGCACAACCCAGCGCCTGACAACGGGATCAAGTTCTTCGCCCGCGGCGGCCAGAAACTCCCCGACGAGGTGGAGGACGCCATCGAGGAACAGATGGGCAAGGAGCCCTTCCGGCCTGTCGGCGGCGAAGTGGGCCGCATCCAGCGCTTCTCCGACGCCGAGGACCGCTACATCGTGCACCTGCTGGGCACCCTTCCGCACAACCTCGACGGCCTGAAGGTGGTCCTGGACTGCGCCCACGGTGCCGCCAGCGGCTGTTCCCCTCAGGTGTTTAAGGATGCCGGAGCCGATGTTGTGGTCATCGGAGCCGAGCCGGACGGCCTGAACATCAACGAGGGCGTGGGCTCCACGCACCTGGGCCCGCTCAAGGCCGCGGTGGTGGCGCACGGAGCAGACCTGGGCATCGCCCATGACGGCGACGCCGACCGCTGCCTCGCCGTGGACCACGAGGGCAACGAGGTGGACGGCGACCAGATCATGGCCATCATCGCCATCGCGCTCAAGGCCGCCGGCAAGCTCACGGACAACGTCCTGGTTGCCACCGTGATGAGCAACCTCGGACTGAAGATCGCCCTGCGCAACGCCGGCATCGAGGTCCGCGAGACCGGGGTGGGCGACCGTTACGTCCTTGAGGAAATGCGCGACGGCGGTTTCAACCTCGGCGGCGAACAGTCCGGCCACGTGATCCTCGCCGACTACGCCACTACCGGCGACGGCGTCCTGACCGGCCTGCAGCTCGCAGCGCAGGTGGCCCTCACCGGCCGCCCGCTGAAAGAGCTCGCCACCGTCATGACCAAGCTACCGCAGGTCCTCATCAACGTGAAGGGCGTGGACCGCAGCCGGGTCAGCGGCGACGAAGCCCTCGCAGCCGCCGTCAAGCTGGCCGAAGCCGAGCTCGGCGACACCGGGCGTGTGCTGCTCCGCCCTTCCGGCACCGAACCCGTGGTCCGCGTCATGGTGGAAGCCGGCACCCAGGAGACCGCCCAGGTCATCGCCGAGCGACTGGCCCAGGTGGTCAAGCGCGAGCTGGCGCTGGATCCCGTCCCGACTGAGCTCGTCCGGTAGGGCAGCTCCCGCAGCACCGAGAATTAAGAAAGCGGTCCGCCTCCCTCTCGGGAGGCGGACCGCTTTTGTTTCCTTGGATTGCTCGCCGGGGCGATTACCGGGTGGGCTGTTTGCGCAGCTCGTCCCGGATTTCCTTCAGCAAAGCGATCTGGGGATCCTCGGCTGCTTCCTTCTTCACTTCCTGTCCAATGCCCAGCTTGCGGTTCCGGTGCTCGATCAGCCGGTTCATCGGCAGGATGATGACGAAGTAGATCGCGGCCGAAACCAGCAGGAAGTTGACCACAGCGGTAAGCAGGACGCCGATCCGGACGTCGCCGAAGGCCAGGAAATCATCAAAGTTGGGCTGTCCGACGAGCAGCGAGATCAGGGGCATCATGACGCTCTTGACCAGCGCGTCCACCACGGAGCTGAACGCTGCGCCGATGACCACGGCCACGGCCAGGTCAATGACATTGCCTTTGAGAATGAACTTTTTGAATCCGGTAAGCATGGGTCCAAACTATCGCACCGGCCGTCGCCGGCGGGCAGCGGTTACGGGGCCGGCGGGCAGCGGTTACGGGTAACCCGGTGCGGCTTCGAGCCCGAAGTACTCCTCGAGGGTGGCGATTCCGCGCTTCCGCATGTCGTTGGCCGCCTCGACGCCGACATATCTTAAGTGCCACGACTCGTAGTAGTACCCCGTAATCGGATGCAGCATCCACGGGTACCGCACCACGAAGCCGAACCGGTACGCGTTGGCCTTGGCCCACACAGCGGCCGGCTGTTCGGCGAAGCAGGGCTGGAAACTGCACGCGCCGCCGCCGTCGCCGATGTCGAACGCCCAGCCCGTCTGGTGCTCGGAATGCCCGGGCCGCGCCGAGGCGGTGTCGGCCGCGGCCTGCCCCCGCGCGCTGACGTAGCCGTTGTAGGTGGCTGTCTGCGTGGCGTAGGACCGGTAGCCGCTGGCCAGCGTCATGGTCACGCCGTCCGCCGCCGCTGCCGCGAACATCTTTTCCGCGGCGGCCGCCGTGGTGCGGTTCAGCAGCGCTGCCTCGCCGGAAACGGCAAGGGCAACGCTCGGCTGGACAAGATCCCGCGGAACAAAGTTGGCCGGCTTCAGCGGGCGCCGCTTGTTGACCACCACCCAGGGGCTGGTTGGGTCGGTCAGTGAGTGCTGCTTGGGCAGCCGGGAGGCGGCCGACGGCGGCGCCGGCGCTGCCGCGGGGGCGGTGGCTGCCGACGGCGGTGCTGACGCGGACGCAGCGGCTGAACCGCTGGAAGCAGCGGTGGCAGAGGGCGACGCGGTGGCGGAAGCCCGCGCCGAGGAGCTGCCGGCAGAAGCGCCGGGAGACCCGGACGCTGACGGGGGTGCCGGCGTCGTACTTCCCGTAGCGGAAGGTGCCGCGGCAGGACCTGCGGGTGTGCAGGCCGCCAGCGCGGACAGGCCGGCGCCGGCGAGGAGGAGTCGGGTGACAATGCGGCGGCCCGGCGCAGCCGCTTCAGGGGCCGCGGCTTCCTGTGTCCCCGCGTCCTGTGCCGCCTGGCCCGGCGTGGGGGAGCAGTCGTAGCACACCTGTGCTAGACCTTCCTCAGCAGCATGCGGCGGATGGAGTGGTCGGCTTCCTTGGTGAGCACTAGCTGGGCCCGTCCCCTCGTGGGCAGCACATTCTCTTCAAGGTTCGGCTCGTTGATCCGCTTCCAGATTTCGCGGGCCGTGGTCTCGGCCTCGGAATCGGAGAGGGTGGCGTAGCGGTGGAAGTATGACTCCGGCTGGGCGAACGCGGTGGAGCGCAGCTTCCGGAACCGGTCCACATACCATTCCTCGATGTAGGAGGTCTTGGCATCCACGTAGATGGAGAAGTCGAAGAAGTCGCTCAGTGCCAGTCCCTGCCGGCCGTCATGCCGGGGACGCGCGGGCGCCAGGACGTTCAGGCCTTCAACGATGAGGACGTCCGGGCGGCGGACCACCACTTCCTTGCCGGGCACGATGTCGTAGGTGACGTGTGAGTACCAGGGAGCCCGGACTTCCTCGGCGCCGCCCTTGATCTCACTCACGAAACGCAGCAGCGCCCTGCGGTCGTAGGACTCCGGAAAGCCCTTGCGCTCGAGCAGCTGGCGGCGCTTGAGTTCGGCGAGCGGGTACAGGAACCCGTCGGTGGTGATCAGCTCAACGTTGGGGGTGCCCGGCCAGCGCCGCAGCATTTCCCGGAGCACACGGGCGATGGTGGACTTGCCCACGGCCACCGAACCGGCGACACCAATGACGAACGGGGTCCGCTGGGTCTGCTCCCCCAGGAACGTTGTGGTGGCCGCGTGCAGCTGGCCTGCCGCCTCCACATACAGGTGCAACAGCCGGGACAGCGGCAGGTAGACCTCCCGGACCTCCTTCATGTCCAGGGGGTCACCGAGCCCACGAAGGCGCAGCACATCCTCTTCGTTAAGGGGCTGTTCCATCTGGGCTGCGAGCCGGGACCAGGTCTGCCGGTCCAGCTCCACGAACGGCGAGACACCCTCCCCGTTCGCTTCATTGCGTTGCGAAGTCACCCTAGAGATTCTGCCCTCCGCGACGCCGAGAGCGAAATGCGTCCGGACGTAAACTGCCTGATGACGGGCCGGTTGGGGCCGCCCGTGTGCTTTGTCGGCGGCCGTTTGGCGCCCTTCCGGCATGCTGCGGCGGAGGTTGTCCGACGTCCGGTCTCCCCAAAGCCGGTTAGGCTTATACCCATGTGTGGAATCGTGGGTTATGTAGGGCGTACGTCGGGCCGGGCTGATGCCGGGCACACTGCGCTGGATGTTGTTCTTGAGGGTCTGCGCCGCCTGGAGTACCGGGGCTATGACTCGGCGGGCGTCGCCGTGGTTGCCGGCGGGGAGATTTCCTCGCGGAAGAAGTCCGGGAAGCTGAGCAATCTGCTCGCTGAACTGGAGGCGCGGCCTCTGCCGGAGTCGATGACCGGGATCGGTCACACGCGCTGGGCCACGCACGGCGGCCCTACGGATCAGAACGCGCACCCGCACCTGTCTGATGGCGGGAAGCTGGCGCTGATCCACAACGGCATCATTGAAAACTTCGCGGAGCTCAAGCTTGAGCTCGTGGCCAAGGGTGTGGAGTTCGCTTCCGAGACCGACACCGAGGTGGCCGCGGCGCTGCTGGGCGACATCTTCCGCAACAAGCTCGGCGGCGACGTCTCCGACGGCGGCCTGACCAAGGCCATGGAGCTGGCCTGCCAGCGCCTCGATGGTGCGTTCACGCTGCTGGCAGTGCACGCGGACCAGCCCGAGGTGGTGGTCGCGGCCCGCCGCAACTCACCGCTCGTGGTTGGCCTGGGCGAGGGCGAGAACTTCCTGGGCTCGGACGTGTCCGGGTTCATCGACTACACCCGCCGGGCGGTGGAGCTCGGCCAGGACCAGATCGTGACGATCACCGCGGATTCCGTGGTGATCACCGACTTCTTCGGCGCGCCCGCGGAGGGCAAGGAATACCACGTGGACTGGGACCCGGAATCGGCGGAAAAGGGCGGCTTCCCGTCCTTCATGGAGAAGGAAATCCATGACCAGCCCGACGCCGTGGCCCAGACCCTGCTGGGACGGTCGGACATTCACGGGAAGCTGACGCTGGATGAGCTGCGGATCGACCCGGCGCTGCTCAAGAGCGTGGACAAGATCATCGTGCTGGCCTGCGGGACGTCCGCGTACGCCGGGCAGGTCGCGAAGTACGCGATCGAGCACTGGTGCCGGATCCCCACCGAGGTGGAGCTCTCCCATGAGTTCCGTTACCGCGACCCGATCGTGGACGCGAACACCCTGATCGTGTCGATCTCCCAGTCCGGGGAGACCATGGACACGCTGATGGCGGTCCGCTACGCGAAGGAACAGGGCGCGAAGACCCTGTCGATCTGCAACACCAACGGTTCCACGATCCCGCGTGAGTCTGACGCCGTGCTGTACACGCACGCCGGGCCGGAGATCGCGGTGGCGTCCACGAAGGCGTTCCTGGCTCAGATCACGGCCGCCTACCTGCTGGGCCTGTATTTGGCACAGCTGCGCGGGAACAAGTTCCAGGGCGAGATCAAGGACATCCTGGCCGACCTGGGCAAGATCCCGGCCAAGATCCAGCGGATCCTGGACAACGAGGGCCAGATCAAGGAACTCGGCCGGGCCATGGCGGACGCGAAGTCCGTGCTGTTCCTGGGCCGGCACGTCGGGTTCCCGGTGGCCATGGAAGGCGCCCTCAAGCTCAAGGAGCTCGCCTACATCCACGCCGAGGGTTTCGCCGCCGGTGAGCTCAAGCACGGCCCGATCGCGCTGATCGAGGAAGGT
The DNA here is from genome assembly GCF_056395245.1 of Arthrobacter sp. 10L430. Taxonomy (NCBI): domain Bacteria; kingdom Bacillati; phylum Actinomycetota; class Actinomycetes; order Micrococcales; family Micrococcaceae; genus Arthrobacter; species Arthrobacter sp. 10L430. The sequence continues at coordinate 10,691 of NZ_JBFTJD010000009.1, read as the reverse complement.
CAGCCGGTGTTCGTGGTGGTCCCGTCCCCGCGCGGGCGCGACTCGCTGCACTCCAAGGTGGTTTCAAACATCCAGGAAGTCCGGGCCCGCGGCGCGAAGACCATTGTCATCGCCGAGGAAGGCGACGAGGCCGTGAAGGCCTACGCCGAGCACGTCTTCTACATCCCGGAGACCCCCACCCTCCTGGCGCCCCTGCTGGCCACCGTGCCGCTGCAGATCTTCGCCCTCGAACTCGCCACGGCCAAGGGATACGACGTGGACCAGCCACGCAACCTGGCCAAGAGCGTCACCGTAGAGTAAGCCCATGATTGTTGGCATCGGCGTAGACGTCGTGGACATTGAGCGCTTCGGCCGTCAGCTGGAGCGCACCCCCGGGCTGCGCGACCGGCTGTTCGTTCCGGCCGAGCGCGAGCTGAACACCCGCTCCCTGGCTGCCAGGTTTGCCGCCAAGGAAGCCGTGGCCAAGGTCCTCGGGGCCCCGGCCGGCATGAACTGGCAGGACTGCTGGATCGGGCTGGACCAGAACGGCCCAACAATCCAGGTCAAGGGCACCGTGCTGGCCGTGGCGGAGGCTAAGGGCGTCAAGCGCTGGCACCTGTCCATGAGCCACGACGGCGGCATCGCCACTGCCACTGTCCTGGCCGAGGGCTGATACCGGACGGATTGGACTGAATGATCAGCGCCTATACCGGAACCCAGATACGAGAGGCTGAAAAGCCTTTACTGGATTCAGGAATGGGCGCTGTTCTCATGCAGCGGGCAGCCCACGGCCTTGCCAATGCGGTCATCGGGGAGCTGCGCTCCGGGGGCCGCCGGCTCTACGGTTCCAGCGTTGTGGTGTTGGCCGGCAAGGGGAACAACGGCGGCGACGGCCTTTTCGCGGCCGCGGGCCTTGCCGGACGGGGCATGCGGACGACGGCGGTCCTCGCCTCCGGCAGCGCCCATCCCGAAGCGCTGGCGGCCTTCGAGCGGGCCGGTGGCCGGGTCCGGCACCTGACCGACGCCAACCTCGGCGAGCTGGCAGCGGAAACCGGCAGGGCCGACGTCGTGATTGACGCCCTGCTGGGAACGGGCGCGCAGGGCGGGCTCCGCGGAGCCTCCGCCGGGCTCGTATCCCTGCTTGCCGCCGGTCCGCATGGCCTGGTGGTGGCCTGCGACGTGCCGAGCGGCGTGAACTCCGATACCGGGGAAGCGGCGGAACCGGTGCTCCCGGCCGATCTCACCGTCACGTTCGGCGGCGCCAAGGCCGGCCTGCTGGCGGACCCGGGCGCCGACTTTGCCGGGACTGTCCGAGTGATCCCGATCGGGATCGAGGAAGGGCTTCCCTGGCCGGCGCTGCGGCGCCTGGAAGCTTCCGATCTGGCCGCGCTCCTGCCCAAACCCGGTCGCCGCTCACACAAGTATTCCCGGGGCGTCCTCGGGGTGGTTGCCGGGTCCCCGGCGTATCCGGGCGCCGCCGTGCTCGCCTGCCGCGGGGCCCTCGCCGCCGGGGCCGGCATGGTCCGGTATGTCGGCCCGCCCGACGTCGCCGACCTCATCCGGCACACCTGCCCCGAGGTGGTGTGCAGCTCCGGGACCGTGGCCGAAACCCACGTCCAGGCGTGGCTCGTGGGTTCAGGCATGGACGGCTCGGATGACGAGCAGATGCAGCGGGTCCGTGACGCCGCGGATTCAGGCCTGCCTACCGTGGCGGACGCCGGAGCGCTGCCCGCACTGCCTGACGTCCTCGCGCCGCAGGTGGTGCTCACCCCGCACGCCGGCGAGCTGGCAACGCTGCTGACGCGCCTCGGAGCCGGCCTGGACCGCGCCGCCGTGGAGGCCTCGACGCTCGCAGCGGCCCGCCAGGCCGCAGGTCTCACCGAGGCCACCGTGCTGCTGAAAGGCGCCACAACGCTGGTGGCATCGCCGTACCAGGACTTCTACAGCCAGGCCGACGGTACGCCGTGGCTGGCAACGGCCGGCAGCGGCGACGTGCTGGCCGGGGTTATCGGTGCGCTGCTCGCCCAGGTGGGGTCCGACGTCGGCCGTTTCAGGGAACTTGGCATCGACCCGGACGAGCGGTGGGCGGCGATCGCCGCCATGGGAGCCAGCCTGCACGGCCGCGCCGGAGCCGCCGCATCGGACGGCGCGCCGCTGACCTCGGGGCGGATTGCCGACGCCCTCCCCGGAATCTGGGATAAAGTCAGCACGCTTAGTAATCAGCCGGCCGGTAATCGTAATAGTCACACCTACCGGCTACGGTAAGACCTAGTTCCCGGCGGTGACGCACGACATACCGGCCGGACACAAGTGTTGGACAACGTAATAGGAGCACGAATGGAAATCTGGCCCGGAACGGCGTACCCCCTTGGCGCCACCTTCGACGGAACCGGAACCAACTTCGCATTGTTCAGCGAAAGGGCAGAGAAAGTCGAGCTGTGCCTCTTCGAGGAGGACGGCACTGAAACCCGCGTAGAGGTCGGGGAAGTGGACGGGTATGTGTGGCACTGCTACCTGCCGCAGGTCCAGCCCGGCCAGAAATACGGCTTCCGCGTCCACGGCCCTTATGACCCGGACTCAGGCAACCGCTTCAACCCGAACAAGCTCCTCCTGGACCCGTACGCCAAGGCAGTGCACGGCCAGATCGATTGGGATCCCGCCCTGTTCTCGTACAACATGGGCGACCCCGACTCCCGCAATGACAAGGACTCGGCGCCCCACATGATGATGGGCGTGGTCATCAACCCGTTCTTCGACTGGGACGGCGACCACCTCCCGCGGATCCCGTACCACCAGTCCGTGATCTACGAAGCCCATGTCAAGGGCCTCACGCAGCTCCACCCCGAGATCCCCGAGGAGCAGCGCGGCACCTACGCCGGCGTGGCCCACCCCTCGGTCATCTCCCACCTGCAGAAGCTCGGCATCACCGCCATCGAGCTCATGCCGGTGCACCAGTTCGTCAACGACGGCATCCTTGAGGACAAGGGGCTGAACAACTACTGGGGCTACAACACCATCGGGTTCTTCGCCCCGCACAACAGTTACAGCTCCACCGGCGACACCGGCCAGCAGGTGCAGGACTTTAAGGCGATGGTCCGCTCGCTCCACCGCGCCGGCATCGAAGTCATCCTCGACGTGGTCTACAACCACACCGCAGAGGGCAACCACCTCGGGCCCACGCTGTCCTTCAAGGGCATCGACAACGCCGCCTATTACCGTCTGATGGACGGCGATGAAAAGCACTACATGGACTACACCGGCACCGGCAACTCGCTGAACGTCCGCCAGCCGCACTCCCTGCAGCTGCTCATGGACTCCCTGCGTTACTGGGTGACCGAGATGCACGTGGACGGGTTCCGCTTCGACCTCGCGTCCACGCTGGCCCGCGAGTTCTACGACGTCGACAAACTGTCCACCTTCTTCGAACTCATCCAGCAGGACCCCGTTGTCTCGCAGGTGAAGCTCATCGCGGAGCCGTGGGACGTCGGCCCCGGCGGCTACCAGGTGGGCAACTTCCCGCCGCAGTGGACGGAATGGAACGGAAAGTACCGCGACACCGTCCGTGACTTCTGGCGCGGCGAGCCAGCCACCTTGGGCGAATTCGCCTCGCGCATCACCGGATCCGCAGACCTCTACGAGCACTCCGGCCGCCGCCCCGTCGCCTCCATCAACTTCGTCACCGCCCACGACGGCTTCACCCTCGCGGACCTGGTCTCCTACAACGAGAAGCACAACGACGCCAACGGCGAAGGCAACAACGACGGCGAATCGCACAACCGGTCCTGGAACTGCGGAGCCGAAGGCCCCACGGAGGACGCGAAGGTGCTGGGACTGCGCGCCCGGCAGCAGCGGAACTTCATCGCCTCGCTGCTGCTCTCGCAGGGCGTGCCCATGCTCCTGCACGGCGACGAACTGGGCCGCACCCAGCGCGGAAACAACAACGGCTACTGCCAGGACTCCGAACTGACCTGGATCAACTGGGACAACGTGGACCAGCCGCTGATCGAGTTCACGGCCGCCGTAAACTCGCTGCGGGCCAAGCACCCCACGTTCAGGCGCAGCCGGTTCTTCGACGGCCGGCCCGTCCGGCGCGGTGAAGGCGAACGTCTGCCGGACATCGAATGGCTGGACCCGGACGGCAACACCATGCAGCCGGAGGACTGGGACAGCGGGTTCGGGCGGTCCGTAGGCGTTTTCCTCAACGGTGACGGCATCCAGGGCAAGGACAACCGCGGGCGCCGCATCACGGATGTCAACTTCGTGCTGTACTTCAACGCGCACGACGGCGACGTCGTGTTCAGACTCCCGTCGGATGAATACGCCCCGGCCTGGGACGTCATCATCGACACCGCCGGCGCGGGTGCCGATTCCGAACCCGTGCAGGCTGGCGGCAAGCTCAACGTCGCAGCGAAATCGCTCGTGGTGCTGCGTGCCCACAGCGCGCCGGAGGAGGAACCGGACCACTCGGTGGCCGCCTCCCTTGCGGCGCTGACGCAGACGGCGACGACCGAGACTGCGGCACTCACGGCACCCACCTTTCCGGAACCGAAGAAGACCAAGAAAGCCTGGGCCAATCCTGAAGAGACTCCGGATGAGAAGCCGGAAGAGACTCCTGTTGACGAGCCGGACGTGACTCCTGTTGAGGAGCCGGACGTAGCTCCTGTTGACGAGCCGGACGTGACTCCTGTTGAGGAGCCGGACGTAGCTCCTGTTGAGGAGCCGGCAGAGACTTCAGTTGAGGAGACTCCTGAACAGAAGCCGGCAGATCCTGAACAGGAGCCGGCGGAGGCTCCTGTACAGAAGCCGGCAACCAAGCGGAGCCGCAAGCCGGCGGGCAAGCAGGGCGGGACGCGCTCATGAGGACGCCCGTCTCCACCTACCGGCTGCAGATCCGGGAGGGGTTCACGCTGTTTGATGCCGCCGAAACGGTGCCTTACCTGAAGTCGCTCGGCGTGGACTGGGTCTACCTGTCGCCCATCCTGAAGGCGGAGAGCGGTTCCGACCACGGCTATGACGTCACGGATCCGTCCGTGGTGGATCCGGAGCGCGGCGGCCCGGAGGGGCTGGCGGCGGTTTCGAAGGCAGCGCGCGCAGCGGGCATGGGTGTCCTGATCGACATCGTGCCCAACCATGTGGGCGTGGCCTCGCCGGTGCAGAACCCCTGGTGGTGGTCGCTGCTCAAGGAGGGCCGCGGGTCCCGCTATGCCGAGGCGTTCGACGTCGACTGGGACCTGGCCGGGGGCCGAATCCGTATCCCCGTCTTGGGCAGCGATCACGATCTGGATCAGCTCGAGATCAAGGACGGCGAGCTGCGGTACTACGACCACCGCTTCCCGCTGGCCGAGGGCAGCTATGCCGAGGGCGACTCGCCGAGGGACGTCCATGGCCGGCAGCACTACGAACTCATCGGCTGGCGCCGTGCAGACAATGAGCTGAACTACCGCCGCTTCTTCGCGGTAAACACGCTGGCCGGCATTCGCGTCGAGGTGCCGTCCGTCTTTGACGAGGCACATGAGGAAGTGGTGCGCTGGTTCAACGAGGGTCTTGCGGACGGACTGCGGATCGACCACCCGGACGGCCTCGCCGATCCGGAGGGATACCTCGAACGGCTCCGCAAAGCCACCGGGGGAGCGTACCTGCTCATCGAAAAGATCCTTGAGCCGGGAGAGCAGCTGCCTGCCGGCTTCGAGTGCGAAGGCACCACCGGCTACGACGCCCTCGCCGACGTCGACCGGATCTTCGTCGATCCGCAGGGACGCGAAGCGCTGGACCGGCTCGACGCACAGCTGCGCGGCGGCGAAGCTGCGGACTACCAGGCCATGATCCGCGGCACCAAGCGCCGGATCACCGACGGCATCCTCCACTCGGAGATCCTGCGGCTCGCCAGGCTGGTGCCTGGCGACGCCGGAATCCCGCAGGAGGCGGCAGCGGATGCCATCGCAGAAATCATCGCGGCCTTCCCGGTTTACCGCACGTACCTGCCCGAGGGTGCGGAAGTCCTGAAGGAAGCCTGCGAGCTGGCAGCCCGGTGGCGCCCGGAGCTGGACCAGGCCATTGAGGTTCTGCATCCACTGCTGCTGGATACCGAACTGGAGCTCTCGCGCCGCTTCCAGCAGACCTCCGGAATGGTCATGGCCAAGGGCGTGGAGGACACCGCGTTCTTCCGGTACAACCGCTTGGGAACCCTCACGGAGGTGGGCGCCGACCCCACCGAGTTCGCGCTCGAACCGGAGGAGTTCCATGCCCGGATGGCCCGCCGCCAGGCCGAACTCCCGCTGTCGATGACCACGCTCAGCACCCACGACACCAAACGGAGCGAGGACACCCGGGCGCGGATCTCGGTCATCTCCGAGGTGGCGCCTGAATGGGAAAAGGCACTCGACAGGCTGCGTGCCCTGGCGCCGCTGCCCGACGGGCCGCTCTCCGTCCTGCTCTGGCAGGCCGTCGCCGGCGCGTGGCCCGCCGACCGGGAACGCCTCCAGTCGTACGCCCTCAAGGCCGCACGCGAAGCCGGGAACTCGACCAACTGGACCGATCCCGATCCGGCGTTCGAGGAGAAACTGGCGGCGGCCGTAGACTCCGTCTTCGACAATCCGGAGGTCCGCACGGAACTGGAAGCCCTCGTGGCGCTGCTGGAACCGTACGGGGCATCGAACTCACTCTCGGCAAAACTCGTGCAGCTGACTATGCCGGGGGTACCCGACGTGTATCAGGGAACCGAGTTCTGGGACCGTTCACTGACGGACCCCGATAACCGCCGCCCGTTCAGTTTCGAGGACCGCAAGCAGGCCCTGGAACAGCTGGATGCCGGATCCCGTCCGGAATCATTCCTCGACGAGCGGGCCAAGCTGCTGGTGACGTCCCGTGCCCTGCGGCTGCGCCGCGAACGGCCGGAGCTCTTCGCCGGTTACCGTCCGCTGCAGGCCAGCGGTCCAGCCACCTCCCACCTGCTGGCGTTCGGCCGCGGAGCCGGCGGGGCTGCAGGCCCGGGAGCACTCACCCTGGCAACCCGGCTTCCCTACGGACTGGAACAGTCGGGCGGCTGGCGGGACACCGCCGTCGAACTTGAAACGGCTATGAAGGACGAACTGACAGGTACCAGCTACGGACCGGGCCCGGCGGCGCTTTCGGAGGTCTTCCGGACCTACCCGGTGGCATTACTGGTTCCCGAGACAGGAGCAAAGCCATGACACAGACCAACGTTGCAGCACAGCCCCACCAAGCCGCCAAGCCCGTGCGGGGAGCAGAAAGGTTCGACGTCTGGGCGCCGGAGGCGGGCGCCGTCACGCTGCTGGCCGGAGGGGAGCGGTACCCGATGAGCCGCCGGCCCGGCAATGCGCCGGCGGACGAGGGCTGGTGGACAGCACCGGACGCACCGACCGGCGCCGACGTGGACTACGGGTACCTGCTCGATGGCGACGAAACGCCGCTGCCCGACCCCCGGACCCGCCGCCAGCCCGACGGCGTCCACGCCCTTTCCCGCACCTTCGACCCCGGTGCCCACAGCTGGCAGGACGCCGGGTGGCAGGGCCGGGAGCTCCAGGGTGCCGTGATCTACGAACTGCACCTGGGAACGTTCACGCCGGAAGGGACGCTCGAGGCCGCCGCAGGGAAGCTGGACTACCTCGCCGGGCTGGGCATCGACTTTGTGGAACTGCTGCCGGTGAATGCCTTCAATGGCACCCACAACTGGGGTTACGACGGCGTGCAGTGGTTCGCCGTCCACGAGGGCTACGGTGGACCGGCCGCCTACCAGCGGTTCGTGGACGCCGCCCACGCCGCGGGCATCGGCGTCATCCAGGACGTGGTCTACAACCACCTCGGCCCCAGCGGGAACTACCTGCCCAGATTCGGGCCGTACCTCAAGCACGGCGAGGGCAACACGTGGGGTGACTCGGTCAATCTGGACGGTCCGGGATCGGACCACGTGCGCAAGTACATTCTGGACAACCTCACCATGTGGCTGCGCGACTACCGGGTGGATGGCCTCCGCCTGGACGCCGTACACGCCCTCAAGGATGAGCGGGCCGTCCACATTCTGGAGGACTTCGGTGCGCTAGCCGACGAACTGTCGGCCGAGGCCGGGCGTCCGCTGACCCTCATCGCCGAATCCGACCTCAACAACCCGCGCCTGCTGTACCCCCGGGACGCTAACGGCTACGGGCTGGCCGGCCAGTGGAGCGATGACTTCCACCACGCCGTCCACGTCAACGTCAGCGGGGAAACCACCGGTTACTACAGCGACTTCGATTCGCTCGGGGCGCTGGCCAAGGTGCTGCAGGACGGTTTCTTCCACGACGGCAGCTACTCCAGCTTCCGGGAACGCCACCACGGCAGGCCCATCAACTTCAGCGCCGTCCTTCCGTCCGCGCTGGTGGTCTGCTCGCAGAACCATGACCAGATCGGCAACAGGGCCACCGGCGACCGGCTGTCCCAGACACTCCCATACGGCAGCCTTGCCCTGGCCGCGGTGCTGACCCTGACCGGGCCGTTCACGCCCATGCTGTTCATGGGCGAGGAGTACGGGGCTACCACGCCCTGGCAGTTCTTCACCTCCCATCCGGAGCCGGAGCTTGGCAAAGCCACGGCCGAGGGCCGGATCAAGGAGTTCGAACGCATGGGGTGGGACCCCGCCGTCGTGCCCGATCCGCAGGATCCGGAAACCTTCACCCGCTCCAAACTGAACTGGGCGGAAGCGTCAGACGGGGACCACGCCAGGCTGCTGGAGCTGTACCGCTCCCTGATTGCGCTGCGGCGCTCGAGTCCGGATCTCACCAAGTTGGGCTTCGAAGACACAGCAGTGGAGTTCGACGACGACGCCCGCTGGCTGCGGTACCGGCGCGGAGCGGCTCAGGTCCTGCTGAACTTCGGCGATCAGGCCGTCACCCTGGACCGGCCGGGAGCGAGCGTGCTGCTGGCCACCGATGATGCCGTCCGCGTCGACGGCGGCAAGGTGGAGCTGCCGGCGCTGAGCGCCGTCGTCCTTAGCGACTGACACAGGCGGCCTTGTTGTGTGCCGCCGGCTGATTCTGTCAGCCCGCGGCGTAACAACGGACTTGCGGGCTGTAGTCTGCGTCACAACTGGCAGGATGGATCGTATGACTTATTTGGCAGCGGACAACCGCTACGAAACCATGCCGTACCGCCGCGTCGGACGCAGCGGCCTGAAGCTTCCCGCCGTCTCGCTGGGGCTCTGGCACAACTTCGGTGACGACAAGCGCTTTGACGAGCAGCGGGCCATCCTGCGCCGTGCCTTCGACCTCGGCGTGAACCACTTCGACCTCGCCAACAACTACGGCCCGCCGGACGGATCGGCGGAAACCAACTTCGGCCGCCACCTGCAGGACGACTTCAAGCCCTACCGCGATGAGCTGGTCATCTCCACCAAGGCCGGCTACTACATGTGGCCCGGCCCCTACGGCGAGTGGGGCTCACGCAAATACCTGCTCTCCAGCCTGGACCAGTCGCTCCAGCGCATGGGCCTGGACTACGTGGACATCTTCTACAGCCACCGGCCGGACCCCGAGACGCCGATGGAAGAGACCATGGGCGCCCTGGACTACGCCGTACGCTCCGGCAAGGCCCTCTACGCGGGCATTTCCTCCTACACTCCGGAGCAGACGCTGGAGGCCGCGCGCATCCTGAAGGAGCTCGGCACCCCGCTGCTCATCCACCAGCCCAGCTACTCCATGCTGAACCGGTGGACCGAGGACGGCAGCCCCAACCTGTACGAGGCACTTGAGCAGGTGGGCGCGGGCTCCATCGCCTTCTCGCCGCTCGCCCAGGGCATGCTGACCGACCGCTATCTCCACGGCATACCGGCGGATTCCCGTGCGGCCAAGGACCGGTTCCTGTCCGAATCGGCCATTACCGAGGACAAGCTGGACCGGGTCCGCGGGCTGAACCGGATTGCTTCGGGCCGCGGCCAGACCCTGGCCCAGATGGCCATCGCCTGGATTCTCCGCGACCAGCCCAGGGGCACGCCGGTCACCTCGGCACTGGTCGGAGCGTCCAGCGTCAAGCAGCTCGAAGACAGCCTCTCGGCGATCAGCAACCTGGAGTTCAGCTCGGAGGAGCTCACCGCGATCGACGAGTTCGCCGTCGAGTCTGACATCAATCTCTGGGCGCAGAAGGTGTGACGCTCACGCAAATGTAATGAACTGCCCGGGGCCGGCGGGAACAAAGCCGGCCCCGGCGCAGTTGGTTAGACTGTTAGGGCGCCGCGTGGCGCTGTGTCCGTCAGCCGCCGTCGTACAACAGGGTACCGACGCGCAGGGCACTGAAGTTTGTTCTCAAAGGAGTTCCGTGTCTTCAAATCCGATTCGTGTTGCCATTGTCGGCGTGGGTAACTGCGCTGCTTCCCTGGTCCAGGGTGTCCACTACTACCGGGATGCCGACCCCCAGGCAACGATCCCGGGTCTGATGCATGTTGAGTTCGGCAAGTACCACGTCAACGACGTCCAGTTCGTAGCCGCTTTCGATGTTGACGGCAAAAAGGTCGGCGTTGACCTGGCCGATGCCATCCTGGCCAGCGAGAACAACACCATCAAGATCGCCGACGTTCCGCCGACCGGGGTGACCGTGCAGCGCGGCCACACCCTGGACGGCCTCGGCAAGTACTACCTCGAGACCATCGAGCAGTCCCCGGCCGAGCCGGTCGACGTGGTCCAGGCCCTCAAGGACGCCAAGGCTGACGTCATGGTCTGCTACCT
>NZ_JBFTJD010000008.1:0-120491 GCF_056395245.1 Arthrobacter sp. 10L430 | reverse complement strand
TTTCCGGACCTCTACACCTCGGATGGGAACCCTCTGCTCGGCCACCTCAGGGAAAACAGCAAAATCTACTGCGCCACCGGCTTCTCCGGCCAAGGCTTCAAAATGGCCACCGGGTACGGCGAAATCGCCGCCAACGAAGCCCTGGGCAAGCGCTCATTTGAGGGCTTCAAGTTCCTGCGGCCCCGACGCTTCAAGAGCAAATAGGGCGACCGCCCCAAGAAGGGTAAGTCTGGCAAGGCGTCGTGCCCGATGGGGTCTCCAAGGATTCACGAATCCAATACTGTCTAAGAAATGCAATCGACCCAAGAGTGAAGTGAGGGAACAGCAATGGCGGCACCGGAAGGATTGTTTGTACTGGAGGGAAGACCCACGGCACAGCTGATCGCCGATCAGCTGCGGGAACAAATTGTCCAGGGGATCTTCCGTCCTGGCGAGCAGATCAATGAATCTGTCCTGGCATCCCAGCTACGCACATCCAGGGGCCCTGTCCGTGAGGCGTTACAACGGCTGTCCCAGGAAGGGATCCTCGTCAGCCACCGCAACCGGGGAGTGTTCGTTCTGGAGCTTTCAGCCGAGGACGTCAGTGAGATCTATGCGGTCCGCCAGGCTGTTGAATCAACCGCAGCAGACGTACTGCTGGATGCCGGCCAGGAACAGGTTGAAGACACTTGCCGGGCCTTAAAGGCCATCATCAGCGACATGGCGAAGCAGGTTGCAGTGTCGGACTGGCAGGCGATTGCACGGCTGGATATGCAATTCCATACCTCCTTCGTGGCCGGAGCAGGCAACACTCGACTGATCCGGATCTACGAGACCCTGGCGGCCGAATCGAGGATGTGCATTCTGAACCTGGCCGTCGCCTACCCTCGGATAGACGTCCTTGTCCAGGAACATCAGAACCTTCTGGATCTGCTTGAGGCAGGCAACAGGGCAGGACTCCACAAAGCCATCAAACAGCACATGCAGCAGGCCGTTGAGGATCTGACCGCCACAAGGGAAGGGAACGAAGTCACCGCTTAAGAATGTTCCCCAGCAGCGTCGTCATAGAGCAGGACTTGAGGACTTCGAGGGGGCTACCCGCGACTCGCTTCCCGCAAAGCCATTCGGCTCTAGCGTCGTCGAACTGTTACCCGTCGAGGTCATCGTGCTTAGCTTCCGAGACGGGAAGGAGCCCCGGGCAGCAGTTCACTGTCGCCCGGGGCTCCTTCAGGCTAGGCTCGGCGACTAGCCGTGAACGTTGCGAGAAGAACTGAAATTCGCCAAGCCGGCCCTACTCGCTTTCGCGTTTTACCGGACTAGTCGGTCGTTGCCGGGAGGTCCTTAACAACCCACATCTTGCGGAGCGTTTCGTGGATAGTCCAGCTGCCCTCCCAGCCAGCGGGCGTGACGAACAGGGAACCCGGGCCGATATCGAAGCTGGTGCCATCCGGCTCCGTGATGGTGGCGGTGCCGCTCAGAATCTGGCAGATCTCGTCGTAGCCGGGCCGGGTGCTCTTGAACGTTCCCGGCGTTACCTCCCAAATGCCCGTCCTGAAGTCGTCCCTGGCCCAAAGACGGAGGGACACCTCGGTCTGCCCTTGGGTGATTGAAGTTTCCTTGGACTTGTGCTCCCCCGGGTTTGCTGTTGTCGCATCGCTCATGACGGTCGCCTTGACCATAGTTGCTCCTTCTTGGGCCGCGCCCTGTACGTAAGTGCCTGCCGTCATTGGAAGGCACGGGTTTCATCCTAGCAATTGTCAACAATCGACGATAGGCTTGGCGTGGAAGTTTTTCCACCGGTGGCCGCCCCAGACGACATACCGTCCTCCCGAAGCCAAGGATGGCGAGGCAGAGGCCCCGCCACCGGGGCAATTTACAGAAAGGCACACAACAATGCGACAGAGCCGTCGTGTATCCATGTGGACGTCCCTTCAGCGCGGAGACGTCATCACTCTTTGCCGGCAGGGCGTCGAATGCTACAAGGGTTCCATCGATGAGCGGACCGAGGATGGTCAAACGATTTGGGTGACAGACCAGATCGGAGACCGTCGCCTCTTCCATATCGAGGATGACTACGACCTGCTGGTTTCGGGCAATGTCTACTCCCACTAGGCAGACTGTGGGAATAAGTCGGTCCGGAGGCCTCTGCGGAACGTCAGGCCTGGGGGCGGCGCAATGCTCAGTCTGATCTTGCTCATCGCAGCAGGGCTCGTCACCAGCTCAAGCGCAGCCTCGCAACTGCCATGGTCCGCGAGACGTGAGTTCCGCCGGAGGAAGTTCGAAGGCAACGTCCCATTACAGATCTCCGCCGGAATCCTTGCCCTGGGCGCCGTCCTCCTCGCTGTCAATGTTCAATTGGGCGCGTTCCAATGACCGAACCAACACGCGGTATTCCCACAGCCGCGATCGGGTCAGCCCCCAGCCGTCCCCGGCCGGCGCCCCCTCACCGATAGCGGCGGCGGTGGTCTTCCACGACCCTCTCTCGGATTCGCTGCCCGGGGGGCGAGCAGTGCGCTCCTACCGCCCCCTAGAGTCTTCTCGTCGGTCGCCCACGTCCAATCTGTTCGGACCCAGACGCTTAGAGAAGAGCAGGCTGGCCACGCGAGCCGACGCGATCGAAGCTGTTGCGCGGGAACTAGAGCTCTTGGCTCATCGCCGAGGAAAGCGGTAAGTCCCGCCCGTTCCCGCGGGCAGCCCCGGCTAAGGACCTGGTCGGTTCGATCGTCAATTCGGCACGTCCCTGCCTGTTGGCCCAACCACACCACCTCGTCAATAGATTCTGTTTTCAGTTGCTCTGGCCTCCGGGATCGAGCAAGAGTACCGTCTGTGGGGACGGCGGCGGCCTGGCCCAGAAGGTCCACGCCCGGTGGCGTCGGTTTCTTTGAAGGGGCCGGGATGGCTGGATGGAACGCTGACACTGCTGCCGGACCTGTCGGGGCCGGGACGATCACCCTGGTGGAGGGCACGTCTTTTTGCATCTCCCTGCCGAACGGGGACATCCATCCTGAATATCCGCACGGAGTTTTCTTCCAGGACACGCGCATTCTGTCCCGCTGGAGCTTGACCGTTAATGGCCAGTCGCTGGAACCGCTGGCCGCGGAGACGAAGGAACCGTACCGCGCGCTTTTTGCTTGCCGCGTCACCCGTTCTGATGGGTATGCTGACAGCCCGCTGATTGTGGAGCGGTTGCGCGAAGTGGGGGCAGGCATTCAGGAGCAGGTCACTATTCGCAACTACTCCCCTGATCCGGCCGAATGCACGATTTCCGTCCGGGCGGAGGCGGATTTCGCGGACCTTTTCGAGGTCAAGGAGGCCCGGATCCAGGGGCGCTGGGAAGAAACCCGGGAAGTGGACGGTGATACTTTGACCATCCGGGCTGTCTGGCAGGATCTCCATAAGGGGCTGCTGGTCCAGGCTCCCGGAGCCGACGTCGCCCAGGACGCCCTGAGCTACCGTGTGTCCCTCGCGCCGCACAGCCAGTGGAGTACGGTGCTCACCGCGGTGCCGAGCGCCGAGGCAGCGAGTCCTCCCCCGCCGTCGTTCATCCATAGTGACGGTGAGAAACTGTCCCCCCGGGACCGGCGCCGGCAGGAGTGGGTGGCTAAGATTCCCAAGCTGCACATGGCCAACCACTCCATCGAACGGACCCTGCGGCGCAGCTACGACGACCTGGGCGCGCTCCGCATCGAGGACCCCAACCATACGGAGCGGATTGTCGTGGCTGCCGGTGCGCCATGGTTCATGACGCTCTTCGGCCGGGACTCGCTGTGGGCGTCTGAGATGGCAATGCCGGTAGATCCCTCCCTGGCCTTGGGAACGCTGCAAACGCTGGCCGACCGCCAGGGCAGTGTGGTTGACCAGATGAGCGAGGAGGAACCGGGCAAGATCCTGCACGAGGTCAGGCTGGACGTTTCCAGTGGGCTGGCGCTTGGCGGCAAGTCCGTCTACTACGGCAGCATCGACGCCACCCCGCTTTTCGTGACGGTACTTGGATCGGTGAGCCGCTGGGGCTTCGGCAAGGAAACCATCGCTGCACTGCTGCCGCATGCGGACCGTGCGCTGGACTGGATCCGCGACTATGGCGACAGGGACGGTGACGGGTTCGTCGAGTATGAGCGACTCAACCCGCGGGGGCTCATCAATCAGGGCTGGAAGGACTCCTGGGACGGCATTAACTTCGCCAATGGCCGGCTGGCCAAGCCCCCTATCGCGCTCTGCGAAGTGCAGGCGTATGTCTACGACGCCTACATGGCTCGCGCCTGGATTGCGTACGACGCCGGCGACGCGCCTTTAGGTGATGAACTCGCCGACCGCGCGAAGCTATTGAAGAAGCGGTTCAACGAGCAGTTCTGGATCCCTGACCGGGGGTATTACGCCATCGCCCTGGACGGCAAGAAGCGGCAGGTCGATGCGTGCGCGTCCAACATGGGCCACTGCCTGTGGGTGGGCCTGGTGGATGAGGACAAGGCGCCGCAGGTGGCTGAACACCTCATGTCGCCGGAGATGTTCAGCGGCTGGGGCGTGCGTACGTTGGCCAGCGACATGGGCGCCTACAACCCCGCGAGCTACCACAACGGCTCGGTCTGGCCGCACGACAACGCAGTCATTGCGGCAGGCCTGATGCGCTACGGGTTTGTGGCGGAGGCGCAGCGCATCTCCACAGCGATCCTGGAAGCCGCTGAATATTCCGACGGCCGGCTGCCGGAGCTGTTCTGTGGCTTCAGCCGGGACCAGTTCGCCGAGCCTGTCCCCTACCCGACGGCGTGTTCGCCACAGGCTTGGGCAGCCACAACGCCGATCCAGCTCGTGACGACGTTGATGCGGTACGACACGCATGTTTCCCGCGGCGGCTTTTGGATGGATCCCGTTCTCCCGGAGTCCTACGGCGACCTGCACATCACCAACGCGCCCATGGCCGGAGGCCGGATCACGATCGACATCGCCAATTCGGTGCCCACGGTCCAGGGCCTGCCCGAGGGAATGATTTTCCACAAGGGGCACCGGCCCTGGCTGACCGAACTCGTGAAAGAAGCGAAGCAGCACCGCAAGGCCTAGCAGGACGCACCAGATCCAAAACAACCAACCTCGGCATCCCATAAGCTCTTCCCCTGATATGCAGAATGCAATATATTGAAGATCTTCCCCTTTTCCCGAGGAAAGTACGTTTCATGAAGAAGATGCAAACCGCTGGAACCGCACCGGTTAGCAACACCTGGGCTAGGTGGCCCCTGCCAGGAGTACACCGCACGGTTGCCCGTGCGGAAAGTCGCAGGGTGGTCGGCATCCTCGGGGGCATGGGTCCTGCGGCCACCGCAGATTTTTTTCTCAAGCTGATTCAAGCAACTCCGGCCGCAGTGGACCAGGAGCACCTCCAGGTGCTCATCTGGTCGGATCCGAGCATTCCCGACAGGACTGAAGCCCTCCTCACCCACGGGGCGGATCCCACGCCGGCGATGATCGCCGGCGCCAAGATGCTGCGGCAGTCCGGAGCCGGGATGCTCGCCGTCCCCTGCAACACCGCGCACGCCTTCCTCGCCGCAGTGCAAACAGAGGTGGACATCCCAATCATCCACATGATCGAGGAAACGGCGAACTATGTTCATCGGCTAAAGCCCGCCATTCGACGTGTGGGGCTGCTCTCGACCACCGGCACGCAAAAAGCCGGCCTCTACCAGGCCTGGCTGGATCACAAAGGGATTCAGGTCCTGTCCCCAGGGCCTGATTCCCAGGAACAGCTGGTTATGGCTTCCATTCGAGGCATTAAGGGCGGAAAGATTGGCCAGTCGGTAAAGTCGCAGCTCGCCACGGCTGCCCGAGAGCTTGTCGATGCCGGCGCAGAGGCGATTATCGGGGGATGCACGGAGGTCCCCGCGGGCCTGGCACCGGAGGACATCACCGTACCTTTCGTGGACCCTGCCCGTATCCTCGCTGACTCAGTAGTGCGGACAGCACTCGGTGCGGACGGCCCAGAGTACAGTATGCAATATGCCACTAGCCCGCATGAGTACTGTTGACCGCCCGAAAATGAGCGATGCAGCCTACGAGCGGCTGAGGGACGCCATTGTTCGCGGCGAGCTGGCTCCCGGTGAAAAGATCAAGGACGGCGACCTCGCGGAAATGCTGGGGCTCAGCCGGACTCCTGTCCGGGAAGCGCTGACCCGGCTGGCCGACAGTGGGCTTGTCGAGTCCAAGCCCGGGGTTTACACCAGGGTCGCCACCCTCAACCATGATGATGTCGCAGCAAATCTTGCAGTCCTCAGGGCGCTGGACTCCCTGGCCATGCAGGCTGCGGTTCCCCGACTGACGAAACGTGACTTCGAGTCCATGCGTGAGGCCAACAAGAAGTTCGCCCAGGCCGTGAAAAGCCAGGATGTCCCGGAGGCCCTGGCCGCAGACGATGCCTTCCACCACGTGATCATCGAAGCGGCGGGCAATCCAGTCATCGCCCGCATCATCGAACAGTTGCATCCGCAGTTGCACCGCATCCTGTACCGCAAGTTTTCGGGACTTCTTGGCGGCGAAGAAACCATCAACCACCACGAAGAACTCGTCAGCGCCTGTGAAGCGGGCGATGCCCAGGCCGCGGCCGCAATGTCGGGCGAGCACTGGTCCCACCTCGGCCAGCTGATCAGCCGGCTGTTCGACTCTGACGAACTTTCCAAGTAGCGGATAAGGACCGAACGGCTGACCACCAGCAGCGGCACGCCGCTTCGCCCGCAGTGTCGGCCCCGCCTCAACCAGCCTCGCTGGGGCCCGACCGGACCAGGCGGGCTTCTGCAGTTTCAGCTCAAGCAGCTGATCGGCGGGATCCTCGCCCAGATTCCGGCAGGGCTGAAGACCGAACCGTTCATCAACGGCGAATGGACCCCATCGTCCTCGGGCCAGACCTTTCGCGTGGAGAACCGAGGTGCTTCTTTCTGCCTGTGAGATTGGTGCGTCAACAACACTATTTTCCCAGCTCAGAAGCACCTTGCGTTTAACACGCCCCTAGTCGGCCAAACTCATGAAATCGCCGGCTAAACATCGTCGCAAGCCCGGGGCAGCTGCCCGCCCTTGCCCATGCTCCAAATAGACCCGTTCATTTGAAGCACAACCCAACCTGACGCCGATCGCGGTTTCCCAGCGCCGGACAAGATCCCTTTCGTCGGAGAGTTGGGATTCCACGGTGTCAGCGAAGTCGCTGCCCTGCTTCCAGCTGGCAAAGAACTCGGGCTCGTGCTTAGCGGCCCACGCGCTGGCCTGGGCAAGCTGGGCTTGGTGGTCGTCCTGGCCTTGTCCCGCCGGCTCACCAGCGTTGCCTGATGGGATGGCTACGTCGGTTCCGGCCCGACGGGCTTTCTCGGTGCTGAAGGCCTGAACCCCTGACTCCGGGTAGGCGGCATCCGGACCGACGTCGTGGGTGTCGATCCTGTACCGGGCAAGGAGTTCGGTACGGATATTCTCCGAGGCTGCCAGCGCAGCCGGGTCGTGGTCCTTCCAGCCTTCGGCGACGACATGTGCCGTTGCGATGTCATGGGGCTGGGCCTTGTCCCATCATTGCTCCTTCTCCACCGGAGCCAGGACTGCGTGTGCGGCGCTGCGGTCCGCAGCGAGGCGTGTCTGGGCTTCCCGTGCTGCCTGGGCGGCCGGGTGTTCCTGGCCCCTTTGAGATTCCTGGCGGCGGCGGGCCAGGGTTCGGCGATACGTAAGGCAATCATCAGCGACTGCCGCAGGCCACCCTCCACGGCGTCATCGATTTCCATCTGATCATGCCGCACCACTCCCCCGCATCCATGAACCACCAAAAGCAACTTCGCTGTTTGTCATTCTGATTCCCATCATCGCTGGGCAGGTCCTCCACGCAACCAGGGCGCCACGCGCCGCTCACGAACCAAAATTCCGTTCGGCGCTCCTCCGTCACTTATTTCCTCACGAAACTTTGAACCGCTCCCGGTTCCCCAAGCTGCACTCCGGACCCTCAAACCCAGCGCTGACTCCGTTACCAGAACGACGCACACATCTGACAGACACCCCTGCCGGCCCCAACAAAAGAAGGCAGCAAGCGGACGCCGTGGATGACCGCGTGAAAGCAATTCACAGGATGAACGCGGGCCAGACCTCCGAGCAGGCCAGGACGCCCGGGAAGGCGTGCTGTACGCGAGCAGGTCCCGACCATGACATGAAGACCCACGGGGAAAGCGACTGCAAGGCAGAGGAAACTTCCACAGCGGGAACCGGTCATGTAGCCCACTCCGTGAACGACGATGAAGAGGTAACACGCACCGAAACATCGACCAAGTAGGCAAGGAGGCATCCGGCCACAGGAACGGCCACCAACAAAAAAGGGCCCCCGAAGGGGCCTATCAGTGAACAGTTTGTGCACACCCAGAGGCCCACAAGCCCCTGAACAGGGAAAACACGTGCCCGAGGTGGGACTCGAACCCACACACCTTTCGATACCGCATTTTGAGTGCGGCGCGTCTGCCAATTCCGCCACTCGGGCGCGGAGTACACGGAGTAACAATCGTAGGCTCACAACGTGTTGTGAGCAACGCAGCCACTTCCAGTGCGCGGATTTACTCTACATGCAGATAGGCTGAATTCCAGAATCGCGCCAGTGCCGCCGCAACAAGCCATGCAGATCCAAGTACAAACCCGGGCGCAACTAAGATAGTCATGTTCCCGCCGTACCTTTTCAAGGAGATCCCGTGTCAGAACCGACGGAGTCAAACACCACGTCCCAGCCGGCGCGCCGCGTAATTGTCGCCGAAGACGAAACCCTCATCCGCCTGGACATCATCGAGATCCTGCGCGGCGAGGGCTACGACGTCATTGGCGAGGCCGACAACGGCGAGAAGGCCGTGCAGCTGGCCGAGGAGCTCAAGCCCGACCTCGTCCTCATGGACGTCAAGATGCCCGTCATGGACGGCATCACCGCGGCCGAGAAGATCGTCAAGGCTCGCATCGCCCCCGTGGTGCTGCTGACCGCCTTCAGCCAGAAGGAACTCGTGGAGCGCGCCCGCGACGCCGGCGCTATGGCTTACGTGGTCAAGCCCTTCACGCCGGCCGACCTCATCCCCGCCCTGGAGATCGCCCTCTCCCGCCACGAGGAGATCAAGGCCCTCGAAAACGAGGTCACGGACCTCCAGGAGCAGTTTGCCACCCGCAAGCTCGTGGAGCGCGCCAAGAGCCTTCTCACCACCAAGATGGGCCTGACGGAGCCGGAAGCCTTCCGCTGGATCCAGAAAACCTCCATGGACCGCCGCCTGAGCATGCGCGAAGTGGCCGAGACCATCATCAACCAGGTCAACTAACACCGAGACCAAGCAACCAAGGAGGGTCCCCGCCAATCGGCAGGGACCCTCCTTTTGTTCCCAGAAGAACCTTTTCGTTCTCAACGAAAAAGGGAGGGTCCGCGCCCAACGGCGGGGACCCTCCCTTTTGGTCTCAGCTACCCAGCAGGACCTGGAACTAGCTCTTCTTCTTCTTTTCCGGCCAGGGGCCGAGCTTCTCGCGGTTGGTCGTCCCCTCGCCCAGGCGTGAGGTGTCGGCGAGGTCGCCAACCTTGTGGACCTTCAGCGAGTTGGTGGAACCGGCCTTTCCGGGAGGGGAACCGGCAGCGATGACCACAAGGTCACCATCTTCCACGAGCTCCATGTCCAGCAGGCTGCGGTCAACCTGTGCCGTCATTTCATCCGTGTGGCCCACCATGGCCACCAGCACCGGCTGGATGCCCCAGGTCAGCGCCAGCTGGTTCCACACGTGCTCCACCGGAGTGAACGCGAAGACCGGCTTGATCGGGCGGAGGCGGGACAGGCGCCGTGCGGAATCACCGGACTGGGTGAAAGTACAGATGTACTTGGCGTCCAGCTGGTCGGCGATTTCGACGGCGGCACGGGTGATGGCGCCACCGCGGGTCTTGGGCTTGGTGCCCAGCGGGGGGACGCGCTCCAGGCCGTGCTCCTCGGTGGACTCGATGATCCGGGCCATGACCTTGACCGTCTCGATCGGGTACTTGCCCACACTGGTCTCGCCGGACAGCATGACCGCGTCGGCGCCGTCGAGCACTGCGTTGGCGCAGTCCGAAGCCTCAGCGCGGGTGGGGCGCGGGTTGTCGATCATCGACTCGAGGACCTGCGTGGCCACGATGACCGGCTTGGCCCAGCGGCGTGCCAGTTCGATGGCGCGCTTCTGAACGATCGGCACTTCCTCCAGCGGAAGCTCCACACCGAGGTCGCCACGGGCCACCATGATGGCGTCGAACGCGTCGATGATTTCGTGGAGCTGCTCCACGGCCTGCGGCTTCTCGATCTTGGCGATCACCGGAACGCGGCGGCCTTCTTCGTCCATGATCTCGTGGACGCGCTTGATGTCCGTGGCGTCACGCACGAAGGACAGGGCAACCATGTCCACGCCGCGGCGCATCGCCCAGCGCAGGTCGTCCTCGTCCTTCACGCTCAGCGCGGGGACGTTGACGGCAACGCCCGGCAGGTTGATGCCCTTGTTGTTGGACACCATGCCGCCCACGGTCACCTGGGCGACAACCTTGACGTTGTCCACTTCGATGGCGCGCAGCGCGACCTTGCCGTCATCGATCAGCAGCGCGTCGCCCACGTTGACGTCCTCGGTGAGGCTCTTCAGCGTGGTGGAGCAGATGTCCTTGGTGCCGGGCACGTCCTCGGTGGTGATCGTGAAGATATCACCGACAGCCAGCTCATGGGGGCCGTCCACAAAGCGGCCGAGACGGATCTTCGGTCCCTGGAGGTCGGCCATGATGGCAACGGCCTTGCCGAGATCAGCCGCAGCCTTACGGACGTTCTCGTAGGTGTTGTCATGCACGGAGTAATCGCCGTGGCTCATGTTCATCCGGGCTACGTCAACGCCGGCTTCCAGCACCGCGAGGGTGTTTTCATAGCTGGCAATCGCCGGTCCGAATGTGGCCACAATCTTTGCGCGTCTCATATACCTACCCTATTGGTCTCTTGCATTGGTTAAGTTGTCGTGGAGGTGAACTTTCACCTCCGAGGCATCGCTAGAGGACGGCGATGGCGCGGTCCGTCGGGGCCACGGGAGCCGGAAGGATTGTGCTCCCCATCAGGAACTTGTCCACCGCGGCTGCGCAGGCACGGCCTTCGGCGATGGCCCACACAATGAGCGACTGGCCGCGTCCGGCATCGCCGGCCACGAACACGCCCTCGGTGTTGGTCATGTAGTAGCCGTCGCGGGACACGTTGCCGCGGCCGTCGAAGTCAGCGCTGACCTGCTCGGTGATGCCGGCAGGCTCGGCACCGGTGAAGCCCAGGGAGAGGAACACCAGGTCTGCGGGGATAATCCGCTCGGTGCCGGCCTTGGGCAGCCGCTTGCCGTCAACGAACTCGGTTTCGGCGACCTTGACGCCGGTCAGCTTGCCGTTTTCGCCGACAAATTCCACGGTGGAGGCGAGGTACGTGCGCTCACCGCCTTCTTCGTGGGCGCTGGCAACTTCGAAAAGCGTGGGAAAAGTCGGCCAGGGCTGATGGCCCGCCCGTTCCGCGGGGGGCTGCTTGCCGATGGCCAGGGTGGTCACCGATGCCGCGCCGTGGCGGTGCGCGGTACCGAGGCAGTCAGCGCCGGTGTCACCGCCGCCGAGGATCACCACATGCTTGCCCTTGGCGTGGATCTGGTTTTCCACCGACTCCCCCGCCACTACGCGGTTGGCCGGCACGAGGTAGTCCATCGCGAAGTGAACACCGTCAAGCTCGCGGCCCGGGATGTTCAGGTCGCGCGGCACGGTGGCGCCGGTGGCAATGACCACTGAGTCGTAACGGCGGCGCAGCTGCTCCCACGTCACGTCCGTGCCGACGGCGACGCCGGTACGGAAGCGGGTGCCTTCAGCCTTCATCTGCTCAAGCCGGCGGTCCACCTGCTCTTTTTCCATCTTGAAATCGGGAATGCCGTAGCGCAGCAGTCCCCCGATCTTGTCGTCGCGTTCGTAGACTGCCACGGTGTGGCCCACGCGGGTCAGCTGCTGGGCAACCGCCAGCCCTGCCGGGCCGGAGCCGACGACGGCGACCGTCTTGCCGGTGAGGCGTGTGGGAGGCAGCGGGTTGACCCAGCCGTTGTCGAAGGCCTCATCGATGATGGAAACCTCCACCTGCTTGATGGTCACGGCAGGCTGGTTGATACCCAGCACGCAGGACGCCTCGCAGGGAGCCGGGCACAGGCGGCCGGTGAACTCGGGGAAATTGTTGGTGGCGTGCAGCCGCTCAATCGCTTCCTCGCCCTTGTCCCGCCACATGAGGTCGTTCCACTCGGGGATCAGGTTCCCGAGCGGGCAGCCCTGGTGGCAGAACGGCACGCCGCAGTCCATGCAGCGGCCGGCCTGGCTCTTGAGGACACCCTTTTCCTGGGCCTCATAGACTTCCTTCCAGTCCATGATGCGGACGGGAACGGGGCGGCGTGGCTGGGTTTCACGCTGGCGTACTTTCAGAAATCCGCGTGGGTCAGCCACCGGTCACCTCCAGGATTCGAGACCAAACTTCTTCGCCGTCGGGGTCCAGGCCCTCTTCGATGGCGTCAAGACGGGTTTGCAGCACGGCCGCGTAGTCGCGCGGCAGCACCTTGGTAATGCGGGCAGCGGTGTCATCGAAGTTCTCGAGCAGGCGCGCCGCGAGCTGCGAGTCGGTTTCCTCGACGTGCTTGACGAGGAGGCCGTGCACGATGTCGCGGTCCTCGGCGTCCAGGTCGCGGAGCTGCAGCTCGCCGGACTCCAGCGCCTGCTTGTTCACGCGGGTGGTCCGCAGGTCCAGGACGTAGGCCGTGCCGCCGGACATGCCGGCGCCGAAGTTGCGCCCGGTCCGTCCGATGATGAG
Organism: Arthrobacter sp. 10L430; assembly: GCF_056395245.1. NCBI lineage: Bacteria > Bacillati > Actinomycetota > Actinomycetes > Micrococcales > Micrococcaceae > Arthrobacter > Arthrobacter sp. 10L430. The sequence continues at coordinate 107,682 of NZ_JBFTJD010000008.1, read as the reverse complement.
CGTCTGGCCGCCGGTCATGTACTCGCAGCCGTGGTCGCCGATGCCCTCGACTACCGCCGTGGCGCCGGAGTTCCGGACCAGGAAGCGTTCGCCCACCTGGCCGCGCAGGAACATTTCGCCGCTCGTGGCGCCGTAGCCGATCACGTTTCCGGCGATCACGTTGCTCTCCGCATTGAACACGTTGGTGCGGTCCGGGCGGACGATGATCCGGCCGCCGGAGAGGCCCTTGCCGACGTAGTCATTGGAATCGCCGTACATGCGCAGCGTGATGCCGGCAGGCAGGAAGGCGCCCAGCGACTGGCCGGCCGTTCCCGTCAGCGTGATGTCGATAGTGTCCGTGGCCAGTACGTCCGTGCTGAACGTCTTGGTGACCACGTGGCCGAGCATGGTGCCCACCGAACGGTCGGTGTTGATGACATTTACGGCAATCTTCACCGGGGCGCGGTCGCTCAGCGCTTCCGCTGCCATGGCGATGAGCCGCTGGTCGAAGTGCTTGTCCAGCTCGTGGTTCTGGCCGGTCAGGTTCCGCAGCGGGGCGTCGTCGTCGAACTCCAGCCCGTGCAGGATCGGATCAAGGTCCAGGCCCTCGGCCTTCCAGTGGTTGATCGCTTCGCGGGTGTCCAGCATTTCTGCGTGGCCTATCGCTTCCTCGATGCTCCGGAAGCCGAGTTCCGCGAGGATTTCGCGGACTTCCTCTGCCAGGAACTCGAAGAAGTTGACCACGAACTCGGGCTTGCCGCTGAAGCGGGCCCGCAGCTCGGGGTTCTGCGTGGCAACGCCCACCGGGCACGTGTCCAGGTGGCAGACGCGCATCATGATGCAGCCTTCGACCACCAGCGGGGCCGTGGCGAAGCCGAATTCCTCGCCGCCGAGCAGGGCAGCAATCACGACGTCGCGGCCGGTCTTGAGCTGGCCGTCCACCTGCACCACCACGCGGTCGCGCAGGCCGTTGAGCATGAGCGTCTGCTGGGTCTCTGCGAGCCCCAGCTCCCACGGGACACCGGCGTGCTTGAGCGAGTTCAGCGGCGAGGCGCCGGTTCCGCCGTCGTGTCCGGAAACGAGCACGACGTCGGCCTTCGCCTTCGTCACACCGGCGGCAACTGTGCCGATGCCCACCTCGGAGACGAGCTTGACGTGCACGCGGGCCGAAGGATTGGCGCGCTTGGCATCGTAGATGAGCTGCGCGAGGTCCTCGATGGAGTAGATGTCGTGGTGCGGGGGCGGGGAGATCAGTCCGACGCCGGGGGTCGAGTGGCGGGTCCGGGCAACCCAGGGGTAGACCTTCTGGGCCATCAGCTGGCCGCCTTCGCCGGGCTTGGCGCCCTGGGCCATCTTGATCTGGATGTCGTCGGCGTTGGTCAGGTACAGGCTCGTGACACCGAACCGGCCGGATGCGATCTGCTTGACGGCGGAGCGGCGCTCGGGATCGAGCAGGCGGTCCACGTCCTCGCCGCCTTCACCGGTGTTGGACTTGCCGCCCAGGCGGTTCATCGCGATCGCGAGCGTTTCGTGGGCTTCCTTGGAGATGGAGCCGTAGCTCATGGCACCCGTGGAGAACCGCTTGACGATGCTGGAGACCGGCTCCACTTCCTCGAGCGGCACTGCGGGACGGGCGCCGTCCTTGAACTTAAGGAGACCGCGCAGGGTCATCAGGTTCTCGGACTGGTCGTCCACGCCCTTGGTGTAGGACTTGAAGATGTCGTAGCGGCGCTCACGCGTGGCGTGCTGCAGCCGGAAGACCGTCTCCGGGTTGAAGAGGTGCGGCTCGCCGTCGCGGCGCCACTGGTATTCGCCGCCGCCAAGCAGCGGGCGGTGCGGCTGTTCAATGCCGCCCTCGGGGTAGGCCATCTGGTGCCGTGCGGACACTTCGGCCGCGATGACGTCCAGGCCCACGCCGCCCAGCTGGGAGTGCGTGCCGGAGAAAAATTCGTCCACGAGCTCCTGGCCCAGGCCGAGCGCTTCGAAGGTCTGCGCACCGGTGTAGGAGGCCACGGTGGAGATGCCCATCTTGGACATGATCTTCAGGACGCCCTTGCCGAGCCCCTTGATGAGGTTGTAGACGCCATCCTGCGCGGTGACGCCAACGACGTCGCCTGCTGTGATGAGCTGCTCCACGGACTCCATGGCCAGGTACGGGTTGACGGCCGAGGCGCCGTAGCCCACGAGCACTGCCACGTGGTGCGTCTCGCGGACGTCGCCGGCCTCGACCACGAGGGCCGTCTTGGTGCGGTTGGCGCTGCGCAGCAGGTGGTGGTGCACGGCGCTGACCAGCAGCAGCGAAGGAATGGGCGCCCACTGGGCGTTGGAGTCACGGTCGGACAGCACCACGTACTGCACACCGCGGTTGATGGCGCCCGAAACCTGCTCGCAGATCTCGGTCAGCCGGGCACGCAGGGCGTTCTCGCCGCCTTCGGGGCGGTAGAGGCCGCGGACCTTCATGGCGACCTTGTCGCCGTCGGCATTCTCGATGTTGGCGATCTTCGCCAGCTGGTCGTTGTTGATGACCGGGAACGGCAGCGAAACCTGCGGCTGGCGGACCTGCTTGGTGTCGAGCAGGTTGCCGTTGGGGCCGATGGCGCACGTCAGCGACGTGACCAGCTCTTCACGGATCGCGTCCAGCGGCGGGTTGGTGACCTGCGCGAAGGACTGCACAAAGTAGTCGAACAGCAGCCGGGGGCGCTTGGACAGGACGGCAACCGGCGTATCGGAGCCCATGGCACCCAGCGGCTCGGCACCCGTGCGTGCCATCGGGCCGAGCAGGATCTTGAGCTCTTCGGTGGTGTAGCCGAAGGTCCGCTGGCGGATGTTCACGGACGCGGCCGTGTGCACCACGTGCTCGCGCTCGGGGAGCTCGTTGAGGTCGATCAGGTTGTCCTTGACCCATTCGGCCCAGGGGTTCGCCGCAGCGACCTCGGCCTTGACCTCTTCGTCGTCGATGATCCGGCCGGCTTCGGTGTCCACCAGGAACATCTTGCCGGGGGAAACGCGGCCCTTCTTGACCACCTTGGAGGGTTCGACGTCGATGACGCCCACCTCGGAGGCGAAGACGACCAGGCCGTCCTCGGTGATCCAGTAGCGGCCGGGGCGCAGTCCGTTGCGGTCCAGCGTGGCCCCGACGAGGTTGCCGTCGGTGAACGACACGGCGGCCGGTCCGTCCCACGGCTCCATCAGCAGGGAGTGGTACTCGTAGAACGCACGGCGTGCCGGATCCATGGTGGCGTGGTTTTCCCACGCCTCCGGGATCATCATCATGATCGAGTGCGTGATGGGGCGGCCGGAGAGCCAGAGCAGCTCCGCCACCTCATCGAAGGACGCCGAGTCAGAGGCACCGGGGGTGCAGATCGGGAACAGTTCTTCCGGGGAATCCCCCAGCAGCGGGTTGGCCAGCTGGGACTGGCGGGCGCGCATCCAGTTCCGGTTGCCCTTGACGGTGTTGATTTCACCGTTGTGGGCGATGGTGCGGAACGGCTGTGCGAGCGGCCAGGACGGGAAGGTGTTGGTGGAGAAGCGGGAGTGGACGATCGCGAGCTTGGTCTTGAAGCGCTTGTCGGAGAGGTCCGGGTAGAACGGCTCCAGCTGAGCCGTGGTCAGCATGCCCTTGTAGACGATGGTCCGTGAGGACAGCGACGGGAAGTAGACGCCGAACTTGTTTTGGGCGCGCTTGCGGATCCGCCAGGCGCGGGAATCGAGTTCGTTGCGGTCCAGCTGCTCGCCGGTGGAGGAGGCGAAGAACGGCTGCGAGAAGTACGGCATGCAGGCGCGGGCCATGGCACCGACCAGGTCGGCCACGATCGGCACTTCGCGCCAGCCGAGGACGGTGAGGCCCTCGTCGGCGGCGAGGCCTTCGATGCCTGCCTTGGCGGCATCGGCCTCGCGCTGCTCGGCAGGGAGGAAGGCCGTGCCCACGACGTACTGCCCGGGTGCCGGGAGTTCGAATTCGGTGACGGCGCGGAAGAACTCGTCCGGTACCTGCATCAGCAGGCCGGCGCCGTCACCCGTTCCCTCGTCCGCGCCAACGGCTCCGCGGTGCTCAAGGTTGCGCAGGGCCGTGAGCGCGGCATCAACGATGTCGTAGCCGGGCTCCCCGCGCAGGGTGGCGATAATCGCAAGACCGCAGGCGTCCTTCTCCTGCTCCGGGTTGTAGAGCCCGGCTGCCTCGGGGAGCGCCGCAAACCGTTTAAACGGTGACATGGCGGCGTCCGGCTGGTTCGCTTCGGACCAGCTGGGGCTGTGAAGAGTTTGGGTCATGGGAGACGTCCTTCCTCCTGATCGTGCGTATGGAAGGGACAACGTTGGCCCCACTCAGAGCGCCGGTGTGATGGGCACAACAAAGTGTTAGTTACTGGAAATTGTAGGGCAGGGAGGACTGCTGAACTAACAGTTACGCAGTCTCTCCGCCCGGGCTTGACCGGTCAGCAGCTCTATGCTGCCCGGCATGGGCCCTGATGCCACGACGCTGTGGTGTTGGGCGCTCCAAGCGGTGGCTCAGGCTGCCCTCGGTGCCGGCGCTGAACTAGCGGGTGCCGTCAGCTTTCGGCGCAGGTCCGGTGGCAGTAGCACCGGATTTTCCGGTGTCCGGCGAGTCCTTGGCGGACGTGTTGCCGCCAGTGGCTGCCGGCACTGCTTCCGTTGGGGCAGAAGCGTGGCCTGGACCGTTTTGGTTATCTGGGAGATTATCACGCGATTCACTATCTGAGACAACGGCGTCCGCATCACGGACGGTATCGGCTGCGGCACGGCGGCCGCTTGCCTTCTCCGGTGAGGTCCCGCCGTCGTCCGCTTTCCCGGTGACAGCCGGCGCTACCGACGCACCGACCGTCTCTTTAGCGGGGCCCACGTCGCCATCCGCCGTTTCGCCGACGGGTCTGTCACCGGCCGTTTCGACGGCGGCCTTGTCGCCGGCCGTTTCGACGGCGGGCTTGTCGCCGGCCGTTTCGACGGCGGACTCAGTGCCGGGCCCGGCAACGGGCTCGCGGCCGGGGAGGTAGACGCTCTGCTGATCGCCCTTCCTGCGCAGGCCCAGCACGATGAACACGGCCAGGGCAGCGATGAACACGAAGATGCTGGTCCAGACATTGAGCCGTGTGGTGATGCCGAAGAGGCTGATCTGCTCGGCATCGTCGATGCGCATGGCTTCGATCCACACCCGGCCCAGTGTGTAGTACATGGCGTAGACCCAGAAGAGCCGGCCGCGGCGGAAATGGAACCGCCGGTCCAGCGCCAGAAGGATGAGCACACCCACGAGGTTCCAGAGCGACTCGTACAGGAAGGTGGGGTGGAACAGCGTGTCCGCAGGGAATCCGGACGGGAAGTTGGGGTTGTCGGAGTCAACCTGGAGGCCCCAGGGCAGCGTGGTGGGGCCGCCGAAGAGCTCCTGGTTGAAGTAGTTGCCCCAGCGGCCAACGGCCTGCGCGAGCAGCAGTCCCGGCGCCGCGGCGTCCAGGAACGCCGTGAGCTTGACGCCCGCCCGGCGGCAGCCGATCCAGGCGCCGAAGGCACCCAGCACCACGGCACCCCAGATGCCCAGGCCGCCGCGCTGGATTTGCGGGATCAGGGACAGGTCCCCCGTGCCGTCAAAACCCGGCCCGAAGTAGGCGTCCGGGGAGGAGAACACGTGATAGAGCCGGCCGCCGATGATGCCGAACGGGATGGCCCAAATGACGATGTCCCACACGCTGCCTTCGGGAGCTCCGCGCTTTGCCCACCGCACCGACGTCAGCCACAGGCCGACGATGATGCCCGCGAGGATGCACAGGGCGTAGGCATGGATGCGCAGCGTGCCCCACGGCAGTGGAATGTCGAAGCCGGACCAGTCGGGGCTCGGAATGCTCGCCGGGACGAAGCCCGCCGGCACCATATTCGCCAGCGCGGCCGCGGAGTGGAACATCTGCATGATGGAGGGCTACTTCCTGGTCAGTCCGGCGCTAAGGTCTTTGGTCAGGCTGGCCACGGCGTCCACGCCGCCGTCGCGGATGGCGGACACGAGGGCTGTTCCCACGATCACACCGTCGGCATAGGCGGCGATTTCCGCCACCTGGTCCGCGTTCGATACGCCGAGGCCCACGCAAACTCGCTCCGCGCCGGCCACCTTGGCCGCGGCCACCACGCCCTTGGCTGCCGTGCTCACGGAAGACCGGGCGCCGGTGACACCCATGATGGAGACGGCGTAGACGAAGCCCCGGCTCGCCTCGACCGTGCGCCGCATGCGATCGGTCGAAGACGAGGGGGCCACAAGGAACACCCGGTCCAGCCCGTACTTGTCGGAGGCTTCCATCCAATCCGCGGCTTCGTCCGGGATGAGGTCCGGAGTGATCAGGCCCGCTCCCCCGGCTTCGGCGAGGCGGCGGGAAAATTCGTCCACGCCCATCCGGATCACGGGGTTCCAGTAGGTCATAACCAGGACGGCAGCGTCGGTTTCGGCCGTGATGCCAGCCACGACGTCGAAGACCTGGCGGACGTGGAACCCGTTGGCGAGGGCTTCCGTGGTGGCGGCCTGGATGACCGGGCCGTCCATTACCGGATCCGAGTACGGAATGCCGATCTCGATGAGGTCAGCGCCGTTGCGTGCCAGGGCTATGCCGGCGGCGATGGTTTCCTCGACGCTGGGGTAGCCGGCGGGCAGGTAGCCGATGAGGGCCGCCCGTCCTTCCGCGCGGGCCTTGTCAATGGCGATTGCCGATTTGCTGGTCATCTGCGCGGTGCTCACAGCTGTTCCCCTTCCTTGCCGATGGCGGCCTCTGCGGAATCCTTCTCCAGGAGGTCGAACCATTCGGCTGCTGTTGCCACGTCCTTGTCGCCCCGGCCGGACAGGTTGACGATCACGATCTTGTCCGAAATCTTGCCTGTGGCCTGGCCCGCTGCGGCCTCCTCAACGGCCAGCCGCTGCCCCACCTTGATGGCGCCGGCAAGGGCGTGCGAGGACTCGATGGCCGGAATGATGCCTTCGGTGCGGCACAGGAGCCGGAAGGCCTCCATGGCTTCGCTGTCCGTGATGGGCTCGTAGCTGACCCGTCCGATGTCGGCGAGGTACGAGTGCTCCGGGCCGACGCCCGGGTAATCCAGTCCGGCGGAGATGGAGTGCGATTCGATGGTCTGGCCGTCGTCGTCCTGCATGAGGTACGACCGCGCACCGTGCAGCACGCCGGGCCGGCCGAGCGTGATGGTCGCCGCGTGGCGGCCAGTTTCCACGCCGTCGCCTCCGGCCTCGAAGCCGTAGATCTTAACGGAGGCGTCGTCGAGGAAGCCGTGGAAGATGCCGATGGCGTTGGAGCCGCCGCCGATGCAGGCGCAGACGGCGTCCGGCAGGCGGCCGGTCTGGTCGAGGATCTGCGCGCGGGCTTCCTCACCGATGACCTCGTGGAAGTAGCGGACCATCGCGGGGAACGGGTGGGCGCCCGCTGCGGTGCCGAGCAGGTAGTGGGTGTTTCCGACGTTGGCCACCCAGTCGCGAAGCGCTTCGTTGATGGCGTCCTTGAGGGTCTGCGACCCGTTCGTGACGGGAATGACGGTGGCGCCCAGGAGCTCCATCCGGGCCACGTTCAAGGCCTGGCGGCGGCAGTCTTCCGCGCCCATGTAGACGACGCATTCCAGGCCCAGCAGCGCGGCGGCCGTGGCGCTGGCCACGCCGTGCTGGCCGGCACCGGTCTCGGCGATGACACGCGTCTTGCCCATGCGCTTGGCAAGCAGCGCCTGGCCCAGCACGTTGTTGATCTTGTGCGAGCCGGTGTGGTTGAGATCTTCGCGCTTGAGGAAGATGCGCACTCCCCCGGCGTGCTCGGCGAACCGCTTGGCTTCGGTCAGGAGCGAGGGCCGCCCGGAGTAGTTCTTGTTTAGATCGGCGATCTGTGCGGTGAATTCGGGGTCCGCCTTGGCTTTTTCGAACGTGTCTTCCAGTTCGTCCAGGGCCGCAATCAGTGATTCAGGCATCCATCGGCCCCCGTAGGAACCGAAGTAGGGTCCCGGGGCGTGGCGCAGCGATGCGCCTCCCTGCAGGAATGCGTCCACCGAGCCTTCGTCAGAGCCGGCTGTCGGCGCTTCGGCCATCAGTCTCACCATCCTGTTCACTTTTGACTAATTGAGGTCAGGCGGCATCCGGTGCGCAGCCTATTGCGGGCTGTGTCCGGATGGCGCCACGGTTAGGGCGAAGCTTAGACGCGGGCAGCGATCGCTGCGGCCCCAGCTGCGGCGAACTCCGCGATGCGTTCGCGCGGTGTGGCGTCACTGACGAGCGCCTCTCCCACGAGGATGGCGTTGGCGCCGTTTGCCGCGTAGTGGGCAACGTCGTCGGCTCCCCGCACGCCGGACTCCGCCACCACGACCGCGCCGGCCGGAATGCTTCCGGCGAGTGAGGCAAAAAGGGACCGGTCGACGTCGAGCGTCTTGAGGTTGCGTACGTTGACACCGATGATCCGGGCGTCGGCATCCACGGCCCGGTCGATCTCCTCCGGCGTGTGCGTCTCCACCAGAACATTCATGCCAAGTTCCCGGCTGAGCGCACTGAATTCACGCAGCTGCTGATCGGACAAAGCGGCCACGATCAGCAGGACAAGGTCCGCACCGTGGGCGCGTGCCTCCCAGATCTGGTACTCGTCCACGGTGAAATCCTTGCGGAGCAGCGGGACGTCCACGCGGGCCCGGACCGCATCCAGGTCCGCCAGCGAGCCGTTGAAGCGGCGCTGTTCGGTTAGCACGCTGATCACGGCGGCGCCGCCGTCGGCATAAAGCGCCGCCAGCGAGGCCGGGTCCACGATGTTCGCGAGGTCGCCCTTTGACGGGCTGCGGCGCTTGATCTCGGCAATGACCTTGAGCTGATCGCGGGTGGCCGACGGCCCGTCGAGGGCTGCCCACGCGTCGCGCGCCGGAGCCGCTGCCAGGGCGCGGTCCTTGAGTTCCGCGAGGGACACGAGGCGCTTGCGGCCGTCCATGTCCTCCCTGACACCGGCATTGATGTCGTCGAGAACCGTCACGGTCAGTGGCCGGTGCCCTTGATCTTGCTGCCGCCCACGCCGTAGCCCGCCTTGCGCATGATGAAACCGGCCAGCAGGCCGAGCACCATGACCGCGGCACCTGCCACGAAGATGGGGGTGCTGGCGATGACAAACGCGATGGCGGCGATGAGGGCGCCGATCAGCATGACGATCACGCAGGTCCACGCGGCCGGGCTGTTGCCGTGGCCCAGGTCAATGCTGTGGTCGATGCCGTGGTGCGTCTTTCCGGGCGCCGCGGGCTTAGTACCGGAAACAGTGGCTTTGCTCATGTGAATCTCCTCAGGATCAATACTGCTTACATTCTGCCATTTTTTGGCGCGGCCTTAGTCATCGGCGGGCACGCCGCGTGGCTCCGTGACCATCCGGCTCAGGTGGGATCGTCGCCGCGCGAGAGCCGGTCCCAGCTGTCGATCTCGTCGACAGGGCCGGCCTGGGCGCCAGAGCTGCCTGGTGCGGCGGCGTCGTACTTGGTCCGCGCCTTCCAGCGCCGTCCCGCCGGGACGACCAGGAGCCCGCCAAGCGCGAGAAGGGAACCGGCGACGACGGCGAGGACGGGAAACGCCGTAACGCCCACCTCCGCGCTGCTCCCGCTGATGCCGGTGGCGGCGGCGATGGAACCCTGCGCGGCCGCCAGCGGGTCCGCGAGTACGGTCGCCGCAGCGGTGACGATCCCGACGGCCGCCAGCACGATGATGGCCGTAATGATCCAGCGGGCGATCCTGCCGGCGATGGACGCGGCGAGGCCGCCCGCCAGGGCGACGAGGGCAAGCGCGGTCACCGTGGTGGCTGCCTTGCTCCCCTGGACCTGGAGTCCGTTCTGTTCCGCGGCGCCCTGCCCCAGTTGCTGCGGGTCAAGATGGACAGTCAGCCAGGTCTGGGTGGTGGTGCCGAAGACCGCCAGCGCCAGTACGGCAATGAGCAGGACCACCGTGGATTTCCGCGCCCATGCCGGGGTGCTGCTGCGGGCTTTTGTCCTGGCGGCGGACTCTGCCGGAACCGCCATCAGGACTCTGTTCCGGCTTCTGCGCCGGCTTTCGGGCCGGTTTCCTTCCCGGCCTTCCGGCCGGTGGCGTCAGCCGCGGAGACAGAGTCCGGCGTGATGTTGTGCAGCGAGCCCGCCGTGTGGACTGCGCGGAGCGGAGCGGCCGCCTTGTTGACAGTTTCCAGCGCCTCGGTGGGATTGACTGAGTCCGCCACGATGCCGCCGCCGGCCTGGACATAGGCCCGGCCTTCGCGCAGCAGCGCCGAGCGGATGGCAATGGCCATGTCCATGTCCCCGGCGAAGTCGAGGTATCCCACCACGCCGCCGTAGATTCCGCGCCGGTGCGGCTCAAGCTCATCGAGCAGGCGCAGGGCGCGGGGTTTCGGGGCGCCAGACAGTGTTCCGGCCGGGAAGGTTGCCTTCAGGACGTCGTACGCCTTCGCAGTGGGGGCGAGCCGTCCCACGACCGTGGAGACGAGGTGCATGATGTGACTGAAGCGTTCCACCTCCATGAACTGAGTGACGTCCACGGACCCCGCCATGCAAACCTTGGAGAGGTCGTTACGGGAGAGGTCCACCAGCATCAGGTGTTCCGCCCGTTCCTTTTCGTCCGCCAGGAGTTCTTCGGCGAGGGCCTTGTCCGTTTCCACGGTCTTGCCGCGCGGGCGGGACCCGGCAATGGGGTGCGTGATGACGTCGTCGCCGGTGACCGTCACCAGCGCCTCGGGCGACGAACCGACGATTGAGTACTCCCGGCCGTCCGCGTCCTCGAGGCTGAAGATGTACATGTAGGGACTCGGGTTCGTGTTGCGGAGCACCCGGTAGACGTCAAGCGGGGATGCGCCGCACTCCATCTCGAAGCGGCGGGAGATGACCACCTGGAAGACTTCACCGTCCACGATCGCCTCCTTCCCGCGGTCCAGGGCAGCTAGGTAGGCAGGCTCGTCCCACCGTTCCTGGACACTGGACGCGAAGTCGAGGGCCGCGGGCTCCAGCACTGACACGGGCTGGGTCACGGGAGTGCTGATGCGGGCCAGCAGTTCCTTCACGCGGCCGACGGCATCCTGCCAGGCTTCGTCGACGCGGTCGGGGCTGTTGTCGAAGTTGATCGCGTTCGCGATCAGCAGCACCGTGCCGTCCATGTTGTCGTGGACGGCCATATCCGTGACGAGGTTCAGCGCCATTTCGGGCAGCTGAAGATCGTCTTCGGGAGGGCTGGTCAGCCTTTCCCAGTGCCGGACGGTCTCCCAGCCGAGGAAGCCCACGAGCCCCGAGGTGAACGGAGGCAGTCCGTCGAACCGGTCGGTGCGCAGGGCATCGATCGTGTCCCGGATGGCGTCGACCGGGTTACCGTCAACGGGAACGCCAGCGGGCGGTTGGCCAAGCCAGTGTGCCTGCCCGTCCTTGGTGGTCAGTGTGGCGCGGGACCGTGCGCCGATGAAGGAGTACCTGGACCAGGCGCCGCCGACGGCCGCCGATTCCATCAGGAAGGTGCCCGGCTGGCCCTGTGCCAGTTTCCGGTAGAGGCCGATGGGCGTTTCGGCGTCGGCCAGCACCTTGAGCCGGACAGGGATGACACGGCTGTGGCCGGCGAGTTCCCGGAATTCTTCCAGGCCCGGGCTGATGATTCCAAGGTCCTGCATGGCTATTGGTTCTCCGTCTGTTCTTGGGTGGTGCCTGATTCGATGGATCTGGTGAGTGGAACGCAGGCTATTCGGCCGTTCCGGTCACGACGTCGAGGCCCCGGCCGTCGAAGCACGTGCGTGTTCCGGTGTGGCAGGCTGCACCGACCTGATCGACGCGCACGAGGAGGGCATCGCCGTCGCAGTCGAGGGCCACCGATTTGACCCACTGCACATGGCCCGAGGTATCTCCCTTGCGCCAGTACTCCTGGCGGGACCGGGAGTAGAAGGTCACCCGGCCGGTGGTCATCGTGCGGCTCAGGGCTTCGTCATCCATCCAGCCGAGCATGAGCACCTCGTCGGTGTCGTGCTGCTGCACGATCGCGGCCACCAGTCCGGCGCCGTCCCGCTTCAGGGCAGCGGCGATTTCGGCGGGAAGCGGGCTTGCGGACGGGCGGTCGCCGGCAGCAGTGCCGACGGCGGCGGCAAGGGCTGAACCGGGAGTGGGGCTGGGGGCGGGCTGCTCAGACATCAGGTCAAGTCTAGTGCCTCACCACATGGGCCTAATCAGTGTGAAGAACAGCACAAACTGGCGAATCGATTCGCTGCGCAACTGCCCCGGCGACGTGCTAGTTTCACAAGTGATGCATTTCGTCGACCCGTCCCGAGAAGTCCTGGCCGAAACCCTGCTGGCGGCTGGCCCTGAGTCCCCCACGCTTTGCCGTGGCTGGAAGACCAGGGACCTGGCAGCACACCTGTATCTGCGCGAGCGGAAGGCCGCTGTGGGCCTCGGCCTGATCATCAAGGGCCTGTCAAGGGCTTCCGACAAAGCCACGGCCAAGCTGGCCTCGAAGCTCAAGACGGCCGACGATTACAGCAAACTGGTGAACTCGTTCCGCGCCGGACCGCCTGCTTTGTCGCCAATGAAGATCAAGGCGCTGGACGAAAGCTCCAACCTGATCGAATACTTCGTCCACACCGAGGACATTCGGCGTGCCGTGGACCGCTGGGCACCGCGTGCCCTCGACGAGGAGTATTCAGAGGCCCTGTGGGATGAACTCATCAAGCGGGCTGCCATCCTTTACCGCGGCGTGGACCTCGGCATCGTTCTCGTCCGGCCCTCCGGCCCCCGGCATGTCGCGAAACGCGCGCCGGTCTCCGTAGCCATCGTCGGCGAGCCCGGCGAACTGCTGATGCACGCCCACGGCCGCACCCGCCATGCCCTGGTGACCTTCGAGGGCCAGCCGGACGCCGTCGCGCTTCTTCAGTCCGCCGAAGTCGGGCTGTAACTGTCACCGAATTAGCCTGTCGAAATATCGCTGATTGAGCCTGCCGAAATCAGGCGTCAAAACTCTGGTTTCGACAGGCTCAACCAGCTCACCTGCCGGCTTCCCTAGCGGACTTCGAAACCGGCTTCGCGGATGGCCGCCTTGACCTGCGACATCATGTCGTCCGGGCCCCAGTGGAAGATCGAGGCGGCCAGTACGGCGTCCGCACCGGCCTCGACGGCGGGCGGGAAGTGCGCGGGTTCGCCGGCACCGCCGGAGGCGATGATCGGAACCCTGACGGCGGCCCTGACGAGCCGGATCAGCTCGAGGTCGAAGCCGTCCTTCGTGCCGTCGGCGTCGATCGAGTTGAGCAGGATTTCGCCGACTCCCCGGTCGGCAGCTTCCTTCGCCCAGGCGACGGCGTCGATTCCGGTGCCTTGGCGGCCGCCATGGGTGGTGACTTCAAAGCCCGACGCCGTGGGCTCGGATCCGGGGCGCGTGCGCCGTGCGTCCACGGACAGCACCAGCACCTGGGATCCGAAGTGCTTGGTGATTTCGTCGATGACGTCGGGGCGTGCCACCGCGGCGGTGTTGATGGACGCCTTGTCCGCACCGAAGCGGAGCAGCTTGTCCACTTCGGCAACCCCGCGGACGCCGCCGCCCACGGTGAGCGGGATGAACACTTCCTCTGCGGTGCGCCGGACGACGTCGAACGTCGTTTCCCGGTTGCCCGACGACGCCGTCACGTCCAGGAAGGTGAGCTCGTCCGCTCCGGCGTTGTCGTAGCGGTGGGCCAGTTCGACGGGGTCTCCGGCGTCGCGGAGTCCTTCGAAGTTGATGCCCTTGACCACACGGCCGGCATCAACGTCCAGGCACGGAATGACGCGTACGGCTACAGCCATGACTTCTCCTGTTGTCCTGCAGAATGCTGTTAATGAAGGGCCCGCGTTTGCGGAGGCGGCTCAGATGCGGCAGGCGTGGATGCTGCTGACCAGGATGGCGCGGGCGCCGAGGTCGTACAGCTCGTCCATGATCCGGTTGGTTTCCTTCTTGGGGACCATGGAGCGGACGGCAACCCACTCGGAGTCACGCAACGGCGAGACCGTGGGCGACTCGAGGCCGGGGGTGAGCGCGGCGGCTTCCTCTACGAGGTCCTTGCGGATGTCGTAATCCATGAGCACGTACTGGCGCGCCACCAGGACGCCCTGGAGGCGGCGGATCAGGACCTCGATCTCTTTCGAGGTGCCGTTCGCGGCGCCTCCCTGCCCGGTGCGGCGGATCAGGACGGCTTCGGACTTGAGAATGGGATCCCCGAAGATCTCCATGCCGGCGGCCTTGAGCGTGTTGCCGGTTTCGACGACGTCGGCGATCGCGTCCGCCACGCCGAGGCGGACAGAGGATTCCACGGCACCGTCGAGGCGGACGACCTTGGCCTTGATGCCGCGGTCTGCAAGGTAGTCGCGCAGCAGGCCGTCGTAGCTAGTGGCCAGCCGCTTGCCTTCGAGTTCGGACACGTCGGAGAAATCGCCTACCGGACCGGCGAAGCGGAAGGTGGACGCCGCGAATCCCAGCGGAAGCAGTTCCTCTGCCTCCACCTGTGCGTCCAGAAGGAGGTCGCGGCCGGTTATGCCGACGTCGAGCGTTCCCTGGCCCACGTACACGGCGATGTCCCGGGGGCGGAGGAAGAAGAATTCGATCTCGTTGTCAGGGTCCACCATGACCAGCTCGCGGGTATCGCGGCGCTGGCGGTAGCCCGCCTCGGAGAGCATCGCAGACGCGGCTTCGGACAGGGATCCCTTATTGGGTACAGCTACTCGCAGCATGGTAGGTCTTTCTGGGGTTGGAAGTTTTCAGTTCAGGCAAGCGGGCCACGCGGACGCGGCTACAGATGCTTGTAAACGTCTTCCAGGCTCAGGCCCTTGGCCAGCATCAGGACCTGCAGGTGGTACAGGAGCTGCGAGATCTCTTCGGCCGCGGCGTCGTCGGACTCGTACTCTGCCGCCATCCAGACTTCGGCGGCTTCCTCCACGACTTTCTTGCCAATGCCGTGGACTCCGGACTCCAATTCGGCGACGGTGCGGGAGCCCTCCGGACGGGTGGCTGCCTTCTCACTCAGTTCTGCGAACAGCGTCTCGAAATTCTTCACGCCCTCCAGACTACTTGCTCCGGGCCGGACCCCGCCTGTCGGGCCGTTGCATGACGGCGGGGATGTGAGCGAATACACACGCTGGGTGCGTCCGCCCCATCCCCGCTGTCTCGACTGGCCTTGCGGTTACTCAGTACTGCTTGAGCAGCAGCGCGGTGGTCAGCGCAGCTGTGACGGCCTCGTGGCCCTTGTCCTCCGAGGAGTCCGGCAGTCCCGCCCGGTCCAGGCCCTGCTCCTCGGTGTCGCAGGTCAGCACGCCGAACCCGACCGGAACGCCGGTGGTAACGCTGACGTCGGTGAGCCCCAACGTCGCCGCCTGGCAGACGTAGTCGAAGTGGGGCGTTCCGCCGCGGATGACGACGCCGAGGGCAACGACGGCGTCAAAATGCGGTGCCAGCCGCGCCGCGGCTACGGGAAGCTCAAAGCTGCCGGGCACCCGGAGAACGGTGGGTTCGCTGATGCCCGCGTCCTTGGCTGCGCGGAGCGCGCCGTCCAAGAGTCCGTCCATGATCTGGGTGTGCCAGCTGGCGGCCACGATGGCCAGCTTCAGCTGCGAGGTTTCCGCCAGGTTGAGGGTGGTGAGGTCGATCTGTGGTGCGCCGTGTCCGCTCATGGGTGGTGTTGATCCTTCAGTCTTGTTCGTGGTCAAAAGTGCCTGAGCCGTTGCCAGGTACAGTCGCGGCCTGGCCATCCAGGGTGAGCATGTGGTCCATCCGGTCCTTCTTGGTCTGAAGGTAGCGGATGTTCTGTTCCCGTGAGGGCACCTCGGTGGGAACCATCTCCACCACTTTGACGCCCGCCTTGGCCAGTCGGTTCTGCTTGTCCGGGTTGTTGCTCAGCAGCCTGATCTCGTGGAGTCCCATCTCGGCCAGGATCTGCGCTGCGGCGTTGTAGCACCTGGCGTCCACGGGCAGCCCGAGCTGCTCATTGGCCTCGACCGTATCGAAGCCGGCCTCCTGCAGGGCGTAGGCCTTGATCTTGTTGGCCAGTCCGATGCCGCGGCCCTCCTGGCCGCGCAGGTACAGGAGCGTACCGCCGTTTGCCTCGATCATTTCCAGGGCATAGGCGAGCTGCTCGCCGCAGTCGCAGCGGTAGGACCCGAAGACGTCGCCGGTGAGGCATTCGGAGTGCAGCCGGACGAGGGGAGCCTTGCCGTCCCTGGGAGGGTTGGGAGAGCTCACAGCGAGGTGCTCCGCGCCAGTGATCAGATCGGTCCAGGCCTGCGTCACGAGGTTTCCGAACGCCCCGGGCAGCTGCACCACAGGACCGCCGCTTACCGGATGCGGCACCCGGCCGTTGCTGCTGGTCTCCGCTGCTTGAGTTGCGGTCATCGTCTTTCCCCTTCTCCGGCCGGACTGGCTTCCGGACTGCTCTCCTGTGAAGATACACGGTCGTTTACCTCAAGGTATGCCACGAGGTCCTCGATCGAAATCAAGGGGCAACCGTGTTCCGCGGCGAAAACCCGCAGGCCATCCAGCCGCATCATTTCACC
Organism: Arthrobacter sp. 10L430; assembly: GCF_056395245.1. Taxonomy (NCBI): domain Bacteria; kingdom Bacillati; phylum Actinomycetota; class Actinomycetes; order Micrococcales; family Micrococcaceae; genus Arthrobacter; species Arthrobacter sp. 10L430. The sequence goes on along the minus strand of NZ_JBFTJD010000008.1, from coordinate 91,185 downwards.
GTCGTCGTACACAACTTCTGCGATCACGCCCACAGGCTCCAGTCCGGCGAGCCGGCACAGGTCCACGGCCGCTTCGGTGTGGCCGGGGCGTTCACGCACTCCCCCCTTAACGGCCCGCAGCGGGAAAATATGCCCGGGGCGTGTCAGCGACTCCGGTTGGCTGCCGGGGTCCGCGAGGATCCTTGCGGTCAGCGCCCGGTCCGTGGCAGAGATGCCCGTGCTCACGCCGGCGGCGGCATCGCAGGAGACCGTGTAGGCGGTGCCCTTCGCATCCTGGTTGACCTCGACCATGGGCGGCAGGTCCAGGGCATCCGCGCGGGGACCCGCGAGCGGAACACAGATGACGCCCGAGCTGTAACGGATGGTCCAGCCCATCAGGGCCGGGGTGGCGTGCTGGGCCGCGAAGATGATGTCGCCTTCGTTTTCGCGGTCCTCGTTGTCAACCACCAGCACAGGCCGGCCGGCCGCCATTGCCCGGACAGCGTCCCCGATCGGATCAAGCGTCAGCGTGCCGGTGGCAGCCGAATCAAGTTTTGCCGCGCTCACTTCTGGTCCTCCGTAGCCGTTGCCGTGCCGCTGAACGCCAGCAGCCGTTCGGTGTACTTTGCCAGTACGTCCACTTCGAGGTTCACTTTTCCGCCGGCCGGCTTCGCGCCCAGTCCGGTGTCGGCCAGGGTGGTCGGGATGAGGCCCACCTCGAACCAGGGAGCGGATTCCTGGGCCGGGCTGACAGCCGTGACCGTGAGGGAGACGCCGTCGATGGCGATGGATCCCTTCTCCGCGATGTAGCGCGCCAGCCGCAGCGGCACTCCGAACCGGAGCCGTTCCCAGTTCCCTTGGGCCTCGCGTTCGAGGAGTTCGCCGACCCCGTCCACATGGCCCTGGACCACATGGCCGTCAAGGCGGCCGCCTGCCGGCACGCAGCGTTCCAGGTTGACGGCGTCCCCCGCGGTGAGTTCGCCGATGGTGCTGCGGATGAGGGTCTCCCCCATGACGTCGACGCTGAAGTCCTTGCCGTCAATCTCGGTCGCGGTGAGGCAGACCCCGTTGACGGCGATCGAACCGCCCAGCGGCAAACCGTCGGCGGTGCCGGGGGCGTGCAGGCGCAGCGTTGCGCTCACATCCCCATTACGGTCCACGGACAGGACCTTCCCCTGCTCGGCAATAATTCCGGTGAACATCAGTAGCCTCCCATGGCTGTGCCCGCTGCTGTGCGGGCAGGTAGTGAATTGGTTGACGTGGAGTGCGCCGCTGCCGGCGCAGGGCTTTGGGTGGCATGCGGTCCTGCCGGACCTTCCGGACGCAGGTGCAGCCGAAGGTCCCTGCCCAGCTTCTGGACTGCTCCGCCGGAGGCTGCATCCCATTCCCAGCGCTGGGCATCGGCAAGGGTGCCGATTCCGAGGCCGCTGAGCGCAGCGGTTCCCGATCCGAGCAGCGTGGGCGCCAGGTACACGATCAGTTCGTCCACCAGGCCATCCGTCAGGAAGGCGCTCAGGATCTTGGATCCGCCCTCCACCATGACGTGACGCGCGCCTGCCGCAAACAGCAGGGACAGTGCCTCGCCGGGCTCACGGGTGGGCAAATGGAGGATTTTGCCGTCGTCGCCGCGCACGGCGGCGTCATCGGGAACATCGCGAAGACCCATCACGGCCCGCAGGGGCTGTTCGCCGGAGGCATCGCCGTTGGCATCCCTCGCCGTGAGCCGCGGGTTGTCCACGAGGACTGTCTGGGTGCCGACGAGGATGGCGTCGATCCGGCGCCGGATGGCGTGGTTGTCCGCCAGAGACTCCGGGCTGGAGATCCACTGGCTAGTGCCGTCATCAGCAGCGATCCGGCTGTCCAGCGTCTGGGCGATGTGCAGTGTGACGAAGGGGCGCTTGGCCTCGACAGCCTGGAACCAGCGCCGGTTCAGCTCCAGCGCGCGGTCCGCTGCCAGTCCGCTCCGCACGCCGACCCCTGCGGTGCGCAGGGTGGCTGCCCCACCGGCCGCCGGATCGTGGGGGTCGTCGACGGCGTACACGACATTCGCTATTCCGGCATCAATGATCGCCTGCGCGCAGGGTCCCGTGCGTCCCACATGGTTGCAGGGTTCCAGGGTGACCACCATGGTGGATCCGCTGAGATCCACTCCTGTGCTGACCGCTGCCGCTATGGCGTCGGCCTCAGCGTGCGCCGTTCCGGCCCCGCGGTGGTAGCCGGTCACCAGGTGACGGCCGTCAGGGCCGACGACGACGGCACCCACCAGGGGGTTGGCGCCCCGCGGCCCCTGCAGGGCAGCTTCCAGGGCGGTGTCCATGGCGGCGGTTTCGGCAGCGCTGAAGGCGTTGATCGGCTGGCCGCTCACGTGGAAACCGCCGGATCCGCCCACACGGTACGAATGTCCATGCGTCTGTGTCGTTCCTTCCCTCTCGAACCGCGATGGCTCCGGGGGTATACGACAGTGCAATGCTGCGGCGTCAGTAGACGCCACAGATACAGCCGTACGTGCTTCTCTCATCCAGACTTTAACTGTCGGTACCGGAATTTCACCAGTTCAACCGTCCGCCGGGCTTTCCGAGGAAAAACCGGCTCGCGGGTCGCGGACTGTCACCGCCGGTTCGGACTTACACCGACCCCGGAGCACGTATGTGTGTTGCTATTCTGACACAACCCGGAGCATGCTCCGGGTATTCCCTGCCATGGACCGTCACGGAATCCGTAACGTCAGCGGCGTCCGGTGGACGACGCCGAACCGCGTTGCGGTCCGGGCGCGCCGGCCAAAGCCGTCGAGCGCCGTCGAGCTAGAGCGAGCCGGCCTTCCGCAGGCGGTCGATGGCCCCGGCCGGGTCAGCGGCGCCGTAGACTGCCGAGCCCGCGACGAAAACGTTCGCTCCGGCCTCAGCGGCACGGAGGATCGTTTCCTCGGTGATGCCGCCGTCAACCTGGAGCGCAACGTTCACGCCGGAGCCTTCGATGGCGGCGCGGGCGCGGCGGATCTTGGGAAGCGTGAGGTCCAGGAAAGCCTGGCCGCCGAATCCAGGTTCCACTGTCATGATCAGCAGCATGTCCAGTTCCGGGAGCATCTCCAGGTAGGGTTCCACCGCGGTGGCCGGCCGCAGTGCCAGACCTGCCTTCGATCCGCGGGCGCGCAACTCCCGCGCCAGCTTCACCGGGGCGATGGACGCCTCCGCATGGAACGTCACGGAGGCGATGCCTGCATCCGCGTATTCCGGCGCCCAGCGGTCGGCGTCCGAAATCATCAGGTGCGCGTCCAGGGGAACCGGGCTGACCGCCTGAATCCGCTGCACCACGGGCAGCCCGATGGTCAGATTGGGGACAAAGTGGTTGTCCATCACGTCCACGTGCACCGAATCAGCGTTGCTGATTCTCTTCAACTCGGCTTCAAGGTTGACGAAGTCGGCGGAGAGGATGCTGGGGTTGATGCAGCACTGCGGCATGCGGGTCCTTTCGCGGGTGGCAAATCAGGGCTTGTTGTGGATCAGCGCTTCTTGTGGATCAGGGCCAGGAACATGGCATCTGTGCGGTGAATGTGCGGCCAGAGCTGGGCCGTGAGTTCGTGGCCCGCGTCAAGATGTCCGGTCAGGCTGACGGCATCGAGCGCATTTCCGGCGTCCAGCAGTTCGAGGTCGTCGCGCTTGCGGAGTGCATCGCTGACCACCGCCGTGGTCTCGGCCGGGTGAGGCGAGCACGTCACATAGGCCACCACCCCGCCGGGCTTTACGGCGTCCAGTGCCGACTTGAGCAGTTCCCGCTGCAGGGGGCCGAGATCAACCAGGTCCTTGGGCGTGCGCCGCCACCGGGACTCGGGCCTGCGGCGCAGGGCACCGAGTCCGGTGCAGGGTACGTCCACGAGCACCCGGTCAAAGCGTTCCGGCTGTTCGCTGCCAACTTCCCTGCCGTCTCCGGTCCGGACGTGCCAGATGTCCCCGGGGACGGCGGCCAGCGCCTGCCGGACCAGTTTGGCGCGGTGGGGTGCGGGTTCATTGGCCAGGAGGGTGGCGCCACGCTCGTTGGCCAGGGCGCCGAGCAGTGCAGCCTTGCCGCCAGGGCCGGCGCACAGGTCCAGCCAGGCTTCGCCCTCCCCCGCCACGCTGCCCAGGTCCGGGCCGCCAAGATCAGTACCGCCAAGGTCCACGGCGGCCAAGGCGCGGGCGACCAGCTGCGAGCCGACGTCCTGGACGCGTGTGGTTCCTTCCCGTACCGAGGAGAGCCGGCCGAGGTCCCCGCCGCTGGAAAGCGCGGAGCCTTCGACGAGTTCGCCCGGTGCAGCGCCGTTTTCGAGGGCTTCGTCCAGGCTGCCCAGTCCGGGCAGCGCTACCAGATTGACCACAGGGGCAGCATTGTCCGCCTCAAGGAGGTCGTTGATTTCGGTGACCGGTCGGCCATGCGCCACGAGGGACTGCCTGAACGCACGCACGATCCATTCCGGGTGGGCGTAGCGGACAGAGGCTACCTTGGTGGCGTCCTGCTCGTCGCTGAGCAGGACTTCCAGCCATTCCTCCAAAGTCCGGGCTGAGACCTTGCGCAGCACGGCATTGATCAGGGTGGACGGACCGGCGCCGATCACTGCGCGGGCCAGCCCCACCGTCTGGTCCAGCGCCGCATGGGCGGGAACGCGCATGGCAAGCAACTGGTGCGTGCCGATGCGCAGGGCATCCAGGACAGCCGGGTCCAGCTGGTCCAGGGGCCGGTCCACGCAGCGTGCCAGAACGGCGTCGTAGGTGCCCTGGCCACGCAGCGCGCCGTAGCTCAGCTCGGTGGCGAAGCCGGCGTCGCGCTTGTCCAGCCCGTGGTGCCGGATCCTCGACGGCAGCACGAGGTTGGCGTAGGCGTCCTCGGAGGCAACCGCGCGCAGCACTTCAAAGGCCACCAGCCGGGCCGGATCAGCGCGCCGGGTGCGCTGGGACGGTGCGTTCTCGGTGTAATTGCGTTGCGGGCCGCGGTTCCGTTCCCTGCCCTGGGCGTTCCGGAGACTGCCGTCCCGGCCCCGCTGGACGCCGCCCTGTCCGCCCTGTCCTGCACGCTGGGGGCCTTTTCCACGGCCGCTGCCGCTTGTCCCGGACTCGCTCATTCGAACACCACGCTTTCAAGTGAAGCCTGTCCGCGCGCCCAGTCAGCGGCGGTCATCATTTTCTTGCCCGCAGGCTGGACCCGGGTCAGCTCGACCGGGTGCGAGCCGGTTCCCACCAGCACGCTCTTCCCGTTGAGCGCCAGTGCCCCGGGCGCCAGCGCCGGAGCCTCGGGGCGCAGCAGCACGGGTTCGAGTTTCAGCCGCTGGCCGTCCAGGGTGGTCCAGGCGCCGGGCTCCGGGGTGACCCCGCGCGCCCGCCTCCCGACGGCCAGGGCAGGCTGCTGCCAGTGCAGCCGGCCGTCATCGAGTCCAAGCTTGGGAGCCAGCGAAACCTGGCCCTGCTGCGGGAGGGCCACGGCCTTCCCGGCATCCACAGCGGAGAGCGTCTGGGTCAGCAGCACGGCGCCGCTGTGGGACAGCCTGTCCAGCAGTGCTCCCGCGGTGTCATCCGGACGGACCGCTTCGGTGAGCGTCCCGAACACGGGGCCGGTGTCCAGCCCTTCCTCCAGAAGGAAGGTGACGGCCCCGGTGACGTCGTCCCCGGCGATGACAGAACGCTGGACGGGCGCAGCGCCGCGCCAGGCCGGCAGCAGGGAGAAGTGGAGGTTGATCCAGCCGTGGCGCGGAATATCCAGGGCGGCTCGCGGCACCAGGCCGCCGTAAGCGACGATGGCCGCCACATCAGGACGGACGGCAGCAATCCTGGCGGTGACTTCGGCGTCAACCTTGGCGGCGTGAATGATTTCAATGCCCAACTCTGCGGCGCGCGCTGCGACGGGCGACGGCGTGAGCACGCGTTTGCGGCCTATCGGCGCATCCGGCCGGGTCAGCACCGCAACGACGTCGAACCCGGCGTCTACCAGCGCATTCAGCGATGGGACGGCTACTGCCGGTGTTCCTGCGAAGAGGACCTTCATCCGGCGGCGCCGAAGCTGCCGGCACCGGACGTTCCGGCTCCGAAGCTGCCGCTCCCGAAACTGGAGCCGACCGTTTTGGCGCGCTTCGCCGTCGTCCGTTCGGTGATGGAGTCGTAGTTGGCGTTGCGGATGGAGCGGAGCGCAGCCTTGCGGTCCTCGCCTTCGAGGCGGTCCGTAAAAAGTATGCCGTCAAGATGGTCGGTTTCGTGCTGGAAACAGCGGGCGAGCATCCCTTCCGCATCGACCGCGACGGGGTTCCCGTGCAGGTCCACGCCGGTGACACGGGTGGCACGGTGGCGGCGGACGGGGAAGCCCAACCCGGGAATGGAGAGGCAGCCTTCCACTTCGTCGGGTTGGAAGTCCTCGCTGTTTTCCAGCACGGGGTTGATGACATGACCTTCGACCCCGCCGATCCGGTAAGTGAAAACCCTGAGGCTGACGCCGATCTGCGGCGCGGCGAGGCCTGCGCCTTCCACGTCCTCCATGGTTTCGGTCATATCGGCAACGAGCCTTGCCAGCTCCGGCCCGAATTCCGTGACAGGGTCGGCGACCGTGCGGAGCACGGGATCGCCGATGATACGGATATTCAGAATTGCCATCTGCAGTCATTTCCTCACGGTGGACGGTAACGGATCCAGACCAGTTTAGTTGCTGCCGCCCCGCCGGCGCCCCCGGTGGTTACGGCAGCTGACGTGGATGAACACTGCTAGGCCTGCTGACATGCGCCCGTGGTGAACTCCGTGCGCATGCCAGCATGGATCAGGTACACACCGGTCAGGCAAACACCGGCGGCGCCACCGGCAGCAGTGCAGGCCCGGCGCTGAGGGTGTCGGCGGACATTTCCCAGACGCGCCGAAGCGCGCAGAACTTCCACCAGTGGTGCCGCAGCACCTCGGGATTCGCCCGGACGGGGCGCACCTCCGTCTCACCGATGGCGACTGCCAGCAGTACCGGAGCCTCACCGTGCCGCCAGGGTTCCCACTCCCCCGCCTCTGCGTCCACCAGGCTTTCCTCCGCCTTCATTCCGGCGACGAGCTGCATGACCACCTTGTCATCCAGCGGCTTGACCTGGCCGTCCCGCGTGGTCCCCTTGGTCTTGTAGTCAATGAGGCAGGTCCGTCCGTTGATCTTGGCCACGAGGTCCAGCGTTCCGGCGTACCCAACCGTCGCGTTCCAAACCGTGATCTCCGGCGCCACGGGCTCCACGCGGAACAGCTCCCACCACTCATCAAAGCGGGCAGCGAAGGCTTCTTCGCCATTGGACGCCAGCGCCTCTCGGGTTTCCTGCATCCGGTGGGGCTTGCCCAAGGCACGGAGCGCCACCTGTTCGCAGTAGTTGTGCACCCGGTCGCCGCGCCGGGCTGCGTCGTCACGGTACGTTTCTGCGGCCTTGGCCGCGCGGTTCACCGCCTGCCGGACCTTGGCCGGACTGCCCAGGATCTCGGGAAGGGAGGGATCCTTGGCGAGGCTGCTGGCACCCATGTAGCCAAACCAGCCGTCCAGCCCATGGGGCTGCTGGCCGATGACTGTGGTGATGGAGGGCACCGAGAACACTTCCGTGGTGGAGCGCGCGTACATCCGGCCGTATTCCGTGGCGTGGGCGAGAAGTGGATCAGTCATGGCGAGACTCTTTCACAGGGGGCTGACAGTTAAGTCGGGAAACAGAAAAGTCCGTCCCGCCCAGATTGATTTCCCTGGGCGGAACGGACCATTCATCGGTGGGCGATACTGGGTTCGAACCAGTGACCTCTTCGGTGTGAACGAAGCGCGCTACCACTGCGCCAATCGCCCCGATGCATTTGAATGCTAGCCCACGATGCGGGGTTTACGGAAATCGGGCGAGCGGCGGCGTACAGCGACCCAACAAAGACGCGCGAATTACACCTCTGTAATTCAAGAATTTGCCTAGAATTCAAGGAAGTACAGGGGTCTGCGCCAGCGTCGGGGAGGTCGATTTGGAGATTCCCTGAACCTCCTATAGAGTTTTTACTCGTTGGAACGCGAGGAAATGCCGCTCAAGGCAAGGAATCGAAGCTCCGAAATGCGGACGTAGCTCAGCTGGTAGAGCACCACCTTGCCAAGGTGGATGTCGCGAGTTCGAATCTCGTCGTCCGCTCGCAGGACACTGTCACGGCAATGATTCTTAGGAATCGATGCTTACACGGTGGGTTGGCCGAGAGGCGAGGCAGCGGCCTGCAAAGCCGTATACACGGGTTCGAATCCCGTACCCACCTCGGTGAAAACCATGGTTTCCGGTCTAACCGGATTCAATGGGCGATTGGCGCAGCGGTAGCGCGCTTCCCTGACACGGAAGAGGTCACTGGTTCGATCCCAGTATCGCCCACCAGAGCAAGGAAACTTGCTCGTTGTTGAACGCCCGGCCTGCCGGACGTACTTCATGCGCGGACGTAGCTCAGCTGGTAGAGCACCACCTTGCCAAGGTGGATGTCGCGAGTTCGAATCTCGTCGTCCGCTCTCTGTAATCCTTTGCGGATTCGAACCCAGGATTTACCGGTTTTCCGGTTCCGGGCGATTGGCGCAGCGGTAGCGCGCTTCCCTGACACGGAAGAGGTCACTGGTTCGATCCCAGTATCGCCCACACAGCAAGCAGCTCTCCGGAGCTGCTTTTTTCTTGCCCTCACGCAGCGGGCCCCTCACCGGTTTGACAAATTTTGTCAACTGATTCTTGGCATAGAACCGACGGAGGGCTAGGATCGAATGCGGAGGAGCGATCTGGCTCCGCGATTGAAGGGAGGTGCTCGTGGGACTAATTGACGATCTAAAGGGCAAAGCTCAGGGTCTGATCCGCGGCAACGAGCAGGCCATCAAGGACGGCATCGAAAAAGCGGGCGACTTTGTCGACTCGAAGACGGGCGGCAAGTACGCCGGCCATGTAGATAAGGTCCAGGATGGCGCTTCCACCTACGTTGACAACGCAGACGGTACGCCGAACGAGGCCCCGGCGGGCCAGGTAGTGCCGCCGGTCGAGAAGGCTCCGTAACAAGGATTTGCCCGGGCATTGCCCCGACACGTCAACGGGGGCGCCGGTCCCGCCGAGAGGCGGCACCGGCGCCTTTGGCGTTTAAGTGCCCTTGGCGTTTAACTGCCCGTGCGTCGACTGCCTGAGGCGTTCAAGCACTGTTGACGCTTAAGCGGCCCGGTCGCTAGGACGGCTCGTGGTTCTGGCCTTCACGGGCCAGGGCGGTGAGGCGCGAGACCGCCCGGAAGTACTTCTTCATGTAGCCGCCGGTCATCATTTCTTCCGTGAACAGCTTGTCGAAGGGGACACCGCTGGCAAGGATCGGAACGTCCTTGTCGTACAACCGGTCCGCGAGCACCACGAACCTCAGCGCAACAGCCTGTTCGGTAATCGTCTCCACATCCCGCCAAACAACACCGTCCACTCCGTCAAGGAGCTTGCGGTAGCGGCTCGGGTGCACACCGGCAAGATGCGCGATCAGGGTCTTGAAGTCATCCTCCGCCACAGTCTGGCCATCGAACTCGGCCTTCATGTGGGCGTGGAGTTCACTGTTCCGCAACGGGGACGGCGCCGCCGGCAGTCCGCGGTGCCGGAAATCCTCGCCGTCGATCCTGAGGACATCGAACTGGTCTGACAGGACCTGGATCTCCCTCTGGAAATCGACCGCAGCGAACCGGCCGTCGCCCAGGGAGCCGGGCAGCGTGTTGGAGGTGGCAGCGAGCTTGACACCGGCGTCGGCGAGTTCGCGCATGAGCCGGGACATCAGGACGGTATCGCCAGGATCATCAAGCTCAAACTCGTCGATGCACACAAGCTTGTAGGAACTCAGCGCTTCAACAGTTTTCCGGAAGGACAGGGCGCCCACCAGGTTGGTGTACTCAACGAACGTGCCGAAGGCCTTGGGCCCCGGGGCAGCGTGCCACAGCGACGCCAGCAGATGGGTCTTGCCAACGCCGAAGCCGCCGTCAAGGTAGATACCGGCCCTTGACGTGTCCTTCTTCGCGAAGAGCCTTTTGAAAAGTCCCGCGCCGTCGCCGGCGCCCACACCCCCGGCGAATGCTTCCAGCGCGTGCACGGCTGCAGCCTGGCTGGGCTGCGAAGTGTCAGGCCTGTAGCTGGCGAAGGACACCTGCCCGAACCTGGGCGACGGGTAGAACCCTTTCAGGAGCTCATCCACTGACACCGCCGGCGTCCGGGTGGCAAGCTTTTCGATCTGTACCAAGGTGGTCCGTTCTGCTGGTGACTTATCCCCAGAAAGAATACCGGCAATGGCACCGCCTCCAGCCTGCACGGTGCGCACACGCCCGGAAGCCGTGACCAAGCGCACATTTCGTCCTGTTAACGGGGGGAAGCTTTCACCGCGGCCCGTGGCTAGTGTTGGAGCAGTGACCGACCGGTTCCTTCGGCGGTCTGCCGTGACCGTTTCAGTGAAAGGCCATATGAATGTCCTACCCAGTTGAACAGAACGAAAAGTTCGCCGCTTACGCCAACCCCGAGCGGCTGGTCTCCACGGAGTGGCTCGCCGCCGCCATCGACGGCGGGGCCCTGGACAACGGAAAACTCGTGGTGGTGGAGTCCGACGAAGACGTCCTGCTGTACGAGACCGGGCACATCCCCGGAGCCGTCAAGGTCGACTGGCATACGGACCTGAACGACGAAGTGACCCGCGACTACGTGGACGGCCAGGCTTTCGCGCTCCTGGCCGCCGCCAAAGGCATTTCCCGCGACACCACCGTGGTGATTTACGGCGACAAGTCCAACTGGTGGGCCGCCTACGCACTCTGGGTCTTCACTCTCTTCGGACACGACGATGTACGGCTGCTCGACGGCGGCCGCGACAAATGGATCGCCGAGGGCCGCGAGCTGAGCACGGCCGTTCCGTCGCCCGCACCCGGCAACTACCCCGTCGTCGAACGCGACGACGCCCCGATCCGCGCGTTCAAGGAAGACGTCCTTGCCCACCTCGGAAAGCCACTGATTGACGTGCGCTCCCCCGAGGAATACACCGGCCAGCGGACCCACATGCCTGCCTACCCCGAGGAAGGCGCACTCCGCGGTGGCCACATCCCCACGGCCGCGTCCATCCCGTGGGCACGCGCAGCCGCGGAAGACGGCACGTACCGGAGCCGCCCGGAGCTGGAGGCGCTTTACCTGGACGAAGCCGGACTGACGGAAGGCGACGACGTGGTGGCCTACTGCCGCATCGGCGAGCGTTCCAGCCACACCTGGTTTGCGCTGAAGTACCTTCTCGGCTTTGACACCGTACGGAACTATGACGGCTCCTGGACCGAGTGGGGCAATGCAGTGCGCGTGCCGATCGTTAAGGGTGCCGAGCGCGGCGCGGTCCCCGCGGGCGTTAGGTAAGCAGCCGTAAGAAAGGGACCGGGCGGGAACAAAACTGCGTAAGCTTGAAGCGATGAGTACTTATGCACTGCCCACCGCGCTGGCGGAAATTGTCGATGACTTCCAGGCACTGAGCGAGCCCGAGAGGCTCCAGCTGCTGCTGGAGTTTTCTCTGGGCCTGCCCGAACTGCCGGAGCGGCTGCGGGACCACCCCGAGCTGCTCGAGCAGGTGGTTGAGTGCCAGTCGCCGTTGTTTCTGACCATCGAGACGGAGAAGAACGACGGCGGGTCCCCCGCCTTCCGGCTGTTTTTCAAGGCGCCTCGCGAGGCCCCCACGACGCGGGGCTTCGCGGGCGTGCTCCATGAAGGGCTGGACGGCCTTACGGCTGAGGAAATACTTGCAGTGCCGGACGACATGCCTGAACTGCTGGGTCTCACCCGGGCCATCACTCCCCTCCGGATGCGCGGGATGACGGCAATGCTTGGGCGGATCAAGCGCAAGGTTGCCGCTTCTGCCAGGCTCTCCAGCTAGGGTTTCAGGCCCGGGCCAATGGCGCGAAAGAACACTTCACAGGGAACGCCTGCCACAGCCGCACTGGCTGCGGCGGGCGTTTCCTTCACCCTGCACCCGTACAGCCACGACCCCGCTGCAGCCAGTTACGGGCTGGAGGCCGCCGAGGTGCTCGGGGTTGACCCTGCACGGGTCTTCAAGACACTCATGGTCGAGGTGGACGGCAGGCTCGCCGTCGGCGTCGTTCCCGTGAGCGGAAACTTGGACCTGAAGGCGATCGCGTCGGCCCTGGGGAGCAAGAAAGCCGCCATGGCGGATCCGGCTGCGGCCGAAAGGCGGACCGGCTACGTCCTGGGCGGAATCTCGCCCCTGGGCCAGCGGCAGCCCTCCCCCACCGTCATCGACGACAGCGTGCTGGCGCTGGGCACCGTCCTCGTTTCCGGCGGCCGCAGGGGCCTCGACATCGAACTCGGCCCCACGGACCTGATCCGCCTCACGAAGGCCATCACCGCACCGATCAGCACGGTAGCGGCCAGCGCCAAAACCATCACCGGCGGGCGCTAATCGCCCCGGCTGGCGCTAGTCCCCCAGGTCACGTTCCACGCCGGACTGCTGGCCGGGAGCCTGACCGGGACCGGGCTGATCTGGATTCAACTGTCCTGGATTTAGCCGGGGCGCAAGCTGCTGCTGCAGCCAGGCCTTGACCAGGCTCTCCCACCGGACCGGATCGACATTCCACTCCTTGGCATGCCTCGCCTGCCCGAACGCCTCGAACGTCACCATTTCGGGGTTCTTCTCCGCGAGGACGGCGGACGGTCTGTACGGCACGTATTCGTCGTCCACGCTGTGAATAATCAGCGTTGGCGTCCGGAGTTCCACCGCCCGGGACACCCAGTCCATGGCCTTCAGGTCCACCGGCGCAGCCAGCCCGGTGAGGCGGCGCCCGAGGCGGTGACCCATCATCAGCTGGCCGTACCGGCCGACACCGGACGGGATCCTGTTCAGTTCGGCGTGGTGCGCCAGCACGTTGACCCAGTCGATGACGGGTGCGTCGAGGACCATGGCCCGGATGGCATTGCGGTGCCTCGACAGATCGGCAGTCTGCAGGCAGATGGCGCCGCCCATGGACCAGCCGAAGAGCACCACTTCCCGGGCCCCATGGGCGAGGGCGAAGGCGATGGCGGCGTCGATATCCCGCCATTCGGTGGATCCCAGGCCGTACCTGCCGTCCGGCGCCGAGGGCGCCAGCCCGTCGTTTCGGTAGGAAACCAGGAGGCTGGTCAGTCCCAGCTCGTGCGCGGCCCGGGCTGCACGCAGGCTTTCCTGCCGGGTGGCACCGCGGCCGTGGACCATGATGGCCCACGTTTCGGCGCCGGGCTCGGCGCGGATCAGCCACGCGGGAGCTGTTCCGCCGTCGACTTCAATGCCGACGTCCTCCGAGGCAAGTCCGACGGCGGAGGGATCGGGATACACGGCGCCGCTCCACCAGCCGCGGCGCGCGGTTTCCAGGTTTCCCTGGTAGACAGTCTCCACCTCGCGCAGCACTGTGCGCTCGGCCGGAGAGTAGGACAGGATCCTGCCGATCCTCGCGTGGCCGTTCCCGCCATCGAAGAAGAGGCTGTAAACGCCATCCTGGGTTGTCTCCGGTGTCGCGGCAAGGATGACTTGCAGGCCCCTGCCCTCCCTGATCACGGCGAGCACTTCCTGGTCCGCCGGCCGCGCACGGGCGGGCGTCAGTACGCGCCTGGCGAAGTACAGCGCCAGCGCCGACGATCCGGCCCCCAGGAGTGCCGCCGCAGCGCTGCCGGCAATAATTCCGCCGAGCGTCCATTTCGCCCGCAGGGTCATCTTGCTGGCCGGCTGCGCCGTGGTGTCCAGAAGGGCCACCGCCCCCTGCTGGCCGGTGCCGGGAAACAGGTGGCGCTGCAGCTCTGTGCCTGGCCGGAAGGAGGAGTCCATTGCACCATTGTTACCGGAGTCGGCTCCCGAGGCACATCCGGCGGCAAATGCATGCGGGCGCGGTTCCGCCGGGCTAGGCTGATGGCATGAGCGATCCAATCGTCATTCTCACAGAAGAGCCGCTGGGTGCGGACGACCGCGTCAACATCGAACGCCTGGTGAACGGGGGTGACGCGCCTCTGGTCGTGCTGGTCCCAGCCAACACGGAACGGCATCTGCTGGTGGATTTCCTTGAGAACCTCTCCATGCTGGACATCGCCAAGGCCTTCCGGGAGCTGACGGCACACGCGCCAGATCCGGCCACGCAGCGGGCGGCAGCCTCGGAGACATTGTCTGTCTCGCTCCGCGCCCTTGAGGGTCTCGGCAGCGGGGTTTCCGGCGAGACGGTGGATGGCGGGGCGGTCAACAGCCTGGTGGCCAAGGTGAAGGAACTCGGCGCCGCACAGGCCGTCGTCATCACCCGGCCGCACGCGGTATCAGACACCTTCCACACCGACTGGGCCAACAAGGCCCAGGACCGCCTGGGGCTTCCCGTGCTTCACCTGTACGCGGGCTCGGGATTTATTGGCGACTCCTGAGCGTTGATGAGGCTATGAGCACTCCAGAAAAAGCTGAAAACACGGTAGACACGCCGGTTGTCCGGAGCGACGACGAATGGCGCCGCGAACTCACCCCGGCGGAATACCGCGTGCTGCGCCAGGCCGGCACGGAACGCCCGTACACGGGCGAGTACTGGAACACCCACACTGCGGGCGTCTACCAGTGCCGGGCGTGCGGGGCCGAACTGTTCACCAGCAACGAGAAATTCGATTCCCACTGCGGCTGGCCCTCCTTTTGGGCACCCTTGGCAGAGGGAACGGTGCGGTATATCCACGACCGCACTCTCGGGATGGACCGCGTCGAGGTGCGGTGCACAAACTGTGATTCCCATCTGGGGCACCTCTTTGAGGGCGAAGGCTACGGCACGCCCACGGACCAGCGGTACTGCATCAACTCGGTCTCCCTGAAGCTGGTCACGGCCGAGAACGCGGACAGCACCGCGGCCACGGAGTCCTGAGGCTTCCCGGCGCTATACCTGGCTGGCTTGAACTGATCGATGAGCCTCACAGTTTCTTATGCTGAGGCCTAAAATGGATTAGGAACTCTGGCTGCTTGTTACGCTCGGCGTAGATGCTCAGGCAACCAGGAAGGCCACGCCGAAGATGACCATTACCGTTACCACCGCCCCCGCCAGGATCTCCGCGGACCACCCCGAATGGCGGCAGCTCAAGGCAGCAGCCACGGCCTTGCGCGGACTGCAGGTCCAGGACGGCTCCGTCCCGGACAAAGCGGACCACGCAGCCGCGGCGGGCCTCGTTTTGGCCATCATTGACGCAGTCGAAGCCGTTGCCCCGTCCTTCCCGCACGATGCCCGTTACCTGGAACTCCTGGCCGGCGACTTCACCCGCTGGATGGAGGCCGGATTCGGCATCCCTGACTTCCTGGATTCCCTGCTGGCGTTCCAGCCCCAGGAGCACCGTCACAACGGGCTTCAGCACCTGGTGGTCTTCCCCATGTACACCCAGAACGGCAGCAACAGCCGGCTCGTTGAGGCTGTCCTGATCGACGTGATCTGGCCCGAATTCATCGCCGGGCTCGAAGAGGGAGAATACTCCAACAAGCTGTTCGTCCCCATCCGTTTCCTCGACTTCACACCTGGCTACGACACCAACTCCGCCGTGCTGTTCCCGGAGACCGTGGCCGTCCGCGAAACCCCCAAATTCACCTGGGGCGCGATCTTCGCAGACCGTGAGGCCGCCCGCTTCCGCCGGGTCCTCCGCGCCGCCGCGGACACCACGTCCCTGGAACTGCCCGCCGGGGCCGCCGAACTTCTCGAGGACCAGGAACTCACCGAGAAAACGTTTGTGCTGTGGGATCTGATCCACGACCGCACGCACATGCGCGGCGACCTGCCCTTCGACCCGTTCATGATCAAGCAGCGCATGCCGTTCTTCCTGTACTCGCTGGAAGAGCTGCGCTGCGACCTGACGGCCTTCCGGGAATCCGCGAAAATCGAAAAGGACGAAGACGCCGATCCCGAGGCCCGCCGGCATGCCAAGCTGGTCCAGTACGCCGTCATTTTCGACCGCATTTTCCGTTTCGCCATCACGGGCAGCCGGGTCCGCAACTACGACGGACTGGGCGGTCAGCTGCTGTTCGCCTGGCTGCACCAGCACCGCGTGCTGCACTGGACCGACAGCCGCCTCAGCATCGACTGGGACGAAGTTGCCGGCGTCGTCATTGACCTCGGCGCCCGGATCGAGGAGCTGTACTGGCGCTCCATCGACCGGCCCAAGACCGCCCACTGGCTGGCGGCTTACGAGCTCATCTCCGGAACGCTGACCCCCAACCCGGCCTCGGTCTGGGCCAGGGGGCCGGGGGCCCTCCCCCTGGACGGGCCGCCGCGCGGCCTCACCGACCAGGTGCTGGACGACGAGTTCCCGCTGTCCATGTTCTACGAAGCGCTTGAAAAGAAGATGCGCCACGTGATCGAGTCGACCGCCGGCATCACCGGATCATCAGACGCAACCGGCACCGGCCCCGCCGCGGAGGCGATGACCGAATGACCGGAAACAGCACCCCCACCGTCGTGGTCACCGGCGGGAGCGGCCCATCGGGCATCGCCGTGGCACGCGCCCTGGCGCGGGCCGGCTTCGCGGTATACACCGTCGGGTCGGACAAAGACCGGATCGAAGCCGCCGCGGCGCAGGCCGGCAGCGGTGTCACGCCTCTCATCTGCGATCTCGGCAGCCTGCCGGCCGTCCGCGAACTCCGCGGAGCCCTCGCGCGGACAGCGGGCAGGATCGACGGCGTCATCCACCTCGTGGGCGGCTGGCGCGGGGCCCAGGGTATCGCCGACCAGAGCGACGAGGACTGGGACTTCCTGGAACGCAGCTCCGTGACGACGCTCAGGAACGTGACCAGGGTGTTCTACGACGACCTCGCAGCATCTGAGGTCGGCCGGTTTGCCATGGTGTCCTCGACGGCGGTCACCGCGCCGTCCGCCGGCGTTGCCAGTTATGCGGCGGCCAAGGCCGCCGCCGAGGCGTGGACCATGGCAGTGGCGGACGGGTTCCGCCAGGACCAGCACTCCGAAAGGCAGGCAGGCGCAGGGCAGGCAGACGGCGGCCGGCACCTCTCCGACGAACTGTCCAGTGACGAAGAACAGTCCAGTGACGCTGAACAGCACAGTGACGCTGAACAGCACAGCGCCGCTGTCGTCCTCGTGGTCAAGGCGCTCGTGGACGGTGCCATGCGGAGCCGCCAGCCCGAACGCAAGTTTCCCGGTTACACCGACGTCGAGGATCTGGCAGCCGCCGTCGTCGGCCTGTTCGGAAAACCCGCCGCTGAACTGAACGGGCAACGGATGCTGCTGACCCAGTGACAGCAGCAATACCTGGCCGGAACTCCTTAGACTGAAAGCGTGACCAAAGCGATGACAACCACTGTAGAAACGGCCGGCAACGGCACCATGTCCCGGCTGCACGACGCGTCAGTCCGGGGCTTCGCGTCGGACAACTACTCGGGCGTGCACCCCGAGGTGCTGGCCGCCCTCGCGGCCGCCAATGAGGGCCATCAGGTGTCCTACGGCGAAGACGACTACACAGCACGCCTCCAGGAACTGATGGAACGGCACTTTGGCGAAGGCATTGAGTGCTTTCCCGTCTTCAACGGCACCGGCGCCAATGTGCTGTCGCTGCAGTCCCTGCTCCCCCGCTGGGGCGCGGTGGTCTGCGCGTCAACGGCCCACATCAACATGGACGAGAACGGCGCTCCCGAGCGCATCGGCGGGATCAAGCTCCTTCAGGTTCACACGCCGGACGGCAAGCTGACTCCTGAACTCATCGACCGCGAGGCCTGGGGGTGGGGTGATGAACACCGCGCCCAGCCGCTGGCCGTCTCCATCACACAAACCACGGAACTGGGCACGTGCTACACCCCGGAAGAGGTGCGCGCGATTGCCGAGCACGTCCACGCCAAGGGCATGAAACTGCACATGGACGGCGCCCGGCTGGCCAATGCCGCCGCGCACCTCGACGTCCCGCTGCGTGCGTTTACCCGCGACGCCGGCGTGGACATCCTGTCATTCGGCGGCACTAAGAACGGGCTGCTGTTCGGCGAGGTGGTGGTGGCGCTTAATCCGGAAGCCGCCCACGGCCTCCTCTTCCTGCGCAAGATGAACATGCAGCTGGCCTCCAAGATGCGCTTCATGTCCGCCCAGTTCATCGCGCTCCTGGAAGGCGACCTGTGGCTGCGCTCAGCCGCGCACGCGAACGCCATGGCCGCTAGGCTGCGGCACGCGGTGGACGCCATCGACGGCGTGGAGCCGACCCAGAAAACGGAATCCAACGGCGTCTTTGCCATTCTGCCCGATGGCGTGGCGGACCGGCTGCGGACGTCCTTCCGCTTCTACGACTGGAATGAAGCCGCCCGCGAAGTCCGCTGGATGTGCTCCTTTGATACCAGCGAGGAAGACGTGGACGCATTCGTCGAGGCCATCAGGAGGGAACTGTCCGCCGGGTAGGGTCGGCCGGATTGCCGGGGCTGGATTGCGGGGGCCGGCGGCGAGCCTGCGGGGATCGGCGGGTTCCAGTGCGTAGCCTGCGATTGTGAACGCACTGGCCCAGGTTCCTGCGGATTTTCTTTACGCCTTGGGAACGCTCCGGAAAGCACGATGCCGCAGTGAGCTGCGCCTGGACGAGATCCCGGCGCCGTCACGGCTGGCGCCGTTCGCCGTTGCACTTGGCGCCGAGGTCATCGGCACCGGCAGCCTCGGCAGCGACTACGCGGCTGTCCACGGTCCGGCGGCCATGGCCCTGGCCCGCTCCGCAGCTGCCAGCGACTCCGACGGCGACGAACTCGCCACCGGCCGCTTCATCCTGCTGCACGATCCCGACGGTTCCGCCGTCTGGGACGGCGAATTCCGGATCGTGACCTACATCCGGGCCCAGCTGGATGCGGACATGGGCAACGACGAAATGCTCGGCTCCGTCGCCTGGACCTGGCTCGTGGAAGCCCTGGAAACGCACCGTGCCCCCTACCGGGCCGCGGGCGGAACGGCCACCCGCGTGCTGTCGGAAAGCTTCGGCACGCTCTCCGACAGGCCCGGATCAATCGACATAGAACTCCGGGCATCCTGGACCCCTGCCGGCGCCGATGTCCAGGCCCACCTTGAAGCCTGGTCCGACATGGTCTGCACGTTTGCCGGCCTCCCCCCGCTCCCCGATGGCGTCTCCGCGCTGCCCCGCAGGCGCAGGAACTAAGGGCCCCGGCCCATGGTGACTCCGCCCTGCGGCGTGCTGCCGGTAAACTAGGGGCATCATGACCCCTCAAAATCCGGAAAACACCACAGCCGGCGCCCCGGCTGCTGAAACCACACCCCACATCTCGGTGGAAGGCTTCGATAGCCGCGTCCCCGTTGTCATCGACCTCGACTCCCCGCGCGACGGCGTGCCGCTTGTCATTGAGACGCAGTCAGGACTGGAGCGCTGCGCGGCAGCCATTGCCGCCGGCACCGGCCCGGCGGGGGTTGACGCGGAGCGGGCCTCGGGCTTTCGATACGGTCAGCGCGCCTTCCTGGTCCAGATCCGCCGCGAGGGATCGGGCACGTGGCTCATCGATCCCGAACCCTTTGACGACCTTCGGATCATCAACGATGCCCTCAAGGGCGTCGAATGGATCCTGCACGCGGCCAGCCAGGACCTTCCCTGCCTTTCAGAGCTCGGCATGTGGCCCGACAGGCTGTTCGACACCGAACTCGCGGCCCGCCTGGCAGGACTCCCCCGGGTCGGACTCGCCGCCGTCATCGAGCAGCTCCTCGGATTCGGCCTCGCGAAGGAGCACTCGGCAGCCGACTGGTCCACCCGCCCGCTGCCGGAACCGTGGCTCCGTTACGCCGCCCTCGACGTCGAGGTCCTGACGGAGCTGCGTGAGGAGCTCATCGAACTGCTCGAGGCAGACGGCAAGCTCGACTTCGCCGAGCAGGAATTCGCTGCCATCCTCGCCGCCGGACTTGCGCCGCCAAGGATCGACCCCTGGCGCAAGACCTCGGGGCTCCACCAGATCCGCGACCGCCGCCAGCTGGCTGCGGTGCGCGAGATGTGGCTTGAACGCGATTCGCTTGCCCAGAAGCGGGATGTGGCGCCGGGCCGGCTGATTCCTGATTCCTCCCTCGTGGCTGCAGCCAAGGCCATGCCCGCGACCGTGCCGCAGCTGCTGGGCACCAAGGGATTCCATGGCCGGGCCGCCCAGCGCGAGGCCCCCCGCTGGCTCCGCTGCATCGCAACCGCCCGCACCTTGGACGACCTTCCCCCGCTGCACCTCCCGACCAATGCACCCCCGCCGCCCCGGGTCTGGGCCGAGCGCGACCTCGCCGCCGCGGAGAGGCTGTCCACAGCCCGTCCTCTGCTGCAGATGAAGGCCGAGGAATTCAATCTTCCGCTGGAGAACCTGCTGACGCCTGATTACCTGCGCCGCGTCGCCTGGCGCCCGCCGGCTGACATCAGCGAAGCGTCGGTCGCCGAAGAGCTCAGTTCACTGGGCGCCAGACCGTGGCAGATTGAACTTGTGGCGCCGCTGATCACCGCGGCGTTCCTGAATCCGCAGCCCCTGCGGCCGAAGGAACCCAAAGAGCCAACGGCCTAGCAGAAATCCGCTCCTTGCACGCTAAGTTACTGGCGAGTAACATTGGGCTCACTGACGCTTGGATCCCTGATGATTTCTGGCCAGGATCCGGCACCAACGTCTCAATGAGGAGCAGCACGTGAGCCAACACCGAAGCAGCGGAAACCAGCGCGTTGTCCGCGACGTCGTCTTCGTGGACGGCGTGCGCACGCCTTTCGGCCGGGCCGGCGAGAAAGGCATCTACGCCGGCATGCGGGCTGATGACCTGGTGGTCAAATGCATCCGCGAACTGATGAGGCGCAACCCGGCCTTGCCCGCCGCCCGCGTCGACGAGGTGGCCGTCGCGGCAACAACCCAGACGGGCGACCAGGGCCTCACGATCGGGCGGACGGCTGCCCTGCTGGCGGGGCTGCCCCGCACCGTTCCCGGCTTTGCCATCGACCGCATGTGCGCCGGCGCCATGACCGCCGTCACCGCGACCGCGGGCGGCATCGCCTTTGGCGCCTATGACGTCGTGATTGCCGGCGGTGTTGAACACATGGGCAACCACCCAATGGGTGCCGGCGCCGACCCGAACCCGCGTTTCATGTCTGAGCGGCTCGTGGATCCGGCCGCCCTCAACATGGGCAATACGGCGGAGAACCTGCATGACCGCTTTCCGGCCATCACCAGGGACCGCACTGACGCGTACGCGGTTGCCTCCCAGAACAAGCTGCAGGCCGCGTACGGCACCGGACAGATCCAGCCGGACCTTGTTCCGGTGGCCACCATGAAGCCCGGCCAGGGCTGGACCGTCAACACGGTGGATGAGCCGCCGCGCCCGGGAACCACGCTGGAAGACCTGGCCTCGCTGCGGACGCCCTTCCGTGCCCACGGCCGCGTGACGGCGGGCAATGCTGCCGGACTGAACGACGGCGCCACGGCGGCGCTGCTGGCATCCTCCGACGCCGCGGCGGAACTGGGGCTGCCCGTGAAGATGCGGCTCGTCAGTTATGCCTATGCGGGAGTGGAGCCGGAAGTCATGGGCATCGGGCCCGTTCCGTCGACCGAAAAGGCCCTGGCGAAGGCTGGCCTGGACATCGGGGACATCGGCCTGTTCGAAATCAACGAGGCATTTGCCGTCCAGGTCCTGAGCTTCCTGGACCATTTCGGGATCTCCGACGACGACCCCCGGGTCAACCGCTACGGCGGGGCCATTGCGGTGGGCCACCCGCTCGCCTCCTCCGGAATCCGGCTCATGAACCAGCTTGCCCGGCAGTTCGAGGAGGACCACACCGTCCGCTACGGCATCACGGCCATGTGCGTTGGCCTGGGAATGGGGGCCACCGTCATCTGGGAGAACCCGCACCACGCCGACTACAGCGGGGCGGCGTCCCTGAACGCCGAAAACACCGCAGAAATATCCGCACGGAACGAGTCCCCGGCCTCCACCCACACCGCAGGAGCAACAGCATGAGTGCAGCAGATTTCCGCAAGCTCGCCGATCTCTTCCCCGACGAGACGGTCACCCACTCCTACGTACAGGACATCGAGCTGCCCGCCGACGCAGGCGGGGCAGGCGGAGGCACTTTCGCTCTCATCACCCTCGACAACGGGCTGGATCATTCCAAGCCCACCACCCTGGGGCCCAACACGCTCGTGGAACTCGGCACCGTTCTCGAAGGACTCCGTGACCGGGCCGCCAAAGGTGAGATCGTGGGCGTAGGCGTGACGGGCAAGCCGTATTATCTCGTGGCCGGTGCTGACCTGTCCGCGGTGAAGTCGCTCAACAGCCGGGAGCACGGCCTGTGGATGGCGCAGCTGGGGCACGATGTCTATGCCACGCTTTCCAACCTTGGCGTGCCAAGCTTCGCGTTCATCAACGGCGTGGCACTGGGCGGAGGTCTGGAAATCGCCCTGCAGTCCACGTACCGCACTGTCTCCTCCGGAGCCGGCGCGCTGGCCCTCCCTGAGTCCTTCATCGGGCTGGTTCCCGGCTGGGGCGGGGTCTATCTGCTGCCGCGCCTGATCGGCCCCGAAAATGCCCTCAGGGTCATGATCGAAAACCCGCTCAGCAACAACCGCACGCTCACCGGGCCGGATGCCTACAGGCTGGGCATCGCCGATGCCATGTTCGAACCGGCCGACTTCGTGGAACAGTCCGTCGCATGGGCCGCGAAAATCATCTCCGGCGAGGTCACACCCGAGCGGCCCAACGCCGTCGACCCTTCTGACCCGGAAGTGGCCGCCCGCTGGGCCGGGGCGGTGGCGGCCGGCCGCTCCTTCGTGGAGTCCAAGACGTCCAACGCCTCGCCCGCACCCGCCAAGGTCCTGGAGATCATGGAGACCACCCGGACCTTGTCGGAGGCAGACTCCGCGGCATTGGAATGCGAAACCCTGGCCGGCCTCATGCAGACCGACGAATTCCGCTCGACGGTCTACGCATTCCTTGACCTCGTGCAGAAGCGCTCCAAGCGCCCCGCCGGCGCACCCGACCGCAAGCTCGCGCGCCCCGTGACCAAGATCGGCGTGGTGGGTGCCGGACTGATGGCCAGCCAGCTTGCCCTCCTTTTCGCCCGCCAGCTCAAGGTCCCTGTCGTCATGACCGACATCGACCAGGCCCGCGTGGACAAGGGTGTGGGCTACGTGCACGCAGAAGTGGACAGGCTGCTGGGCAAGAAGCGGATCAGCCAGGACGCCGCCAACAGGACCAAGGCGCTCGTGACCGGGTCTGTTTCCAAGGAGCAGTTCGCAGATGCCGACTTCGTCATCGAAGCGGTCTTCGAGGAGCTGAACGTCAAGAAGCAGGTCTTCGCCGAACTGGAGGCCGTGGTCTCCCCCGACTGCGTCCTCGCCACCAACACGTCATCCCTGTCCGTCACTGCCATGGCCGCAGACCTGCAGAACCCGGAGCGGCTGGTGGGCTTCCACTTCTTCAACCCGGTGGCCGTCATGCCGCTGCTGGAGATCGTCCGTGCCCCCCGGACAGACGACGCGGTGCTGGCCACCGCCTTCGAACTCGCCAAAGGGCTCAAGAAGACCGCAGTGTTGGTCAAGGATGCTCCGGCTTTCGTGGTCAACCGCATCCTTCTGCGGCTCATGGGCGAAGTCACCGCGGCCTTCGACGAGGGAACGCCGGCGGACGTTGCAGACAACGCCCTGCGGCCCATGGGCCTGCCCATGACGCCGTTCACGCTGGGCGCGATGGTTGGCCTGCCCGTGGCACAGCATGTGCAGGAGTCGCTGCATGCGGCGTTCGGCGAGCGCTTCCCGGTGTCGCAGAACCTGCAGAAGCTGATTGACAACGGGGTGAAGTCACTCTGGGTGCCTGCTGCCGACGGCGGCCAGGAGATTCCCCCGTCGACGCTGGCGCTGATGTCGTTCGGGACTTCCCCTTCAAGCGGCGAGGAAGTCCTGCGCCGCACGCAGGATGCCCTGGCCGAGGAAATCGGCCTCATGCTCGACGAAGGCGTGGTGGCCGGGCCGGAGGATATCGATCTCTGCATGATCCTTGGTGCGGGCTGGCCGATGTTCCTGGGCGGCATTACTCCTTATCTGGACCGGGTGGGCGCGTCCGAGCGTGTCAACGGCAGGCGCTTCCTGGCCCCCGGAGTGGCGTCCCGGCCGTAAGTTTCTGCCGGCGGCGCGGCCGGGCGTTGTCGGGCCCTTCACGTTTTTAACGTGACGGGCTCGACGCCCGGACTTTTTCGGCCTGCCCGTAACGCGGTGTAGGGGCAGGCAGCGTCAGCACGAACAGGCTTCCTGCGACCAGCGCGGCACCAACCCAGGCCAGAGCCGGCAGGCGTTCGCCCACTACTGCCACCGCCAGGATGGCGGCCACCACTGTCTCAGTGAGGGATATCGTAGTGGCCGTGCTGGCGCGGACACGGGCCAGGCCCCAGCCGAACAGAACGTAGCCGGCAAACATTGGGACAAGGGCCATATACAAACCGACGGCCGCGTTCTGCCAGGAAGTGACGAGCGGAGTGCCGGTTATTGCCAGTACGGGCATGAGCAGTAGGCCGCCTATGCCGAAGACGGACCCCATGACTGCTGTTGAGGGTACGCCAGTGTTAATCAGGCGGTGGGCGGCCCAAGAGTAGACCGCATACGTGAGCCCGGCAATCAGCCCCAGGCCGATACCGGCTGACGTGGACCATCCCAGATCCGCTGCCGGATCACCTTGCCCGGCTCCGGCGAAACACAACAGCAGGGTACCGGACAGACCGAGCACCGCGCCCACCGCCCACCGTCCCGTAAATCGTCTCTTGTCCACAATCCGTTCAATGACGGCGGAGGCGAGCGGAGCTGAACCGATGGAGACAACGGTCCCAACCGCCACGCCGGCCAGGTGCATTGACGAGTAGAAGGCGAGCGGGTACGTTGCGACGGCCAACGACCCCAAAGCCATCGTGGACCACTGGCTGCGCAGGGATGTGGCGAACGCCATGATCGATCGTGCTGCAATCGCCGCCTGGAGCAGGCCGCCCAAACCCATTGCTGCCGCTCCGATCGCGAGTGGGCTTACTTCGGGGGCAAAGGTGGCCGCCGTTCCCGTTGTGCCCCACAGCACCGAGGCGGCCAGGACAAACAGCGCCCCCCAGGAACTTCCCCTGAAACCTGCGTTCTTCACAGGCCGCCGATCAGCGTGGCCGCAATCCCGCGGGCTTCCTGAATACAGCTGTCGTTGCCTTCGAGGCCTGCCCGGGCCATCGACCCTTCAAGCAGGAACGCCAGGTGCCGGGCAATTGAACCCGCCCGATCAGGTGAGTGCGGAAGGAGCTCGGCCACATGCTCGGATAACAACGCTTCAACCTCCTCCTTGTGCCGCCGGACCACCGTCCTTCCAGAGTCCCCGGCGGGCAGCTCGGCTGCGGCGTTGAGCAGGCCACAGCCCCGAAAGCCATGCTCGTACGCCAGACCGGCGTGATCTGCATACGCATCGAAGACCGCGAGGACGCGCTCCCTGGCGCCGGTCGCCCTCTCCAGCCTCATCCGATAGAGCCCCATCCACTCCTCGTGGCGGGCAGTCAGGTACGCCGTGATGAGGTCCGCTTTCGAGGCGAAGTTGTTGTAGAGGCTCTTCTTGGCCACGCCGGCCTCTGCCGTAATGGCGTCAATTCCCGTTCCGGCCAGGCCGTCTGCATAGAATCGCCGCGAGGCCGCCTCGATGAGTGCGTCGCGGGCACGTCTCCTGGGCGGGGCGCCTCCTGGTGTCAGCTGCTTCCCGGTCATCAGTGCTCCTCGCGAGTGGTGTGCGTAGTAGGTAGCCTAGTCTACCTACTACTCGCCCGAGTGCGCCAGCGCAGCGGTACCGCGTACCATGACCAGCGCCATGAAGGTGGCCGTCGAGCCGGTCAGACGTCGAAGGCGGATCCGAAGGCGGCCAAGGCGGTGTCCCCTGCTTCCAGGCTCTGCCCCCCGAACGCACCTGCCTCCAGGCCGATGACGCCGGTGTACCCAGCATCTCTAAGGGCCGAGGCGACGGCACGGTAGTTGATCTCCCCTGTACCGGGTTCGAACCGGCCCGGAACGTCGGCAACCTGGATCTCCCCGATCCATGGCCGGGCGGCACGGACCAGTTCGATCAGGTTTCCCTCTCCGATCTGGGCGTGATAGAGATCCAGCATCATCCTCACGTTCGGATGATCAACCGCCGAGACAAGGGCCATGGTGTCCTTTGCCCGGGCCAGCGGTATGCCGGGGTGGTCCAGAATCGTGTTCAGGTTTTCGAGTGCAAACGTCACGCCATGCTTCTCACCCAGCACGGCCAGACGCTCAAGGGTGCGCAGGCCTGTCAGCCACATCTCGCCGGTAGAACGGTGAAGCGGCCGGACGGCGCGGCCTCCCTCGCCGAGCTCGGCCGGGTGGACCACCATCCGTTCGACACCGAGTTCCAAGGCCGTTGGAATCAGCTTTTCCGCGGAGGCGAGCACTTCCGCGGCTCCAGCGGGGTCGATGAGGCTGCCGCCAAAGTAGCCGCTCATCGACGAAAAGCGGGCCCCGGTGGCTGCAAGGGCCGCAATATGCCGCCCCCGGGTGTCCCAGAGCTCTACTTCGAAGCCCTTCCCCTGGATGCGGCGGACCCTCTCGATCAGCGGCAGCTCACCGTAGACCATTTCGGCACAGACGGCCAGGCGGAAGCTCATGCGTGCTCCCCCACAGAGCGGAGATCCGGCTCGGCTGCCCGCAGCGCGGCGATCGAGGCGACATCCACAGGCAGCCCGGTCCCGGCTGACCGTGCCGCGGCCAGGGCCACCGCCAGGGCGTTGCGGGCATCTGCCCAGCCCGGACCAGGAATTCCCATGGCCTGGACGCCCTCACGCCGCGCCGAAACTGCGTCGGCGAAGCGTCCAACTTCCTCCGTGTAGGCGTCGTGGAAGAGGTCCACGTTTAAACGCACCGTGGAACTGCCGGTGCCGGCTGCGGTGTAGCTGGTCGCGCTGGAGGCCCGCAAACCGCCGGCTGTCACCATGCCGGCGGACCCGAACACCTCACCCCTCACGTCGTAGCCGTACAGTGCGTTAAAGTTCGCCTCGGCCACCGCAATGGCACCGTTGCTGTAGGTGACGGTGACAACCGCCGTGTCCAGCAGCCCGCCGGCTTTCGCCTCCGGGGCAACCAGCGCGTCAGCCACCGCGTGGACGCGCACTGGAATGGCGCCCGGATTCAGCCAGTTCAGCGTGTCAAAGTCGTGGATCAGGGTCTCCAAGAAGATCGTGTTGGGCGGGATGCGTTCCGGATTCGCGATCCCAGCCTCGGTACCGGGGTCCCGCGTCAGGGACCGCAGCAGCTGGGGTGTCCCCACAACGCCGTCGTCTATCAGCTTCCGTGCCGCGGCGAAATCGGCCGCGTAGCGCCGGTTGAAGCCAAACTGCACAATAACGCCGGCGGCCTCGGCCGCCGCCATGGCCTCATCCAGTTCCTCGACAGTGCGGCCGCCGGGCTTTTCGCAGAACACGTCCTTCCCCGCCCGGGCCGCGGCCGCGATCAGACCGGAGTGGAACCGCGCCGGTGCCGCGATGAGCACGGCATCGACGTCCGGGTCATTGATGACATCAGCGGGATCGGCGCTGATTTTGGCAACGCCCAGCCGGCTCGCGAGGGCCTCGACGGCGGGCATGGCCGGATCGGCAATGGCTTCGAGGCGGGCATTGGGAATCCGGCGCGCAACAGACTCGGCGTGGAAGGTTCCGATCCAGCCGGCGCCGATCAGGGCGATTCGGACGGGACGGTCTGCGTTGACCGGGTGCTGACGGTAACTCATGGCTACTCCTGGAAATTTAGATCGTTCTAGTGGGTCCATGGTGGCATGCCGCTGGCTTCGTGTCTAGATCGTTCTATAGACTGCTTCAGAACAAGGAGCAGCATGACGGAACAGCAGCGGCGCCCCACTCTCGTGGACGTGGCCCAGGCAGCAGGTGTGTCACGGGCTTTGGTCTCCATCGTGATGCGCGGTGCCCCCGGCGCCGCGGAGTCCACCAGGCAAAAAGTCCTGCAGGCCGCACGGGAACTTGGCTACAGGCCGGACAGCCGGGCGCGGTTGCTTCGCAGCAGCCGGACCAGGTTGCTGGGCCTGAGTTTCTCCAGCTCCCAGCCATTCCATGCTGAAATAGTTGATGCTGCCTACGCGGAGGCCCAAGGTCGCGGTTACGAAATCGCACTCAGCGCGATCGCCAGCGGAAGGCCTGAAATCCGGGCCATTGAGTCGCTCCTGGATTTCGGGTCCGAAGCCCTGGTCATGGTCTCGCCGGCCCTCAGCAACGAGGAACTGGCGCGCTATGCCAGCCTAGTGCCGGTCGTCAGCCTCCTGCGCGACGATGTAGGGGACTCCGTCGACTCCGTGAGCAGTGACGACCGCGCAGGCATCAGGTTGGCGGTCGGGCACCTCGTTGGACTGGGGCATCGCCACATCGTGCACGTGGACGGAGGGACGGCCGTTTCCGCCGAAAAGCGCCGCGCAGCTTTCCGTGCCGAGATGCAACGCCACGGCCTGGATGCCGTTGTTGTCACTGGTGGCCCGAACGAAGAGGACGGGCTCAGGGCCGCCCTGTGCTTGCTAGACACCTCGCTGGTGCGAGAAGTGCCTACAGCTGTTGTCGCGTTTAACGACAGATCAGCCCTCGGCGTGATTGAAGGCTTCCGTGCAGAGGGTCTGCGGGTCCCCGCTGACGTTTCGGTGCTCGGTTATGACGACAGCCAGCTGGCCCGGCTCAGCTATGTACAGCTCTCATCCGTCAGCCAGGACGCGCCGTTGCTTGCCGCGGCGGCCGTCAACCGGGCTGCCGACCGCGTGGAGGGAGCGGAGGCGCCGGCCCATGTCGTGCGCACCCCGCATCTGGTCGTCCGCAAAACCACCGCCCCTCCCCGGGGCTCCTAGGAGCCCGCCAGCACACCGTCGCTGAGCTTCACCGTCCGGTGGGCGTGCGCCAGCGCAAACGCGAGGTCATGCGTCACCAGTACGACGGCGGCGCCGCGGCCGGCCGCCGCTGAGATGGCGGCGGTGAGCCGCTGCAAACCGTGGGCATCAAGCGCGACCGTCGGTTCGTCGAGGGCCAGCACTGCCGGCTCCCGTGCCAGGACCGTAGCCAGTGCCAGCAGGCGCTGCCCGGAGCCGGAAAGCTCATGGGGATGGACGCCGCCTGCCCCGTCGAGTCCCACGGACGCCAGCGCTGCTTCTGCCCTGGCCTGTGCCCCGTCGCCGAACAACCGCTCCAGGCCGAACGACACCTCACGCTGCACGGTCCGCTCGAACAGCTGGTCATGAGGATGCTGGAACAACAGCCCGAGCCGCTCGGCCACAATTCCCGTCGGGACTCCCGAGATTGCTTTTCCGTCCACGCGGACCTCCCCGCGCAGCGGCCTGAGCAGCCCGTTGAACAGCCGCAAAAGCGTCGACTTCCCCGCGCCATTCGAACCGGTCACCGCCACGATTTCTCCCGGCCGCACGCTAAGGTCCGCGTTGTCCAGCAGGAGCGATGACCCGGGGCCGCCCGCGTCATACCCGAACGACACGCCATCCAGCTCCAGGGCAGGTGCAGCCGCCGGTACCGGCGAGAGCCGGGGCTGTGCCTGCAATGAGCGCTGCCCGGGCAGCCCGCTGACGACCACGCCGGCATCCGCCAGCGAGTCGCCGGCAAGCAGCCGGTCCGGCAGTCCGGCAGCTGTCCCTGCCCCGCCCTTCAGGACGATCCACTGCGACGCCGTACTGGTCAGTGAGTCGGCGTGCTGGCTCAGCACCACGACAGCCGTGCCGCGCGCCAGCTGGGCTTTGACCAGCCCCGTCAGTGCCTGCGCCCCGGCGTCGTCAAGCGATGCCAGCGGTTCATCAAGAATCAAAATGCCCGGATCTGCAACAATGGCGCAGCCGAGCGCAAGGCGCCGCAGCTCTCCCCCGGACAGGGTTGCCGGGTCCCGCTCCAGCAGCCCGGTGAGACCGGTCCGGTGGGCCGTTTCAGCCACGATCCGCACCATGTCTGCCCGCGCCGTCCCGCGGTTCTCCAGGCCGAAGGCTAGCTCCTCCTCCACCGTGCCGCGGACGGCGGAGAGCATGGCCGCCGCATCCTGGGGCACGTAGCCGACATGGTCGGCCCAGGCGGCGGCATCGATCCGCGGGTCGTCGTCGGCCCCGGAGTAAACCAGCGGGCGGCTTTCATCCGTATTATCACCGACGTACAGCTGCAGGGTGCCTTTCAAAGTTCCGTCGCGGCCACCCTCCAGCCACGCACCGAGCAAACGGCCCAGGGTGGATTTTCCGCTGCCGGAACCGCCAAGAACCGCCGTCAGGGATCCCGGGACGGCCTCTACCTGCACTCCGCGCAGGGCCGTCGCGGAGTCGCCGTGGAAGGCGAAGGAGTCAATGGCTGCACGCAGCGTTGCCCGCGCCGTTTCCTGCCCGCTCATCCGGCACCCACGGAGAAGGACGCGGCGATCCGCAGGACCACCGCGGCGGCGGCCAGCAGGAGGGCGACAACGCGGAAGCCACGCTGGGCGTGTGAATCGTTGACTTCCCTGTAAGTGGTTCTTGGACCGGGGCGACCGAATCCCCTGGCATCAAGTGCCTGGGCCCGGGTTCCGGCATCGTGGACCAGGCCCAGCACCAGCGGAATCATTTGCAGCCGCACGGCCCCCAGACGGCTCCGGATGCCTTTGCCCACCACCAGCCCGCGCGCTTCCTGTGCCTGGCGGACCTTCCCGAGCCGCGCGGCGATGATGGGAGCAAGCATCAGTGTGGATGCCAGAACATAGCCGAACTGCGGAGGAAGGCGAAGGGTGGCCAGTGCGGCAACCAGGTCCGGCACCCTGATGCTGAACGAAAACAGCATGAGTACCAGGACGAAGGCGGACGTGCGCAGCCCCATGTCGAGGGCGAACCCCAGCCCTTCTGCCGTGACCCGGGCCGGCCCCCACTGAACCAGCACTGTGCGGCCCTCGGGGTAAAAGAGCCCGTGCATCACCAGGAGCGAGAGCCAGAACGGCGCCAGGACTGCGGCGCCGGCAAGAATGACGCGGCGTGCGCAGCCGCTGGCGGCGGAAAGGGCGACAGCACCGGCCGCCACGGTGAGGGAAAACGCCCAGCTGGATGCCGCCGTCGTAATAACCAGTACTGCTGCGGCGGCTGCAAGCAGGGTGAGCGGATTAAGTCGGGGCGCGGCCACCGGGTCAGGAGTCCCTTTTGGCCGGGTCCTTGCCTGCGAGAACGTTGAAGCGGCGCACGAACGGGAACTGGAAGGTGGTGCGCCGCGGGAGGGCGTAGACCAGCGTGGCCGCGATGGCGAAGACGATGGCCTTGTCCATGGGGTCCGATATCAGGGCCTGCTTGGTGATGGCGGCGAGCAGAGTGTCGCCCATGGCCCGGAAGGCACTGACGATGGCGCCGGTCCCGGCCCCTGAGGTTCCGCCGAAGACGAAGGCGGCGATGGGCGCGGAGACCACCCCGGCCAGGATTCCAGTGACGAAGCCCGCAACCGGTGCGAGGTAGAAGCGCCGGAACAGCCCGTAGCGGGCGGCGGTGCCGGCGAGGAACCCGATCAGGGCCGCACCCGCGGCGAAGGGCAGGACGGTGGGGTTGATGAAGGACCAGACGATGCTGCTCAGGGCGCCGGTGGCGGCTCCGGCCGCGGGGCCAGCGAGCACGGCAACCAGCACGGTGCCGATGGCATCGAAGTAAAAGGGCAGCCCGCTGGTGCCCATGAGCTGACCCAGAACGATGTTCAGGACCAGTGCCACCGGCATGAGCACAACTGTCGACGTGGGAAGCGTGGGGAGCACACCGGCGATCAGCAGGGCGGCGCCGAGCAGGAAGCCGCCCAGGGCAACGAGGGCGGAGACGCTTCCCAGTCCGCCCGCGATGTCGGCGGGCTGGGTGAGTACCAGGTAGACGAAGGTGGCCGCGATGGCGGCGGCGCCCAAGAGCTCGAGTAGGCGGCGGTTTCGGCCCGCCTGCTGTCCAGGGGTGGGAAGGGTCAGGGACGGCTGTGACATGGTGGATCCTTAGGCTGATGACGGCGGGTCCCGCCCCCGTGGCGTGATCTTCCGCGTACGCAAAAGTTGGCGCCTATGTCACCTTGGCCCGGCTACCATCCTACCGACCGCAGGCACGGCGTGCTACGCGCAATCCGTGGTGCTACGGGTACACGCGGTGCCCGGAAGCCGGGAGGGCGCGCGCCAGGGACCCCACTGACGCAATCAGCTCATCAAAGCACTGCGCGGGATCGTTCGACGTCACGATTTGGGCGTTGGGCGGCTCATTCCAGAGGCCACGGAAGTCCGCCACCGTGGTGCCGAAAAGCCGGGGTGACTGGGTTTCCACGTGCACGGTTGCCGTCCGGGTCTCGAACGGCGTGCGGCCGATGGCGGCGGCGGCGGCGAAGGCGTCGTGCATGTGGGCGACATATCCCTGGTCATACAGCCGGTGAAATTCCATGTAGAAGCGGATGGCGTCCGCGAGGCAGGCCACGAGCGGATTGTCCGAGGCACTGCGCTGGCCTTCCGGCTGCTCCGGCAGCACGAGCTCCGGTCCGGCCGCCCCGGCGGCCTCAGCCAGCCTTTGCAGGTGCTCCGGCCGCAGTTCGATCCGCTCCGTGGTCTCGAGGGCGCACACCACCGGCAGTTTGTCTGAGGGAAGGCCGGAGTAGGCGGCGAAGACCTCCTGCGCAGCGTGCGGGTCAACGGACACGTTCCATTCCGCCGTGGGGGTGGTGTTGCCCTGGTAGTTGAAGCATCCGCCCATGATCACCAGGCCCCTGAGCAGCCTGGGGAGTTCCGGCTCGCGGCGCAGTGCCAGCGCGAAGTTGGTCAGCGGGCCGGTGATGAGACCTGTGATCTCCCCAGGATTGGCCCGGACTGTCTCTACCCAGACGTCCACGGCATGGCGTTCCGAGATTGCCTGTGCCGGCGGCGGGAGTTCTGCGTAACCGATGCCCTGCGGGCCGTGCGTCTCCTCGGTCGTCACCAGCGGTATCTCCAGCGGAGCCTCGGCCCCGATGGCCACCTCCACGCCGGACCTGCCGCAGAGTTCCAGGAGTGCCAGGTTGTTCAGGGCCACCTGCCGTGCGCCCACGTTTCCTGCGGTGCAGGTGATGGCCTGGATCCTGACCTCCGGGCGGGACAGCAGGTAGACCAGCGCGAGGGCATCGTCGATCCCGGTGTCGACGTCCATCAGGATGGACTGCATCAGAACAGGGCCACCTTGGGGGTCTGCGGGAAGATGGCGTCCAGCTCCGCCAGCTCGGACTCGCTGGGCACCCAGGCGACAGCCTCCGCGTTCTGGCGGACCTGCTCGGGCCTCGTGGCTCCTGCGATGACGCTGCTGACCGACGGCTGCGCTGCGAGCCAGGAGAAGGCCACCTGCACTTCGGTGAGGTCTCGCGCGGCCGCAAAGTCGCTGAACTGCTCCAGCTGCTGCCAGTCCGCGTCGTCCACAAGTTGGGTGCGAGTGTGGCTCAGCCGCGAGCCTTGCGGCGCCTGGTGCGGGGCATACTTACCGGTCAGGAGTCCGTTCGCGAGGGGGAAGTACGGCAGCACCCCGATCCCGTAGGCCTCCGCTGCCGGCGTGACTTCAAGTTCGGCGCGGCGGTCCAGCAGGTTGTAGTGGTTCTGCGCCGAGATGAAGCGGGCACCGCCGCGGGCCCGGGCGACAAATTCGGCCTCCGCGATCTGCCAGCCGGCACGGTTGGAATGGCCGATGTACCGGACCTTGCCGCTGGTCACCAGCTCGTCCAGGGCGTCGAGGGTCTCTTCAATGGGGGTGAGCGGGTCAGGGGTGTGGAACTGGTACAGGTCGATCCAGTCGGTGCCCAGCCGCCGCAGGGAGGACTCCGCGGCGCGGATGATATAGCGCCTGGAACCGCGGGCGCCGTGATCGCTGCCGTTGGCTCCGCGCATGTCCATGCCGAACTTCGTCGCCACCACGGCTTCGTCCCGCCTGCTGCCCAGCGCCTTGCCGAGCATTGTTTCGCTGAGCCCAGGTTCCCGGCCGTACGTGTCCGCGACGTCGAAGAACGTCACCCCGGCGTCCAAGGCGGCATGCACGACGGCGTCAGTCCCCTCCTGTGATTCCGTCACCGTATTGGCCCGGCCAAGGTTGTTGCAGCCAAGTCCCACGACGGAAACGGTCAGCCCGGATTTTCCAAGACGGCGGTATTCACTCATGGATTCACCCTATAACGGCCGCCAGCGGCAGCCCGTCATTCCAGGCCGAGGCCGGTCAGCCAGGGGCCCGCTCAGCCGGCGGCAAACCCCAGCCCGTGCTCGTCCAGGGCGTCCTGCAGCTGGGCCATGGTTTTGGGGCACATGCCCGGCAGCTCTGTCATCTGCCGCTGCCCGAGCTGGGCTAGCTGCTCAAGCGTCTCCACGCCGGAATGGGCCAGCACCCTGCGGGCGGGCGACGCAATGCCCCGGGGAATCGGTGTTCGGCCTGGCTGGACTGACTTCTTTGTCATGGCGTTCTGCCTTCCATTGAGCTGCGGGCTTTGTTAGAGGGTGAAAGCTGTGGCTTGCTTGGGTGAATGCTTGAGTTTCAGGGCTGTCGGATCGCTGAACGGGGCTGCGCCGATGCTCAGCTTGGTGAAGTCCAGGTCCTCACCGCGGATGCAGACCTTGATGGCGCTGACGGCTTTGTTGACATCCGGGCAGAGGCAGAAGATGTTCAGCTTGGAGTCGCTGAATTCGGAGCGTTCGACCGTCCCGAGGCCGCGCCAGGCAAGGTGGCTGATCAGGGCATCCTTGGCCTTTTCTTCGAGGTACCGGTCCCGGCTGGTGCCTTCCCGGGTCTTGAGGGCGTACTGGGCAACTACCCAGAACTGCTCTTCATCCGCAATTTCGGCATAGCCGTCTTCGGCGCACTGCACGGCGAAGGCATCCATCAGGCGCTCTGCTGCCTCGGCGTCCGGAACGTCAGTCTCATCGGTCTTGCTCTGGTGCCCTACGGCCCCGTGGTTCATGACGAACTGGCTGTAGTCCTCGTCGTACCAGGCCTCCCTGAACTGGAGGGCCCCTTCTTCGTCACGCTTGTAAACCCGGATAATCCCGCTCATGCCGCTCTTTTCTGGATCGCCCGCGGTCTGTTGCCGCCGAACGGTGGATGGTGGTGGGCCTTTATGGCCTAAAAACTCGGTGGTGGCCGGTGGGAACGCCGTGCGGAGCCCTTAAAGAATGGGCAGGCTGCCGGTGCTGGGATGTTCCTGCCCCGGCAGGGGACGTGCGAAAGGCACCTTGGTTCCCAGAACCTGCGCCACGACGTCGTGGGTGATCTTTTGGGCCGTAAGGCCCACTCGTTCGAGGACCTGGCTGCGGGTGCCGTGGTCCAGGAAGTCGACCGGGAGGCCCACCTCGTTCAGGGCGGTGTCCACCCCGGCGGCACGCATCTCCTGGCGGATCCGGGAGCCGACGCCGCCGGCCCGCACACCGTCCTCGATGCAGACGACCAGCCGGTGGTGGGACGCGAGTGCCACGATGGAGCGGCGCACCGGAAGGACCCACCGGGGATCCACCACTGTGGAGCTGATCCCCTGGGCGCCCAGCCGGTTGGAGACATCCAGGGCGAGCTCGGACATGGCGCCGACGCTCACGATCAGGACGTCGTTTTCGGTGGATCCGCTCGGCCGCCGGGCCAGGACGTCAACGCCGTCGCTCAGCCTTTCCAGTGCCTCGATCTCCGCGCCGACGCTTCCCTTGGAGAACCGGACCACGCTGGGCGCGTCCTCGATGGCGACGGCTTCCCGCAGTTCCTCCCGGAGCCGTGAGGCATCGCGTGGCGCCGCCAGGTGGAGCCCGGGGACGATCTGGACCATGGCCATGTCCCACATGCCGTGGTGACTGGCGCCGTCCGGGCCGGTGACGCCCGCGCGGTCCAGGACGATGGTCACGCCGGCTTTATGCAGGGCTACGTCCATCAGCAGCTGGTCGAACGCGCGGTTCAGGAAGGTCGCGTAGATGGCGACGACGGGGTGGAGTCCGCCGAAGGCCATGCCGGCCGCCGAGGTCAGCGCATGCTGCTCGGCGATTCCGACGT
Organism: Arthrobacter sp. 10L430; assembly: GCF_056395245.1. Lineage (NCBI taxonomy): Bacteria > Bacillati > Actinomycetota > Actinomycetes > Micrococcales > Micrococcaceae > Arthrobacter > Arthrobacter sp. 10L430. Next base: position 55,248 of record NZ_JBFTJD010000008.1, on the reverse strand, counting down.
CGATGACGCGATCGGGGTGTCGCGCGGCGAACTTGTGCAGGCCGACCGGGATGAGCATGGCTCCGGTGATGCCGACAATGTCCTGGCGTTCGTCCGCAATGTCCGCAATTTCAGTGGCGAAGACAGACGTCCAGGACTGGGCCGCTGCACCCTCCGTGGGTTCGCCGGTCTCCGGATCGATGATGCCCACTGCGTGGAACTGGTCGGCTTCGTGGGCGCGGGCGGGCGCGTAGCCGTGACCCTTCTCCGTGATGGCATGGACAATCACCGGTCCGGCGTACTGCTTGGCCCTGGCGAGGGCGTGTTCCATGGCCTGCAGGTTGTGGCCGTCCACGGGTCCGATGTACTTCATGCCCAGGTCCTCGAACATGCCCTGGGGCGCCCACCAGTCCTTGATGCCCTTCTTCATGGCATGCAGGCTGCGGTAGGTCAGCTGCCCCAGCGGGCCGCCGTTCTGGAGCTTGTGCTTCCACCAGTCAAGCGTGCCTTCGTAGGCAGGCGCGGTGCGGAAGGAGTCGATGGTGGGGCGCAGCGAAGCCAGGTAGTCGGCGAAGCCGCCCACCGTGGGCGCATACGAGCGGCCGTTGTCGTTGACCACAATCACCACGCGCCGCCGCTTGTCCGCCGCGATGTTGTTGATGGCTTCCCATGCCATGCCCCCGGTCAGGGCGCCGTCACCCACCACCGCCACAACGTAGCGGTCGCCGTCGCCGGTCAGCTGCCGGGCGCGGGAGATTCCGTCGGCCCAGGACAGCGAGGAGGAAGCGTGTGAGCTCTCCACGATGTCGTGCTCGGACTCGGCCCGCGCCGGGTATCCGGACATGCCGCCCTGCTGGCGCAGGGTGCTGAAGTCCTGGCGTCCGGTCAAAAGTTTGTGGACGTATGACTGGTGCCCGGTATCAAAGACGATGCTGTCCCGGGGAGAGTCGAAGATGCGGTGCACGGCCATGGTGAGTTCCACGACGCCGAGGTTGGGTCCAAGGTGTCCACCGGTCTGTGAGACGTTGCTGATCAGGAATTTCCGGATGTCGGTAGCCAGCTGGTCCAGCTGCGCTGCGGACAATTTGCTCAGATCCTGCGGGTTCCGGATGGTCTCCAAGATTCCCAACGGCCCCTCCTTCGGTGGTAGACGTGCCTTTTAACTCTAACGCCTCCCGCCAAGCAGCCGCGCCGGGCGCCCTTTCGGCCAGAGGCAGTCGGCCATCCTGCGAAGGACAAACGAAAGGCTCCGGCGGTCCAGGACCGGCCGGAGCCTTTCACGTTCCAGATTCCCCGGGAGGCATCGCCTCCCGGGGAACTAACCGCTAGTTCGCGGAGATCTGGCGCAGTACATACTGCAGGATGCCGCCGTTGCGGTAGTAGTCGGCCTCGCCCGGGGTATCGATGCGGAGAACCGCATCGAAGGACTTGGCGGAGCCGTCTTCAGCCGTGGCGGTCACCTTCAGCGTCTTCGGCGTGGTGCCTTCGTTCAGGGCTGTCACGCCCTCAACCGCGAAGGTCTCCGTACCGGTCAGTCCGAGCGTGGCAGCGGACTCGCCTGCCGGGAACTGCAGCGGAAGGACGCCCATGCCGATCAGGTTGGAGCGGTGGATGCGCTCGTAGCTCTCGGCGACGACGGCCTTGACGCCCAGCAGGGCGGTGCCCTTGGCGGCCCAGTCACGGGATGAGCCGGAGCCGTACTCCTTGCCCGCCAGGACCACCAGCGGGGTGCCGGCTGCCTGGTAGTTCTGGGCTGCGTCGTAAACGTACGCCTGCGGACCGTCTGCCTGGCTGAAGTCGCGGGTGAAGCCACCCTCGACGCCGTCCAGCAGCTGGTTCTTGATGCGGATGTTGGCGAACGTGCCGCGGATCATGACCTCGTGGTTGCCACGGCGCGAGCCGTAGGAGTTGAAGTCCTTGCGCTCCACACCGTTGGCCAGCAGGTACTGGCCGGCAGGGGTGTCCGACTTGAACGAACCAGCCGGGGAGATGTGGTCGGTGGTGACCGAATCGCCGAGCTTGAGCAGCACGCGGGCGCCGGAGATGTCAGTGACGGGCTCCGGCTGTGCCTTCATGCCCTCGAAGTACGGGGGCTTCCGGACGTACGTGGATTTCTCGTCCCAGGCGAAAGTGTCGCCGGCCGGGGTGTCGAGTGCTTTCCAGCGGTCGTCGCCGTCGAAGACGCCCTCGTAGCCGCGGGCAAACATTTCCTTGTCAATCGAGGAATCGATGACCTGCTGGACCTCGACCGGGTTCGGCCAGATGTCCTTCAGGAAGACGTCGTTGCCGGCCTCGTCCTGGCCCAGGGCGTCGGTGTCGAAGTCGAAGTCCATGGAACCGGCCAGGGCGTAGGCGATGACCAGCGGCGGGGAAGCCAGGTAGTTCATCTTCACGTCCGGGTTGATGCGGCCTTCGAAGTTGCGGTTGCCCGAGAGCACAGCGGTGACGGAAAGGTCGTTGGCCTGGATGGCCTCGGAGATTTCCGCGTCCAGCGGGCCGGAGTTACCGATGCAGGTGGCGCAGCCGTAGCCCACGATGTAGAAGCCGAGCTTCTCCAGGTAGGGGGTCAGGCCGGACTTCTCGTAGTAGTCGGTGACAACCTTGGAGCCAGGGGCTACGGAGGTCTTGACCCACGGCTTGGAGGCCAGGCCCTTGTCGACGGCGTTGCGGGCCAACAGTGCGGCCGCAAGCATCACGGACGGGTTGGACGTGTTGGTGCAGGACGTGATCGAGGCGATCGACACCGCGCCGTGGTCCAGCTCGAACTCGCGGCCGTCTTCGGTGACCACGTGGACGGGGCTGGACGGACGGCCTTCGGCGCCGTTGGCGGCCGACTCAACGCGTGCAGTTTCCGTGGTGTGGGAATCAGCGTGGGTGAAGGAGGGCGGATCGGAGGCCGGGAAGGACTCTTCCAGGGACTCGTCCACGCTGCCGTCTTCGATGCTGACGTAGTTGTGGATGTCCTTGCGGAACTGCTCCTTCGCGTCCGTGAGCTCGATGCGGTCCTGGGGACGCTTCGGGCCGGAGATGGAGGGAACGACCGTGGACAGGTCCAGCTCGAGGTACTCGGAGAACTTGATCTCGCGGGAAGGATCGTGCCAGAGGCCCTGTTCCTTCGCGTAGGACTCAACCAGGGCGACGTTCTCGTCCGAGCGGCCGGTGAGGCGCAGGTAGTCCAACGTGACGTCGTCGATCGGGAACATTGCGGCCGTGGAGCCGAACTCCGGGCTCATGTTGCCGATCGTGGCGCGGTTGGCCAGCGGCACTGCCGCCACACCTTCGCCGTAGAACTCCACGAACTTGCCCACCACACCGTGCTTGCGCAGCTGTTCCGTGATGGTCAGCACGACGTCCGTGGCGGTGGCGCCGGCCGGGATGGAGCCGGTCAGCTTGAAACCGACGACGCGCGGGATGAGCATCGACACGGGCTGGCCCAGCATGGCCGCCTCGGCTTCGATGCCGCCGACGCCCCAGCCGAGCACACCGAGGCCGTTGACCATGGTGGTGTGCGAGTCGGTGCCGACGCAGGTGTCGGGGTAGGCGCGCAGTGCGCCATCAACCTCGCGGGTCATGACGGTGCGGGCCAGGTACTCGATGTTGACCTGGTGCACGATGCCGGTTCCCGGCGGGACAACCTTGAAGTCGTCAAACGCGGTCTGGCCCCAGCGCAGGAACTGGTAGCGCTCACCATTACGCTGGTATTCGATCTCCATGTTGCGCTCCAGTGCGCCGGAGTTACCGAAGACGTCGATCTGCACCGAGTGGTCAATCACCATCTCGGCAGGTGCCAGCGGGTTCACCCTCTTCGGATCGCCGCCAAGCTCCTTGACCGCCTCACGCATGGTGGCCAGGTCCACTACGCAGGGCACGCCAGTGAAGTCCTGCATGATCACGCGCGCCGGCGTGAACTGGATTTCAGTGTCGGGCTCGGCGCTGGGATCCCAGCCGGCCAGTGCTCGGACGTGATCGGCCGTGATGTTGGCGCCGTCCTCGGTCCTCAACAGGTTTTCAAGCAATACCTTGAGGCTGAACGGAAGGTTTTCTGCACCTTCAACGGAGTTCAACCGGAAAATTTCGTATTCGGTACCGGCTACATTAAGTTTGCCTTTTGAACCGAAGCTGTCCACAATGCTCATCGCAGGACTCCTCTCGCAACAGTTTCATCTTTGTCGCGCGGTAGACCGCTTGCTAGTTAGGTCATCCTAATTAGTACAAGGTCTTACAAAAGAGCATGGGGTCAGCCGAGAATACGGCGCGCGACGTGGGACTACTAGGCCCATCCTAGTCACATCAGCCGCGGGGAGTCAGCAGAGCCACGGTCTCCAGATGGTGCGTGTGCGGGTAGAGGTCGAACGCCCGAAGCGCCGAGAGGGACCAGCCGCCCTGCTGGAAGTACCCGATGTCTCGGGCAAACGATGCAGGGTCGCAGGACACGTAGGCGATGGCCCGCGGGTTTGCGGCCATCAGCTGGCTGACCACTGCCTTGCCTGCACCGGCACGCGGCGGATCCAGCAGGAGGGCGTCAAAGCTGCGGGGGTTCTGGCGCAGCACGCGCTCCACGCGGCCCTGCACAATTTCCACCTGTGGGGCACTGTGCAGGTTTTTCCGCGCGTCCCGGCTCGTTCCGGGTGCACCTTCCACCGACAGCACCGAACCCGTCTCACCGACGGCGTCCGCAAGCGGTGCCGTGAACAGCCCGGCCCCGGCATAGAGGTCGGCGACCGCCGCACCCGGCTCCAGGAACCCGCCGTCGTGCAGGAAGCCGGTCACGGCCCCCACCAGCGTTTCAGGGGCGTCGCGGTGGATCTGCCAGAAGCCGGCACCCGTGACCCTGTAGTCGTGTCCCGCCGCTGACTCCTGCACCCAGGTCCGGCCTCGCAGCTGCAGCGTCTCGTCATTAGTGGGGTCGTAGCTGGCTACTGAGACCTCCGCCGGAAGCTGTGCCAGGATGGTGCTGAGCCGTTTGGCGCGGGTGCCGGGCGCTGGAGCGAGGAGCACGAGCGGCCGCGAACCGTTGGCCGGTGCAGCCACTTCCACGCGCTCGATGCCCTGCAGGTCGATGTCCCACAGACGCAGGTCGTTCACGGCCGCGACCGCCAGCGGCATCTCCCTGACCGGAATAACCTGCTCCGAACGGTGGGCATGCATGCCCAGCTTGCCGCCGGCTGTGACCGCAAAACCTGCCCGGGTGCGCCACGCGAGGCCCGCACCGCCGTCGTTCGTATCTCCGCTGTCCGCGGCCGCGGCGCCCACCGCTTCCACCTCGGGAGAAAGTTCGACGCCGGCCAGCCGCTTGAGCTGTTCGGCCAGCACGTCGGACTTGAGCCGCCTCTGGCGCTCGAGGGAGATGTGTCCCAGTTCGGCGCCGCCGACCGGCGGCCGCCCGTGCTCCCACGACGTGAGTGAATCCGCCACCCGCCAGAAGTGCGGCACACGGTCCGGTGACGGCTCCAGGACCTCCACGACGTCGCCGCGCCAGAACTTGGCCGACTCCCCCGCGTCCGTCAGCCGGATTCGTGCTTTCTCGCCGGGGACGCCGTGGCGGACGAAAACAACGCGCCCCTCGTGCCGCGCGACGCAATGGCCGCCGTGGGCCACGGGGCCGATGTCCACCACCAGTTCCACGCCGGCTGAGGAGGTCATGGTGTCGGGGTTCATTGGATGTCCTGCAGTTTCTTTGCTTCTTCGGAGGATTTGAGCTGCCACGGGACACTGGCCACCATGACGCCGGGTTCAAAGTGGAGCCTGGTCTTGATCCGCAGGGCAGTCTGGTTGTGGACCAGCTGCTCCCACCATTTGCCCACCACATACTCGGGGATGTACACGACGATGAGGTCGCGGGGCGAGTCCCTTCGCATGCTCTTGATGTAGTCCATGATGGGCGTGATGGTCTCGCGATAGGGGCTCGCGAGCACGGTCAGCGGCACCGGGATTTCGAGCTTTTCCCAGTCGGCAAGCGTGTGCGCGGTTTCCTCGGCGTTGATGTCCACGGTGATCGCATCCAGCCGGGACGGACGCGAGGCACGGGCATAGGCCAGGGCCCGCAGAACGGGCTTGCGGACGTGGGACACGAGCAGCACGGCGTGGACCCGCGTGGGCAGTGCCCGCGGTGAGGAGTCCTCGTCCACGGCCAGTTCCTTCGCCACGTTGTCGTAATGGGCGCGGATGCTCCACATGATGAGGAACAGGACAAACATGGCCAGCAGGGCAATCCATGCGCCCTGTTCGAACTTGGTGATGAGCACGATCACCAGCACGAGGGCCGTCATGCCGAAGCCGATCATGTTGATGGTGCGGGACTTGATCATGCGGCGCCGCAGCGCCTTGTCCTTGGCCAGTTTCAACTCGCGGCCCCAGTGCCGGACCATGCCGATCTGGCTGGCTGTGAAGGAGATGAAGACCCCCACGATGTAGAGCTGGATGAGCTTGGTGACGTCCGCGTTGAAGGCGAGGATCAGCACGAGCGCGCCGGCGGCCAGCGCGAGGACGCCGTTGCTGAACGCCAGCCTGTCACCACGGGTGCGGAGCTGGCGGGGAAGGTAGCCGTCCTGGGCGAGGATGGATCCCAGGACCGGAAAGCCGTTGAAGGCCGTGTTGGAGGCAAATACGAGGATGACGCCGGTGGCGGCCACCACGATGTAGAACGGGATCGAGCCGGCCCCGAAAATGGTCTGCGCAATCTGGCTGATGGCCGGGTTCTGGATGTAGTCCTCCGGCAGCGGCTTGCCGTTCAGCAGGAATTCCTTGGCCGGGTCCAGAACAATGTGGACCTTCGTGGCGTTGGCAAGATAGATGATGCCGGCCAGCATGGCCGAACCGATGACTCCGAGCAGCAGCAGCGTGGTGGCCGCGTTCTTGCTCTTGGGCTTTTGGAAGTTCGGCACGCCGTTGCTGATGGCTTCCACGCCGGTCAGGGCTGCGGCTCCGGAGGAAAATGCGCGCAGCAGCAGGAAGGCCCCGGCCAGGCCGACGAGGCCCTGGTCGAAACCAGGGTCCGGAACTATGGTGAACGCCGCCGACGGCGCCTGGCGCAGCTGCCCTGTGACAGCTTGGAAGACCCCGACGATGGTCATGCCCAGGATTGATGCCATGAAGATATAGGTGGGGACTGCAAAAACGCTGCCCGCTTCCTTGATGCCGCGCAGGTTCACGAGCGCCAGCACCACCACGCCTATGGTCGCGATCATGGCCTGCTGGCCGTGGAGCGATGGTATCGCCGTGGTGAGGTACGCGGCCGCTGACGACATCGACACGGCCACGGTCAGCACGTAGTCAACAAGCAGGGCAGAGGCAACGGTCAGCCCGGCATACTTTCCCAGGTTCACGTTGGCGATCTCGTAGTCGCCGCCGCCGGAGGGGTAGGCGTGCACGTTCTGCCGGTAGGACGCCACGACCGTCAGGAGCACCACCATGACGGCCAGGCCAACCAGCGGGGACAGCGCCACCGCGCTTACGCCCGCCAGGGCCAGGGTGAGCAGGATTTCGTCGGGCGCATAGGCGACCGACGATAACGCGTCCGAGGCGAAGATGGGGAGCGCGATCCGCTTCGGCAGGAGCGTGTGGGCCAGCCGGTCGTTCCGGAAGGGCCTCCCCACCAGCACCCGCTTCACGGCATTCAGAATTGTCAGCACCACACAAAGTTAGTCTGATTCGCACGCGATGTCATGGCGGGATTCCGGCGGTAGAGTCTTACGGAGCAGTCGGCGAGAAGTTGAGGAGACACGGGTGGCGCACTTCGTGATCATGGGTTGTGGGCGCGTGGGGGCTACCTTGGCGCACACGCTGGAGGACGCAGGCCATTCAGTGGCCATTATCGACCAGGATGACAGGGCCTTCCGCCGGCTCCGTTCGGGCTTCACCGGCAGGAAGGTCACCGGCGTCGGATTCGACCGGGACACCCTGAAGCAGGCCGGAGTTGCCGAGGCGTACGCTTTCGCAGCGGTCTCCAGCGGTGACAACTCCAACATCCTTGCCACCCGCGTGGCACGCGAGACCTTCCATGTGCCTCATGTGGTTGCCAGGATCTATGACCCGGGCCGGGCCGAAATCTACCAGCGGCTTGGCATCCCCACGGTGGCCGCCGTGCGCTGGAGCGCGGACCAGGTCCTGCGCCGGATCCTGCCGGAACAGCACCTCGCCGGCGACTTCCGCGAACCGTCCGGCAGGCTCGTCCTGGCCGAAATCGACCTCGATCCGGGCTGGATCGGCCATGCCGTGTCCGCCATCGAAAAGGCCGCCGATATGCGCATCGCGTACCTGACGCGGTTCGGCGAAGGGATGCTTCCCTCCCCGGGCACCTCGTACCAGGACGGTGATACGGTCCACGCCATGCTGCGCCTGGACCGCAGCGCCGAAGTAGCCCATATTCTGGCCAAAGCACCCGCCAAGGAGTCTTAAGTGAAAGTCGTCATCGTCGGAGCCGGAAGCGTCGGTTCCTCGATCGCCCGTGAGCTGCTGGCCCACAAGCACGAGATTCTGCTGATCGATCTCAAGCCGGAAGTCATTGGCCGGAGCGGGCTGCGGGGAGCGCATTGGCTGGTCGGCGACGCCTGCGAACTGAGCACCCTGCAGGACGCGAAGCTCGACGACGCTGACGTGGTGGTCTCGGCCACCGGTGATGACAAGGTCAACCTCGTCGTGTCGCTGCTGGCCAAGACCGAATTCGGCGTCGGCCGCACGGTCGGGCGGGTCAATAACCCGAAGAATGACTGGATGTTCAATGATTCCTGGGGCGTCGACGTCGCGGTTAACACGCCGCAGCTCATGACGGCGCTGGTCGAGGAAGCGGTGGAGATCGGTGACCTCGTCCGCCTGCTCACGCTGCAGACCGGCGTTTCGTCCCTCGTGGAGTTCACGGTGCCGCACGACTCGCACGCCATCGGGCTCACCGTGGGTGACATCGACTGGCCGGAGGACTCAACGCTCGTGGCCATCCTCCGCGACCAGGCACCTATTACGCCCAGCCGCGACGACGTCATCGACGGCGGCGACGAGCTGTTCTTCGTCACCACGATTGCCGCGGAAGACCAGTTGCGTGAACTGCTCTCGCCTGGATCACGCGACGAGCCGAACCATGACGACGAGCCGGAAACGGCAGAGTCAGCTGACGTTCCCGCCGGGGCGGCCGTCCAGCAGACGAGGCTGGGTCAGTCGGTAGAGGACGACGGCTTCGACGGCTGAGTCCCGGGCACGGTGGCCGGCCGGGTGATCAGCCAGGCCAGCCACACGCCCAGGATGTACAGCGGCGCCCCCATGATGAGCCTCGTGGTGGCCAGCGCCGCGAGACCGTCCTGGCCCATGAGGTACAGCGGCACCTGCACCAGAAGGCGAAGCGCCAGCACCCCGACGATGATCCACGTGCCCAGCCGGTAGGCGCGTACCCGTGCCGGGCTTTGACGCCAGTCCAGGCCTTCGTTTCTGATGAAGCCGAAGAGCAGCCCGGCAATGGGCCACCTGACGGCGATCGAGATGACCATCGCGAGGATGTACGCCGCGTTGGTCAGGAATCCGGGAAGGTAGAAATCCTCCGCCTTGCCGGTGCTGTTGGCAAGCCAGGCGGATATGCCGACGCCGACGACTCCGGCCAGGGCCTGGGTCAACGGGCGGCGTTGGACGAGCCGCACCACGGTAAACACAGCGGCAGCAGCGAGGGCTGCAATGAGCGAGGGCGTCAAAGCAGACGTGAGCGTGAAGCTGATAAGGAACACCAGGCCAGGAAGAATGCTCTCGGCGATCCCCTGGTAGCCGCCGGCGCTCTTCAGGACGTCAATGCGGCCATCATCCGTGCGGTGCAAACCTGCCTTGGATGCGTAGCCCTCGGCAAGTCCCGCAAGGCCCGGAGCGTCCGGCACGGACTTGGGTTCCGGCCGTTCGGTTCCCGGTTCAGGGTTTTCAGGCGATGTCATTGGTTCTCCTGGCGGGACAATATCTCGTAGCGGGGATTGAACATGGTTGGCACACCGTCCCGCACGGTCAGCATGCCCTCCAGCCGGACTTCCGTCCCGGCGTCGATGCCGGGAACCCGGCGGCGCCCCAGCCAAATGACCCGCAGCCGGCCGCGCTGGGTCATTGACAGCCGGTTCCTGCCCGTGCCGGCCGACGGCGCCGCAGAGGATTCCGCCGGCAGTGCCGGGACCGCCGTTGCCGCGGGCGGTGAAATTCGCGCCCGCGTCGCCCCGGCAGGAATGTCGTGGTCTGTCACCATGACGGTGAACGCCGCCACCTGGGTGGCGGGCACATAGGTCACCGATTCGATGAATCCGTGACACAGCACGTGGCCCCGCTCCGGCAGCCCCCTGATGGGCACCGGCTCGACCTGCGGGTGGCTGCCGGCATCAACCAATCTGGGTGATCTCCGGACCGCGCTCAGGCTGCTGGAACTCCGGGGCCCCGGGAGGCACGGATCCCGTGGCGTCCTTGGGCAGACGCAGCTGCAGGAGATCCCGTGGGGGCATGGGGTTGTCGCCGCGGATCACCACAATCTTGCGGAAAAGCTCCTCGAGACCGGCCGCGGCGTCGCGGTTCAGTGCCGCTTCGCCGCCGAACACGCCGCGGAGGAACCAGCGCGGACCATCAACGCCGATAAAGCGGGCAACGCGGTATCCCTGGCTGCCGTCGCTGATGCCAGAGGGGAGCTTGGCCACGAGCTCCGTGCCGAAGCCGCCCTGGATCTCTTCCACCTGGCCGCCCTGGCCGCCCACCGACTGGCCTATCTGCTCGCGGATCTCGTCCCACAGGCCTTCCGAACGCGGTGCGGCGAAGGCCTGCAACTGCAGGCTCGACCCCTCCAGGTCCATGGTTACTGCCACCACCCGCTGGGTGGCCTCCTCGACCTCAAGCCGCAGCTGAAGCCCGTCCCGGGGTGCAATGAGCAGGGCACCCAGATCCACATAGCCGTCCCTGGTGCTGATCTCTGAGACATCGAAGGGGCCGGTGGCGCTGCGTCCGGATGTTTCCGTGGCGTCGTCAGCGGCATCGGCGGCGTTGCCCTCGCGGACTTCCGCCGGCTCTGTGGCCTCTTCCTTCTTGGCTTTCTTGCCACGCCCAAAAACCATGGGGTTGTCTCCTTAGTTGTGATCTTGTCGCGCCGGCCGCGCGGGCGCCGCATCTTGTCTTCGCTGACCGCCGGGCGCGCTGTCCGGGAGGCTTCGCCCGCCGGAAACGCTCAGGGTTTCCGGCGTGGGCCGTTTCCGCTGCGGAACTAGGCGCCAGGAACGGCGAAGCCGCCCGTGGAGCCGAAGCCTCCGGCGCCGCGGACAGAGTCGCTCAACTCCCCCACGGCAACGAACTGCGCGTACTCCACACGCTGGATGACCATCTGTGCAATTCTATCGCCGCGCCGGAGTTCTATGGCCTTGTCTTTGTCCGTGTTCAGCAGCGTCACCGCGATTTCACCGCGGTAGCCCGCATCGACAGTTCCCGGCGCGTTGACCACCGTCAGCCCGTGTTTCGTGGCAAGGCCAGAGCGCGGGTGGATTAGTGCCACAAAGCCGTCCGGCAGGGCGATCGAGACCCCGGTGGGCACCAGGCGCCGCTCCCCCGGTTCCAGGACCACATCCTCGCGGGCGCGCAGGTCTGCCCCGGCGTCACCGGGGTGGGCGTAGGACGGCGCCGCCAGGCCGGCGTCGAGCATTTTCAATTGAACCTGCACAGTTGGGGCTCCATATTCTGCTGCGGGCGGCGCTTCCGCTGTTGCGGGTGACGCAGCTCCAGGTGCCGCATGCTGCAGCGGAGGCGTAATGGCTGTTATTTCGTCAGTCACAGTTCCTCACTCTATCGCCCGGGGGCGCCATAGTCCTACCGGCCCGGCGCCCTGGCAGGACCGAACCGGCCGGGATGAAATGGCACGGCAAAGATGGAAAGCTGGGTGCATGCCCGAATCAAGCGCAGCCGTGCCTGCACACCACCAGCCTTCACAGGATGACACCGTACTTTTCACCGAAAAGCTGTGGCCGGGAGCCTGGATCTGGCTGGTCGCTGCGGGCTTGGCCAGCGCCGGCATTCTGGTGTTCGCCCCCATCAGCATGACCGCGGGAATCACGGCGGCCGTAGTCCTGTTCGCCGTCGAGACGGCCCTGCTGGTACTGTCCACGCCTGCGCTGACAGTGACGGCCCGGACGCTTCAGGTGGGCCGGGCCAGCATTGAACGCGGGCTCACCGGACCTGCGGAGGCGTTCCGCGGCAAGGAAGCCACGGCCGAACGCGGCACGCGCCTCAACGGCCTCGCCTACCTGTGCATCCGCGGCTGGATAGATCCGGTGGTCCGCATTGAAATCAACGACACCTCGGATCCCACCCCGTACTGGCTGACCTCCACCCGCCGCCCGGATGAACTGGTGGCAGCACTCAACGCAAGGTAGTTCGCCGGGTCTCAACCTTCGCAGTCGCGGCAGTACAGGTGGCCGTCCTTTTCACGGGCGATCTGCGAACGGTGCCGGACCAGGAAGCATGAGGAACATGTGAATTCGTCGGCCTGGGCGGGCATGACGCGGACCAGCAGTTCCTCACCGGACAGGTCTGCGCCGGGCAGCTCATACCCCTCAGCGAGGTCGGTTTCGTCTTCTTCAACCACTGCCGTCGGTTTGTCGGCACGGCGGGTCTTCAGCTCCTCAATCGAATCCTCGTTGAGGTCCTCTTCCGACTTCCTCGGCGCGTCATAGTCTGTCGCCATGGCCTGCTGCTCACACTCCGTTGACTCGGGTGGGTAATTCAACGTGCACAACGCCGGACGCCGCCAGTTTGTGCCCGGTCCGGGGCACATTTTTCCCTAAGCTGCAGGGAAAAGCCATAGCTGCGCCCAAGCAGTCTTCAGCGCCTTCCCACCGCCGGCGGCAATGCCGTCCCTGTGGCCGAAAGTCCCGGAATTTCGCGGCGCGCCCTTCGTCCTAACAGGAAAAGACAGCCTTGGGTGGCAGAGTTTCGATTGATAGTAATGCCAGGGTGGAGGATTGTATGCAGGATCTACGGCTTGTAGGCGTCCACGACGACGGGGAGCATCTCCTGTTGTGCGGCACCGGCGGCGAGATGTTCCAGCTGCCGATCAATGAAGCTTTACGGCTGGCGGCAAGCCGGCCTGCCGTGCGGGCATCGGCCGCGCCGGTTGTGGCCATGTCCCCGCGCGATATCCAGGCCAGGATCCGGCGCGGCTCAACGGCCGCCGAGGTTGCGGCTGCGTCCGGAATGCCGCTGGAAAAGGTTGAACGGTACGAGGGACCGGTCTTGGCCGAACGCGAGTACGTAGCCCAGCAGGCCCGCAAAGTGGAGGTCGCGACTCCCGCTCCCGGCCACGACATCTACCGGGCGGCCTTCGGCGATCATCCAGCCACCTTGGCGGACATGGTGGCCCACCGCCTGACCGCCCACGGCATTGAGTCCTCCACGCTGGAATGGGATTCCTGGCGGCGCCCGGACGGCACCTGGACGGTCGTGGCGAGGTTCGATGCCCAGCCGGGCGGCCATTCCAGCATCGGCGAAGAGCCTCCGGCCATGTGGACGTTCAATCCCTCCCGCAAGTCGCTGCAGAATGCCAACCGCTGGGCGCAGCAGCTCAGTGAGCTTGAACCCCTGGACGGTCCGGTTCCCGCACGCCGGCTGTCAGCGGTTTCAGACCGCCCCTTCGATTTTGAAACGGACGCCGAAACTGCCGCCCGGAACGGAGCAGAGCAGCAGAAGGAGGCCGACGGCCTGCTGGACATGCTGCGCTCCCGGAGGGGGCAGCGGCTTGGCTTGGACGAGAACAGCGACGACGCCCTGGCGCTCCTGCTGACCAACGGGGTCCCGGCGGCCCACCCGAGGCCGCCGGAAGTTCCTCACGGATCCGGCGCGGATGCGGAAGAACCAGAACCCGAGGCCGCGGAAGCGGAATCATCCGATTCGCCGGCAGCCCAGTTTGGACCGCTGACCCGACGGCGTGACGGCCGGCCCTCCATGCTGTCCCGCCTCAGCCTCGCACCCCAGCACGAGGATTCAGCCGACGATTCCCTCAAGCTTCACGACGGCGTCAGCACTGATACGCGGGAAATCACCATCGTCCCGTCTCCTCTTCGCCCGGCCGGCACTTCGTCCAAGGAAGGTCCGGCCGGCACTGCGGGCAAGGAAGGTCCGGCCGCCCCGGCGGCCACGGACAAGCCGATGAACCCGCCCGCGGACAGTCCCGACCGACCTGCCGGCGGTAACGTCGGTCTTGACGAGCTGCTCGGCGGCGGAACCCCCCGGCGCCGGCTGGACGCCGGCAGGTCCGCAACGGATCAGGGTGCATCCGCGCGTCCGGAGCCGGACCGGGACGAACCTGAGCGCCAGCCGTCAAGGCCGAAGCGCTCCAGCGTGCCGAGCTGGGACGAAATAGTCTTCGGCACCAGAGGCGACTAGGTCGCGTTCAGCCGTCGGCGGCCGTCCTGCCGGCACGGCTGCTGGCTCCCTGCCACAGGCAGGCGTCAATGTCGAACGGAAGCAGCTGGTCCTGCTGGGCCATGATGTTGGCGCCGTGGGCGGTGACGCGGCGCATGAAGTGGCGACGGCAGAGCGTCTCGTAGCCAACGACCGGCACCTGACTCGAACTTGTGGAATCGGTTTCCGCACCGGAAATCGCCGTATCGCCGGCCATCTCGACGTCGCCCACCACCACCTGGGCACCCTTCATGACCATGACGCCGTCTACCGTCCGGGCATTGTGCGTGGCACGCCGCCCGCACCAGCAGAGGGCCTCCACCTGGAGGACCTGCACGCGGTCCGCCAGTTCAATAAGCCGCCGTGAACCGGGGAACAGCCGGGTCCGGAAGTCCGCGGTGATTCCAAAGGCGAAGACGTCAACATCGATCTCGTCCACGACACGTGCCAACTGCTCCACCTGCCCAGGCGAGTAGAACTGTGCTTCGTCGCAGATGAGGTAGTCGACGCGGATTCCCTGGGTCCGGCGGAGCACCACTTCGTCCCAGAAGTCCGTGGTGTCCACGACCTCCACGGCGTCCGTTTCGAGCCCCAGACGGCTTGAGATCCGGGAGCCGCCGGCACGGTCATTGCAGCTGAAGCGGACCCCGCCGCGTCCGCGGGCACGGTGGTTGTAGTCCATCTGAAGGGCAAGGGTGGACTTTCCGCAGTCCATGGTTCCCGAGAAGAAGACGAGCTCAGCCACGGGCTCCCCTGCGGCCGGGGGCCTTGCCCGCAGCCTGGAAGCATAGCAGCGGCACTTCGCGTTCCGCCTTGGTCAGGGAGCCGTGCTGCCCCACCACTTCCATGGCCGTGGGGCGCACGCGCCGCGTGTCGTAGAAAGCCAGCGCATCGCGGGCGGCGATCATGACGTCCCCGACCCGCCGTTCCACGGCAGGCCTGACCTGCCCGAACAGGCCGGCGGCAATCGCCTCTTCCCGGGTAAAGGCCCAGATCCGGTCACCGAACCGGCCGCGCCAGGCGTCAAGCAAGCGCTGCCGGGTGGTGCCGCCGTCGCCGTTCCAGGCATCGTCCTCAAGGTACAGGTGGAGCATTCGCGGCTCCCCTGCAGTGTGCCTGACACCGGCCACGAGCGCCGGATCGGCGGAGTAGTCGATCCGCTGGGCTTCGGCCACATCGAGCATGCCGTGGTCGGCCGTGACCAGCACAGTGGTTCCGGCCGGAAGAGTCGCGTGGAGGCGCTTGACCGTGGCGTCCAGCTCCTCGAGCTGGTGCTCCCACTGCGGCGATTGGGACCCGTAGCGGTGGCCGGCCTTGTCGAGGTCGTTCACGTAGAAGTACATGAGGGAAGCGTCGGAGCCCGCCATCACCTCGGCCGCGGCAGCGGTCCGGGCGTGCGAGGTGGTCGCCGAAACGAACGTGCCGCCCCGGAGGGCAGCCCTTGTCATGGGCGAGTCGCCGAATTGGGGAAGGCTGACGGTGGTGACGTCGACCTGCTCCGCGGCGCGTTCAAAAACTGTGGGGAAAGGCTGCCAGTCATGGGGGTCCACGTCGGCGTCCCAGTTGCCCAGCATGTTGACCACCTTGTCCTGGGACGGATCAAGGACGTCGTATCCCACGAGTCCGTGCTGGCCGGGAGCCAGGCCCGTGCCAAGGCTCGCGAGGGAGGCCGCCGTGGTGGACGGGAACGCGGAGTCCAGCCACACCGGCACCGCCCCCTGCCCCTGCTGCATGACGTCGCGAAGGAAGGGTGTGTGGGCGGACTTTTGTTTCAGGAGGCTGCGGCCCAGCCCGTCGGCGAGGACAACGCAGATTCGCTTGGCCGGTGGCAGGCCGAGCCTGTTTTCGAAGCCGTCGACCCCGAGGCTCGCCGCGGCGCTGCCCAGCACCTCGGCAACGGAACGCCGGCCGTAGGCGGGTGCGGGCGGAAGCGACGGTGCTGCGGAAAGTGTCAACGGGGCGGCGTGGGTGGGGAGGTCGTGGTCGGGCCCCATTTCAGCGCTGGTGTCCGCGGCTTAGGCGGTTCGAGAAGACGCCCATCCGGGGGCGCGGCTGCGATGCAGGGAGCCCGTGCGGAACGGGGGCAGCGGACGCCGTGTTGACGGCCCGCAATGCCCGGGCAAAAAGCTTGGCGTCTTGGACCGCTTGGAGTCCGTCGGCCTCGGCGCTGATGCGCAGGACGATGTCCTCCTGGGCAATGGTTCCGCTGTAGCCGTGGTCTGCCTCGCACTGAGGGTCGCCGCAGCTTGCCGGGCCCATCTCGAGCCTCTGGCCGCCGGACCAGGCGATGGCCAGCGTGACTTCACGCACGGGGTCCGAGGGCTTGTAGTTCTGCGGCTGCGCGTACATGTAGCTCAGCACCACGGAACGGATCTGCGTCACGGGTACGGACTCCGTGGAAATCTGCGCCACGATCTGTTCGCCCGCGTCATCGAGCTGCTGGTCGTCCACGTGCGTGATCACCAGCATGTCGTCGGTAAGCACCAGCACGGTGATGTGCCGCCGGACTTCGGCGCGGTCGAAATGCGTTTCGAGGTGCACAAGGTGCGCCACGCAGTCCCGTCCGTCAAGTGCGTCATCCACGACGTCGGCCACCAGTCGCGGGTAGAAGCCGGCCTGCTGAAGGGCCCCGTCCAGGCTCTGGCCCTGGGCGGTGTGGTTGTGTGAGCTGTGGTGAACGGAAGCCTGGGGGCTGTGGTCGGGCGCTTGAGGCTTCGAGGTGGGAGGCTGGGAGCTCATTTCCCCATTTTCACAGATCGGCTTGGCACATGCTAACCCGGGGTCAGCTGCTCATGGCACGGCGGGCACTGTCCGTGCGCTGGGCAGCGTTGCCGATCCGGACGTCCGCGCCCAGTATGAAGGCGCCCCGCGGTGTGGCCAGGACCGGGTTGAACTCCACAAGGGCAATTTCCGGATGGGTGTCCTTGAGCCGGGAAAGACGCGCGGCGAGGTCTTCGAGCGCGGCAACGTCGACGGCCGGAAGCCCCTGGTAGCCGAAGAGCTTGCGGGACGCCCTGGGGCTCCTGATGAAGTCCCGGAGATCCGCGCCGTACAGCGGCGGCACCCGGTGTGCCCAGTCGTCCAGCAGGTTGACGGCATCGCCCGCGAGCCCGAACGAGACAACCGGCCCCAGCAGCGGGTCCTCGATGGCGCGGAATGTGCAGGCCTGGCCCACCGGCGCCATTGTCTGCACCTCCAGGGACGAGGAACCGTAAGGCTCGAGTGCGCGCCGCATCTGCTGAATGTTCAGCCGGAGGGACTCTGGGTCCTGGACGTCCAGCCTCACGCCGCCAAGGTCGAGCCGGTGCCGCAGCATCGGATCGGTGGTCTTCAGCGCCACCGGCCAGCCCAGCCGGTCCGCGGCTTCTACGGCTTCGTCTGCCGTTTCGAATCCGGCGGAGGGCAACACCTCGACGCCGTAGTGCCCCAGCAGGCGCGCAGCGTCCGCCGGGGCAAGCTCCTTCAGCTGTTCGCCTTTGACATCCGTGAGCATCAGTTCCAGGTCGGCGTGGGCGGCTTCGGGGTCACAGCCCTCCGGGTCTGCGACGAGCCCCTGGTCGCGGTTCGCCCACTCGGCGTACCGCACCACCGCGGAGAGCGCGGCGACGGCCGCCCCCGGGTTTGAGTAGCACGGGACCGGTTCCGCCCGGGCATCCTCCCCCACCATGCCCTCCACATAGACAGAGGGGTCCAGAATGCCGGTGAACGCTGCCACCACGGGTTTACCGGCCTCGGCCGAACAGGCGGCGAGCGCGGCCGCGATCTTCTCCACTGTCAGGCCCCTTGCCGGCAGGAAAGCCACCACAGCCGCGTGCACGGCGTCCTGCGACAGGATCTCGCGCAGGCGGCCCTGCAGGGCAGGCAGCGCACGCGACATGCCGGTGTCAAGATCCAGGTCGGCCGCGATCTCTTCCACGCCGAGGCCGTGGGCCGCCGCACTGTCCGCCACCACCTTTCCCAGCGCCTTGGAGTTGCTGAAGACCGCGACGCCGGCACCCTTGGGGAGCGGCTGGGCGGAGACAATCTGCGCAACATCCATGAGCTGTTCAATGGTCTCCACGCGGATGACGCCGGCCTGGCGCATCATGGCGTCCACGGCGCCGGCGGGCGCCTGCGTGGTGCGCACCGCATGCCCGGGAGGCAGCTGCAGGCCCATGGAGCTGGACTTGGCAACGATGACGGGCTTGATGCGGGCCAGACGGCGGGCCAGCCGCGAGAACTTGCGCGGGTTGCCGATCGACTCCAGGTACAGACCCACGGCGGTGGTATCGGCGTCGTCCTCCCAGTACTGCATCATGTCGTTGCCGGAGACATCTGCCCGGTTGCCGGCCGAGAGGAAGGTGGAAATGCCGACGCGGCGGCGGCTGGACGCGGCATAGACGGCAACCCCGATCGCGGCGGACTGGCTGAAGAGGCCAAGGCCGCCGCGCCTGGCCAGGCTGGGGGCCATCGAGGCGTTCAGCGACACCGCGGGATGCGTGTTCACCATGCCCAGCGATGCGGGGCCGATCACGCGCATGCCGTTGGCCCGGGCTTGCCGTACCAAAGCCTGCTGGCGCACCAGGCCGCGGTCGCCGTCCTCGGCAAACCCCGCCGACGCCACGACGATCCCCTTGACGCCGGCGGCCGCACACTCGTCCACCACTTTGGGGACTTCCTCGTAGGGCACGGCCACAATGGCGAGCTGCACCGGCCCGGGTACCTCCGAGAGGCTGCCGAAGGACAGCATCCCCGCGAGCTCCAGCGCTTCGGGGTTGATGGCATAGACCGGGCCGGTGAAGCCTGCCTCAATGATGTGTTCCAGCAGTTGGTACCCCACGGTGCCCCACTTGCGGCTGGCCCCGATGACCGCAACCGACGACGGCGCCAGCAGGTCCTGCACGCTCCTCGCCTCCGCACGGTGTTCCCGGGCTTCCATCACCGCCCGCGACTTGTCGGTGGGATCGATGTTGAACTCCAGGCTGACGACTCCGTCGTCAAAATGGCGTTTGACGTCATAGCCTGCGTCGGAAAAGACCATCAGCATTTTTCGGTTCTCCGGCAGAACCTCCGCGGCGAACCTCCGGATTCCGTTTTCGCGGGCGGCGGCTGCCAGGTGCTCAAGCAGGATGGAGCCGATGCCACGGCCCTGGTGGGCATCGGCGATGTTGAAGGCCACCTCGGCTTCGGCCGGATCGTCGAGCCGGTCGTAGCGGCCGATCCCGATGATTTCCCCGCCGATGGTGATCACGAATGCCACCCGGTTGCGGTAGTCCACCTCCGTGAACCGCCTGAGCTCCTTGCTCGAGAGCCGGGCCTTGAACGCGAAGAACCGCATGTAGATTGAGTTCTGCGACTGTCCGGCATGAAAGGCTTGAACGGCGTCAGCATCCGAGGGATGAATGGGCCGCAAGTGTGCCGTCCCGCCGTCCCGCAGGACGACATCGGCTTCCCAATATTCCGGATATACGCCGTCCCCGGGCTGATCCACCATAGGCTTAGCCTAGCTAAGACTCCCGAAGTGCACCCCAAAAGGATTTACCAGCCCCATGGCCCGCCGCCAGACTTCAGCCCCGTCAGGGGAAACCGCCCAGGACTACACCGAAAACATCGTAGACATAGACGTCACTTCCGAGATGGAAGGCTCCTTCCTGGAGTACGCCTACTCAGTCATCTACTCCCGGGCACTGCCCGATGCCCGCGACGGCCTCAAACCGGTCCAGCGGCGCATTCTGTACATGATGAGCGACATGGGCCTGCGGCCGGACCGCGGCCACGTCAAGAGCGCCCGTGTGGTGGGCGAGGTCATGGGCAAGCTCCACCCGCACGGCGACACCGCCATCTACGATGCGATGGTCCGGATGGCCCAGGATTTCTCGCTGCGGCTTCCGCTCATCGACGGACACGGCAACTTCGGGTCGCTCGACGACGGCCCTGCGGCGCCGCGCTACACGGAGGCCCGCCTCGCGGCGGCGGCCCTGACGCTGACCGACCACCTCGATGAAGACGTGGTGGACTTTGTCCCGAACTATGACAACCAGCTCACCCAGCCGGATGTCCTGCCGGCCGCGTTCCCCAACCTGCTGGTCAACGGCGCCACGGGCATTGCTGTGGGCATGGCCACCAACATGGCGCCGCACAACCTCGTGGAGGTCATCTCCGCTGCCCGGCACCTGATCGCCAACCCGGACGCCACCCTGGAAGACATCATGAGGTTCATCCCGGGTCCCGATCTCCCCACGGGCGGCCGGATCGTTGGCCTGGACGGCATCCGGGACGCGTACGCCACCGGCCGGGGATCCTTCAAGACCCGCGCCAAGGTGGAGGTGGAACAGCTGTCTGCCCGGCGGACGGGCATCGTCGTGACCGAACTCCCCTACATGGTGGGCCCGGAGAAGGTGATCGAGAAGATCAAGGACGCCGTCAACGGCAAGAAGCTGGCCGGAATCAGCGACATCATTGACCTCACCGACCGCAAGCACGGCCTGCGCCTGGTGATCGAGCTGAAAAATGGTTTCAACCCCAACGCGGTGCTCCAGCAGCTCTACCGGTACTCGCCCATGGAAGATTCCTTCGGCATCAACAACGTCACTTTGGTGGACGGGCAGCCGCAGACCCTGGGCCTGCTGAAACTGCTGACGGTCTATGTCGACCACCGCCTCAACGTGGTCCGCCGCCGGACCGCGTTCCGGCTGGGCAAGAAGAAGGACCGCCTGCACCTGGTGGAGGGCCTCCTGATTGCCATCGTGGACATCGATGAAGTCATCCAGATCATCCGGTCCTCGGATGAGGCGTCAGCGGCGAGGGAGCGCCTGATGTCCATCTACGACCTCTCCGAGGTCCAGGCCAACTACATCCTGGAACTCCGGCTGCGCCAGCTGACCAAGTACTCCCGGATCGAACTCGAGAAGGAGCAGGACCAGCTCCGCCGCGAGATCGAGGAGCTCGAAGCCATTCTTGGTTCCGACGCGCTGCTGCGTGAACTGGTTTCCGGCGAACTCGCGGAAATTGCGGAGAAATACGGCACTCCCCGGCGCACGGTATTGCTGGAATCCGAGGCCGTCTCCCCCACCGTCGCTGCGGCGGCCGCCCCCGGCGTCAAGGGCAAGGCCGCGCCGCTGGCCTTGGAGATAGCGGATGATCCCTGCTGGGCCATCCTTACGGCATCGGGCCAGATCGCCAGGACGTCCAACCAGGACAGCCTCGCGGAAGCCGGGCCGCGCTCCAAGCATGATGTGTTCCGCTCCGTCATCAAGACCTCGGCCCGGGGTGAGATCGCCGCAGTCACGTCGCAGGGGCGCATGCTGCGCATCCAGGTCATGGACATGCCCGTCCTCCCGCCGATGTCCGGCCTGCCGAACCTCGCCGGCGGCGTCCCGGCCAAGGACTTCATCACGCTGCTGAAGGGCGAAACACTCGTCGCCTTTGCGCCGCTGGATGAGGTCCTGGCCATCGGGACCGCGCAGGGGGTCATCAAGCGCGTGCAGCCTGACTACCCGCTGAACCGGGAAGACTGGGAGGTCATCGCGCTCAAGGACAAGGACGCAGTGGTGGGTGTGGCGCCCGCGGGTTCCGACGACGCCGACCTCGTGTTCCTGACGCGCCAGGCCCAGCTTTTGCGGTTCAACGCGGCAAGCGTCCGCGCCCAGGGGCGGACCGCCGGTGGCATGGCCGGCATCAAGCTTGCGTCCGGCGACCAGGTGATTTTCTTTGGTTCCGCCGCCCCCGGCGACGAGGCCGCCGTCGTCGTCACGATTTCCGGGACCGACGGCGCCCTGCCGGGCACGGCGCCGGGCGCCGCGAAGGTCACGGCGTTGTCCGAGTACCCGGCCAAGGGCAGGGCCACCGCCGGGGTCCGGGCACACCGGTTCCTGAAGGGCGAGGACACGCTGCTGCAGGCATGGGCCGGCCACGGCCCGGCAAAGGCCTCGTCCCTGGCCGGGGTGGCCCGTTCCCTTCCCCAGGAGCATGGGCGCCGGGACGGTTCCGGCATTCCGCTCTCGCAGGCTGTGGAGGCGATCGGGCCCAGCATGACGTGGCCTGAGGCGGAGCAGCCGGGCTGACCGCGCTGCCGGCGGGCCTAGACTACTGCCATGCCTATCATCCCGGATGAAAAAGACTGGACCTGGGTCCTCTCCCGCCCGTGCAGCGAATGCGGCTTCGACGCCTCGACGGTCACGCCGTCCACGGTGCCGGGCAGCGTGGAAAACATGCTCCCCCGGTGGCGCGCTGTTCTGCGCCGTCCGGGCGCTGCTGAGCGCCCCGATGACAGCTCCTGGTCGGCGCTCGAATATGCCTGCCACGTCCGCGATGTTTTCAGTCTCTTCGACCGGCGCCTGAACCTGATGCTCACCGATGACAACGCCCGCTTTGAAAACTGGGACCAGGACCGGACGGCCGTGGAGAGCGATTACGCCGGGTCAGATCCCGCCGCGGTCAGTGCCGAGCTGACGGCCGAGGGCGAACTGGTGGCCGCCTCCTTTGCCCGGGTCAGGGAATCCCAATGGGGCAGGACCGGGCTCCGCAGCAACGGTTCGGAATTCACGGTGCTGACGCTCGCGCAGTATTTCCTGCACGACGTTACCCACCACCTGTCGGACGTGGAGGGCTAGCCTGAAGCAGGCCGGGCCTCCCACGGGCCTTGCGCTTCGGGTATTGGTCAGTGATCTTTGGCGAGGAACGTGGTGATCAGTTCCGCCATGCGCTTGGACTGGGTCCAATGCAGGTAGTGTCCGCCGTCGAGCGTCACGATCTCGTGGCGCCTCACGTTGTTCAGCAGCTTTTCCGCGGCGCGCTGTTTGGTTTGGGTCTCCGGTGTCTTTTCGTCTGAGATGAAGGCAAGTACGGGCAGCCCATCGGGATACTTGACGCCCCTGAGGGCGGCAGCGTTGTTTCCGATTCGGGCCGTTTCGTCGACCACAGCTTGGTTCCCGAAGTTCCAGCTCTGCATCAGGCGCATCCGCTCCAGTTCGTCTGCCGTGTAGGCGTCGCCGTCGGGGTTGACAAGGCCGGGGGCCACTGAACCCACGATGCGGACCAGCCCCGTGACAGAGGGGATCCGTTCCCAACTGGCATCCTGGAGCGGCAGCTCGACGGGTCCGCTCTCCGCTTTCGGTATGGTGGCATCGATTCCGATCACCGCCGACACTTCCTTCGGGTAGCGGTTCGCGTAATCCAGGGTGTAGAAGCCGGCGATCGAGTGTCCTGCCAGGACATAGGGCCGCTTGATGTTGAGTTTGGTGAGCACCTCGTGGAGCTCCTTGCTGATGTTCTCGTTGCTGCGCTCCCGGGCGCTCATGTCGCTGTAGCCGTAGCCGAATCCCTCCACCACGGTGACGTCGAAGTTGCCAAGTTCCCGGATCAGGGGTGCGAAGTCGAGGGCGGGTGCCGCCGTCCCGAGGCCGCTGAGGAGAACGAGCGGTTGGCCGGTGTGTCCGTTCCGGTATACGTTGAGGGCGCCGCTGCTGATCTGGATTCTTTCGCCATACGCCGCGATGCTGGATTTCTCTGCCCGCTCCAAAAGCAGGTTGGCTGCCGTCGAGGCGAGTCCCAGCACCACGGCGATGAGTGCCACGATGCCGGTGACCCGCAACCAGCGCCTCGGCCTCTTGTAGCCGGCACCGGGCGCGGTATTTGCCGGCGGCCTGGCAGTTCTGTGAGGAAATATGCGCATGACGGGCCTAGAGAACCTTGTCCCACGCCAGGCTTCTGTTGACCGGCTGGTAACCCATCTTGAGGTACAGCGCCAGCGCTCCCGTGGGATTTTCGGAGTCGACATCCAGTGACGCCACGTCGAACCCAGCCGCAGCGAACCGCCGCATCGCATCCGCCAGCAGCGCGCGTGCAATGCCACGGCCGCGGAATTTCCGGCGCACGCCGAGCAGATCGGTGTAACCCTCGCTGAACCCGCGCGTCACGGCACTTTCCGGGTCATGGGCGGCCAGCTGGTAGCCCGCCACCTTGCCGGTGCTGCGTTCCAGCACCACGGCGCTGAGGTCGGGGCGGGCCTGCGGGTCGTTGACGACATATCCCCAGGATTCTTCGTCCTTGGGTTCGCTGCCCCAATGGTCGCGGAAAGCGTCGTTATGCGCGAGCCGTACGGCTTTGCTGAGTTCGGGATCCATGGTCACGAGCTCAAGGTCCGGGCCGAGGACCGCCTCCGGCAATGGCGGGGTCAGCGGCCGGTGCATCTCGTTGAAGTAGCGGACCACCTCGTAACCGCGCGCGGTGAAGAGCGCCGCCTGGTGCTCGTGCTGCTGCTCGTTGTGGATCCGCAGCCTGGCTGTGACACGGGCGCCGCCCACGGCGGCGTCCTCCGAAAAGCGCTGCCACGCCCTGGCCTCAAGCCACCCGAGCAGCGCAGAGCCGACGCCGCGTCGCTGCCACCGCGGATCCACGCAGCCGAAGCCGTACGACTTATCGCTGGACGTGTTCTTGGTAATGCGCGCGTACGCCCTTGGAACACCCTCCGGATCAAATCCCAGCACGGTGTTGTCCTCCGGCGGATTCTTCCGGGACTCCATAAGCTGCTCGAGGTCCGGCCGGTGCTCAAACCACACCGGTTTCTCGACTGCCGCCGTCCGGGCGATGAGCGCCGCCCACGCATCAAGGTCCCGGGCCCCGGCGCTCCTCCACCGCAGCCCAGGAAAGTCAACGGTGCAGCCGGCGGCTACGTCTGATCGCGTCATGGGAACAGGCTAACCGGACGCCAGCGACGGCGCCATCACCTCAGCATCCGTGGAATTGCCGCTCTGGCGAAGGGCCAGGAGTGCGTCCCCGGGACTGATGTCGGCGGTGTTGTGCGTCACCAGCACCACCGTGCGGGAACGGAGCCCGGCGCGGAGGTCAGCCATCAGCGCACGGCCGGATTCGGCGTCGAGGTGGGCCGTGGGCTCATCCAGCAGGATTACCTCAGCTTTGGTCATCAGGGTGCGGGCCACGGCCAGCCGCTGCCTTTCGCCGCCGCTGAGAAACGCGCCACCCGGTCCGATCCTGGTGTCGAGGCCGGCGTCCAGCCGGCCCAGCAGCGGGTCCAGGCCCACTGCCGTGAGCGCCTCGCGCATGTCCCGTTCGGCGTCAGCAGCCGCCGAGACTTGCTTTTCCGGGCGTCCGAGCAACAGATTGCCCCTGATGGTGGAGTCGAAGAGGTGTGCCTCCTGGGGGCACCAGGCCGCGGCCCCCGTGACCGCGATGCTTCCTCCGCGGGCCGGCAGGAAGCCGAGCATGACCGCCAGCAGCGTGGACTTGCCTGCCCCCGAGGGGCCAGTGACGGCCAGCCAGCGGCCAGGTTCCGCCGCTGCGGACAGGTCGCTGAACACGGGGGCACCGCCGGGCCACGCGGCCGACAGCCCGGCCAGTTCGATGCCCGGACGGCCGCCCGCGCGGGCGTCCGGCAGGACTAGTGCGTCCGTGTCCGGTCCCCCGGCACCGAGTACACCCGACTCGCTGACGCGGCGCAGCACCGCGCGCAGCGCCGGAAACTGGCGTACCGCCGTCGTCATGGCGGCAAAAGGTTCCACGAGCGCCAACTGCAGAAGAACCACGACGGCGACCGTGGGGGCCGCGGCGGCGCCCGCCAGGACCTGTGGTGCTGCCAGCACGGCGCCGGCAAGGGCCCCCGCGCCGCAGGCTGCCACCGTAATGGCCTGGCCGAGCCCCTCGGCCCATGCCGAGCGCTGGGAAGCGCGGGTTGCCGCTCGGTCCTCGGCGCGGATGTCGTGGAGCACCGGCGCTGCCGCACCGTTGGCGTGAAGTTCCGCCCGTGCGTCGAGGGCCGCCGCGACCCGGCGGAGGACCCCCGACCGGAGACGCTGTTCTGTGCCGGCCGACATCCGGTCGGCAAACAGCGCAGCCGCGGGCGCCACGACAAGGCTGACGGCCGCGGAGGCCAGGACCGCAGGCAGGGCAGCCGGCACCAGCCAGGCCGATGTGCCGGCCGCGACTGCGGCCACCGCCACGGCGGTAACGGGCGGAAGGACCACCCGCGGCAGCAGGTCCCGGACGGTGTCGACGTCGTCAATGACCACTCCGAGGACGTTGCCGCCCTGGAGCAGGCGCCGCAGTGACAAGGCCCGCCGGCTGAGGGACTCCCACAGCCGGCCGCGCAGCATGGTCAGTGACGCAAAGACCGCTTCATGGAGCACCAGCCGTTCGCAGTAGCGCAGGACGGCCCGGCCGATTCCGAAGAACCTGACGCCCACGATGGCCGAAAGCAGGTACAGGATGGGAGGCTGTTCGCTTGCCCTCAGGATCAGCCAGCCGGACAGCCCGGAGAGGGCAATGGCAAAGAGTGAAGCCAGGGTTCCCACGACTCCGGCTCCGGCGAACCTGCCGCGCACCGGCGCGAGCAACCTGGCCAGCAAACCGGCCGTCGGCGGCACCGCAACAGGCGGCACCGTCTGCAGGTGCTGCGTGGACGCCGTCAGCTCCGTGGCAGGGATGGCCGGCGGCGTGTCCGTGCCGGTCCCGGCTCGCACCGGCGCGGGCGCCTCGATGGCGACGGCAGTTCCGGCGCGGGCCGCCGCGGTGTGGGAGTCCCCCGGGATGTCTGCAGAGCCGGCCAGCGGAACGATATGGTCCGCCAGCTCGCGCGTCTGCCGGTCGTGGGCTACGAGGATCACCGTCGCCCGGCCACGGAGGTTCCGGATGGCGTCGTGGACCACGTCGGCGGACGCCCGGTCCAGGTGCGCGGTGGGCTCGTCGAGCAGCAGCACGGTGGCCCCCGCTTCGATCCGGGCCAGGCCCCGGGCCAGCGCAACGCGGCGCAGTTCCCCGGGACTCAGTTCGGCGGCATGCTTACCTGCCAGGTGTGCCGCACCGGCTGCGGCGAGGCACCGCTGGACTGCGGCGGCCCGGTGGCCGTCATCCAAGCGGCTGCCCGTCAAGGGGCGGGCTGACAGGTACAGCAGCATCTCCTCCCGCACCGTGTCCGCAACCATGACCGGGTGCTGTGGCACCCACGCCACCTCATCCGGGGAGAAGCCGTCAACAGTGCCGCTGATTTCGGTGCCGCCTCCCGAGCCGATGGTGCCCGCGAGGACACCGAGAATGCTGCTCTTACCCGCGCCGCTGGGGCCGTCCAGCGCCGTCACGCTGCCGGCCCGCGCGGAAAAGCTGACGGGCCCGACGGCGGTACCCTCCCTGCCGGCGTAACTGACGGAGAGTCTGCTGACTGTCAGGTCATTAAGCTGCTGCCGCCCCGCAGCCGCGGCAGGCCCGGGTTCGAGCCGCTGCTGCTCCGGTGAATCAAGCACAGCCGTGGTTTCGGCGAGGGCCGCGCGGCCGTCGTCGCTCGCATGGTGGGCCGTTCCCAGCTCCCGGAGCGGAAGATAGCAGTCAGGTGCCAGGATCAGCGCGAGGAGTCCGGCTTCCAGTGCCATCTCACCGTGTACCAGCCGCACGCCGATGAACACGGCGACCACTGCCACCGAAATCGTCGCGATCAGCTCGAGTGCCAGGGCAGAGAGGAACGCGGTCCGGAGTGTTCCCATGGTGCGGGACCGGTACTCCTCGGAGATGTCTTCAAGAGCCCGGCGCTGCGCCGAGGCCCGGCCCAGCCCAACCAGGACGGGCAGGCCTTTGGCCAGCTCCAGCATGTGCCCGGACAGCCGGGACAACGACGCCTGTGCGTCCCGCACTCTGTCTTCCGTGTAGCGGCCGATCAGCACCATGAACAGCGGCACGAGCGGCACCGTCAGCACAATCACCACCGCACTGACCCAGTCGGCAAAAAGGATCCGGGCGCCGAGCAGCAGCGGGATGGCCGCGCAGTTCACCAGGGCAGGAAGGAACTGCGTGTAGTAGCTGTCCAGGGCATCGAGGCCCCGGGTCGCCAGCACGGCCAGGCCGCCGTCCGCGGGGCCCGCAGACCGGACACCGTTCCGCAGGGCTTTCTCCAGGAGCTGCGAGCGGAGCTCCTCCTTGACGCCGAGGGCGGCCCGGCGGGAAGTGACACCCTGGGCCCAGACAGCGGCCGCCCGGAGGACAACACCGGCCAGTCCCCAACCGAGCTGGTCAGCCCAGGCGGGATCCCGCACCATGAGGCCGGCCAGGACGGAGGCCACTGCCTGGCCCATGAGCACCAGCGCGAGGGCCTTCAACGCCGCGAGCAGGCCTAGACCGTAAAGGGCGGTGCGCGTTGACGGGCCGCCGGGGAACTGCTGTTTCACGGGTCCTCAGTCGTTCCGGGCCAGGGCCTTGGCGGCGATCGCGGGAAGGAAGCTGTGCGCCTCCGGGATATGGGCGGCACTGACCCGGCGGCGGAACACCCAGTAGGTCCAAGCCTGGTAGGCGATCACCAGCGGGAGCCCGACGCACGCAACAATGCTCATCAGCCCGAGGGTGTAGTCCGAGGACGAGGCGTTGGTGACGGTGAGGCTGAACGCAGGATCGATAGTGGACGGAAGGACTACCGGGAACACGGCCCCGAAGATCGAAGCCGCTCCGCACAGCAGGAACACTCCGACGGCCAGGAAGGCCAGCCCTTCGTTGCCCTTTCGCCCCTGGAGCCAGGCGGTTGCCGCGGCACCCACGGCGACGGCGAGGATGGCCACGGTCCACAGCTCCCCGCTCAGGAGCTGCACGCTGATGGCCCAGCCGGCCATGGGAAGGAGCAGGACGGGAAGGAGCCGCACAAACCAGCGGCGGGCGCGATGGCGGACGTCGCCGTCGGTCTTCAGTGCCAGGAACGCGAGGGCGTGCAGCAGGGCGAAGCCTGCCACCGCGAAGCCGCCGAGCAGCGCATACCCGCTGAACCAGGAGAAGGGGCCGCCGTCGCGGTCGCCGTTGCTGTTCAGAGGCAGGCCAGTGGTGGTCAGTGCCAGCGCCGCGCCGACCCCGAAGGCAGCGAGGAAGGACCCGCCGGCGATGGCCCAGTCCCAGGTGTTGCGCCACCGGTCGGTGTCCACCTTGCCCCGGTACTCGAAGGCAACGGCCCGGAAGATCAGTGCCACCAGGACGAGGAGCAGCGGCAGATAGAGGGCTGAGAACAGGGAGGCGTACCAGAACGGGAAGGCGGCGAAGGTGGCGCCGCCCGCGGTCAGGAGCCAGACTTCATTCCCGTCCCACACGGGCCCGATCGTGTTGAGCAGCACCCGGCGCTCGGTGTTGTTGCGGGCGAAGAGCTTCATGAGCATCCCGACGCCGAGGTCGAAACCCTCAAGGAACAGGTAGCCGGTCCAAAGGACGGCGATGGCAATGAACCAGATCGTGGGCAGAAGTTCCATGGTCGGTATCCTCAGCTCTTAGTAGGCGAATGCCAGGACGTCGTCAGAGGATCCGGGCTTGCCGCCTGGACCGGGCGTGGCGTCCTCGTTTTCGTCGATGGGTGCGTGCATGAGTTCCGGCATGGCAGAAACGACGCCGCCGCGGATGTACTTGACGAGCAGTTTCACCTCTACCACCAGCAGCACGGCGTACACGGCCGTAAGGACAATGAGCGACGTCAGGAGTTCACCGGCGGAGACGCCCGGGGAGACCGCGGCGGCTGTGAACATGAACACTTGGTCAATTCCGTTGAGGTCAGGGTTGGGGGCGACGACGAACGGCTGGCGGCCCATCTCCGTGAAGATCCAGCCTGTCGCGTTGGCACCGAACGGGGCGAGGATTCCGAAAACTGCCAGGCGCATGAGCCAGCGCGACTCAGGGACGGTGCCCTTGCGGGTGAGCCACAATGCCACGAGTGCTGCCAGGGCTGCCAGCCCGCCGAAGCCGATCATGGCACGGAAGCCCCAGTAGGTGACCTCCATCACCGGAACGTACTGGATCTCCTGGCCGGCCCGATCGCCGTAGATGGGGTTGTCCGGGAGCGTGGTGCCATAGTCCGCCTTGTACTGTTCCAGCAGGCTGTTGACGCCCTTGACCTCGGTGGTGAAGTCCCCCTTGGCGAGGTACGAGAGTATGCCCGGGACCTCGATCACGGCTTTGATCTCATCGCAGTTCTTCGAGCCGAGGTTGCCCACGCTCAGCACGGAGAACCCGGTGCCGTCATGGCAGGCGGCTTCGGCGGCGGCCATTTTCATGGGCTGCTGCTCGAACATCAGCTTGCCCTGCAGGTCGCCGGTAAGGGCGGTGCCCGCGAAGGAGATCATGGCGACGACGGCCCCGATCCGCAGGGAGCGGATCCAGACGGTGTGGTCGGCACGGTCGCGCCCGGCAATGGCCGCTTCGCCCGGGATCACGCGGCCGTCAGCCCCGACGGTGTCGATGCCGTCACGGCGGCGCCGCCAGAGGTGGTACCACGCAATGCCGAGCAGGAACCCGCCGGCCACGGCAAGGGCGCCGAAGAGGGTATGCGGGACGGCCACGAGGGCCGTGTTGTTGGTGAAGACGGCCCAGGCATCGGTCATGTGGGGCCTGCCGTCGACCATCTTCACGCCCACGGGGTGCTGCATCCAGCTGTTGGCCACGATGATGAAGTACGCCGAAAAGACGGAACCGATCACGGCGATCCAGAGGCAGGCCAGGTGCACGCCCTTCTTGAGCTGCTTCCAGCCGAAAATCCAGAGGCCCAGAAAGGTGGATTCGACGAAGAACGCGAGCAGTGCCTCGAGTGCCAGCGGTGCCCCGAAGACATCCCCCACAAAGCGGCTGTACTCGCTCCACGCCATGCCGAACTGGAACTCCTGGACGATTCCGGTGGCCACGCCCATGATGAAGTTGATGAGGAACAGCTTTCCCCAGAACTTGGTCATGCGCAGGTAGGCCGGGTTCCCCGTGCGGTACCAGATTGTCTGGATCACCGCCACGACGAGGCCCAGCCCGATCGTCAGTGGCACCATCATGAAGTGGTAGACGGTGGTGATGCCGAATTGCCAGCGTGCGATTTCCAAGGCTTCCAAGGCGGTCCCTACTTTTTTGCTAGGTCTCAAGCTCTCAAGCGCTGTTTTCTACGTAGCGTAGAACATCAACTTCTACAGAGTGTAGAACACTGCTCCGACGCTGTAAACATCGTTACACCGCCGCCGGCAGCCTGCAACGAGCAGCGGCGCGCCGGATGTTCTACCTCATGTAGAAAGAACAGCGCAAACGCGCTAGATTTGGAGGTGAAGAATCGTAATCGGAGCACGGGGCGGCCAGCCGGCCGCCGGCGGTGCGTTGTCAGAAGGATGTACAAATGGCAAGTCTTGGGGAACTGGAACGGGCAGTGATGGACCTGCTCTGGGCTGGCCAGGAAGCAGCGACTGCCAACACTCTGCGCGACATGCTCGCGCTGAGCACGGCAGCACACGGCGGCGCGGCAGGACACGTGGGCAAAGACCTTGCGGTCACCACGGTCCTGACGGTGCTCTCCCGCCTCGAAAAGAAGGGCCTGGTTGAACGCGAACGCGGCACACGGCCCCACCGGTATCAGGCGGTGTCGAGCCGCGAAGACCATACCGCCGAGCTCATGCACGAAGTCCTGGGATCGGCTCCGGACCGCGAGGCCGTACTTGCCCGGTTTATCGGTTCCGTGACGGAAAGTGAAGCTGAGACGCTGCGCAAACTGCTTGGCCACAGCTAGCGGACGATGTTCTGGACCTCATACTTCCTGGCGGTCCTGGCGATAGTACTGGCCTGGCCGGTACCTATCCTTCTTTCCCGCGCCCAGTGGCCGGCCCGGGATCCGTTCACCGCCATGCTGCTGTGGCAGGCCATCGGCCTCGCCGGCGGCCTGTCGATGATCGGCGCCATGCTGGTGTACGGTCTGGAGCCTGTCGGCGACAATCTGATCGCCGGGTTGCGGGCACTGGCCGGAATGGTGCTCCAGAACGCTCCCACCACCGCACTCGGCTTCTGGCACCTCTTCGCACTGTCGGCGGCGGCGCTGCTGACGGCGCATCTCGTGTTCACGCTGCTGCTGACATATTTTAAGATCGGGCGGCAGCGCCGGCGGCACCGCGAACTGCTGGCACTGTTGGCCTCGCCGTCCGCTGACGGCACGGGCACCATGGTGATCAACCACGATTCTCCCGTGGCATATTGCCTGCCGGGCGGAGCACGCTCCGTCACGGTGCTCTCCGACGGGCTATTGGCGGCCCTGGAACCCGCCGAACTGCGGGCGGTGCTGATTCATGAGAACGCCCACCTGAACCAGCGGCACCACCTCCTGCTGTGGGCGTTCGCTGCCTGGCGCCAGGCCCTTCCCTGGCTGCCCACGACGCGCCTGGCACAGGAAGCCGTCAATTCCCTGATCGAGATGCTCGCGGATGACGTTGCCCTCAAGTCGGAGAGCAAAGCCACGCTGATCAAAGCCATAGCAATCGTGGCCAGCGGATCCGCCGTCCCGCAGGCGGCACCGGCCATGGGACCGGCCGGACTTTCCGATTCCGGCCTGCAGTTTCCCGAGGGTGCCGGCGGCGCCGGCCCGGCCGGCACGACGGCGTCCCGCGTCAGCCGACTTCTCTCACCGCGTCCGCCGCTTCCGGGTACCCTCCGGGCTGCGGTGCTGGCCGTGTGCATCCTGCTGCTGGCGATGCCCACCGCTCTGCTGATAGTGCCCGGCCTGCTGGGCTGAGCCCGGCCCGCCGGGCCGCTTCGCCGCGGTCAGGCGTCGATGCGCTCCCGGTCCAGGCTGGCTGCCCCCGCAATGATGAAGTCCTTCCGTGGCGCCACGTCCGATCCCATCAGCAGGTCGAAGGTGGCCTCCGCGCGCTGGGCGTTCTCGATGTTCACCTTGCGGAGCATCCGGTGCCGGGGATCCATGGTGGTTTCGGCGAGCTGTTCTGCGTCCATCTCCCCCAGGCCCTTGTAGCGCTGGATCGGTTCCTTGTACCGCTTGCCCTCCTTGGCGAGCCTGGCCAGCAGTGTGTGAAGCTCGGCCTCCGAGTAGGTGTAGATCATCTCGTTGGCCTTCTGGCCGGGGTTGATGACTTCCACCCGGTGCAGCGGCGGCACGGCTGCGAAGACCCTGCCCTCCTCTACCATGGGGCGCATGTAGCGGAAGAACAGCGTGAGCAGCAGAGTGCGGATGTGGGCGCCGTCGACGTCGGCGTCGGTCATCAGGATGACTTTCCCGTAGCGGGCCGCCTCGATCGCGAAGCTGCGGCCCGAGCCCGCCCCGACCACCTGGATCAGCGCGGCACATTCGGCGTTGGACAGCATGTCGCCCACCGAGGCCTTCTGGACGTTGAGGATCTTTCCGCGGATGGGCAGCAGCGCCTGGAAGTCGGAGGACCGTGCCAGCTTCGCCGTGCCCAGGGCGGAGTCGCCCTCAACGATGAACAGTTCGGAGCGGGCAACGTCGTCGGTCCGGCAGTCCGCCAGCTTGGTGGGCATTGACGACGTCTCAAGCGCGGTCTTGCGGCGCTGCGTCTCCTTATGGACGCGGGCCGAGATGCGCGACTTCATCTCGCTGACGATCTTCTCAAGCAGCAGCGCTGACTGCGCCTTGTCGTTGCGGTTTGCGGAGTTGAGTTTGGCGGAGATCTCCCGCTCCACCACCCTGGCCACGATCGCCTTGACCGCGGACGTACCCAGGATTTCCTTGGTCTGGCCCTCGAACTGCGGTTCGGCGAGCCTGACAGTCAGGACGGCGGTGAGGCCGGCGAAGATGTCGTCTTTCTCGATTTTGTCGTTGCCGGCCTTCAGTTTCCTGGCGTTGGTCTCCACGGCCTTGCGGAATGTCTTGACCAGTGCCTGCTCGAAGCCTGCCTGGTGCGTGCCTCCCTTGGGGGTGGAGATGATGTTGACGAAGCTGCGGACGGCGGTGTCGTAGCCGATCCCCCAGCGCAGGGCGACGTCCACCTCACAGTCGCGTTCCACTTCGGCCAGCTTGCTGTGGCCTTTGTCGTCCAGCACCGGGACGGTTTCCTTGAACTTGCCGGCCCCGTGCAGCCGCCACACGTCAGTGACCCCCGAGTCAATGGCGAGGAATTCCACGAATTCGGAGATGCCGCCGTCGTGGTGGAACACCTCCTCATGGGGACCGTGTTCCCCCGGGGTACCGGGAACTTTGCGTTCGTCGCGGACGGTCAGCTTCAGGCCAGGAACCAGGAAGGAGGTCTGGCGGGCTCGGGCGGCCAGTTCCTCGTAGGAGAACTTGGCGTCCGTGGTGAAGATCTGCCGGTCGGCCCAATACCGGATCCGCGTTCCGGTGACGCCGCGCTTGGCCTTGCCCACGATGTCAAGCACCGAATCGTCCACAAAGGGGGTGAAATCGGCCGCCGGATCGGGCCGGGGGCCACTGTCCTTAAACCGCCCGGGCTCGCCCCGTCGGAAGGACATCTTGTACGTCTTTCCTCCGCGGTCCACTTCCACATCGAGCCGGGCGGACAGCGCGTTGACCACCGACGCGCCCACGCCGTGCAGGCCGCCCGAGGCAGTGTACGAGCCGCCGCCGAACTTGCCGCCGGCGTGCAGCTTGGTAAAGACGACCTCCACGCCGGTCAGGCCGGTCTTGGGTTCCATGTCGACCGGGATGCCGCGGCCGTCGTCGTGGATCTCCACGGAGTTGTCGGCGTGAAGGATGATCTTGATGTCGTGGCCAAAACCGGCCAGGGCCTCATCCACCGAGTTGTCGATAATCTCCCAGAGGCAGTGCATGAGGCCCCTGGAGTCCGTGGAACCGATGTACATGCCCGGACGCTTGCGGACGGCCTCCAGGCCCTCCAGCACCGAAAGGTGGCGTGCGGTGTAATCAGAACTCGGTGTCACAGGTGTTGCGCTCCTTCAGCGGCGGGCCGGCTAAGGCATAAAAAGACTCCCTCCAGCCTAGTCCCGTGGCCCCTTTTCCCCCGGCTGCCACTCCCGCCGGAGCATCCGGAAGCCCTGGTTCGTTACGCAGACGTGATACGCGCACAGCGAAAGTGACACATCCTTGCCATGCTTTGGCACCGAATACTGGTTATATAGATGTACAGATCTACTAAGGAGGCCGACATGACAACAGCAGTTGCCGACCGCACACTCACCGCAGCTGACCGGTGCGACCGTTGCGGTGCACAGGCATACGTCCGGGTTGTACTCGAGTCCTCCGGAGGTGAGCTGCTCTTCTGCGCTCACCATTCACGTGCCGTCGAAGCGACGCTCAAGCCGCTGAGTTCGGACTGGCACGACGAGACGGGCCGGCTTCATGAGAAGGCACCGGTACCGGTCGACTAGACCACGCAGCTGAAAAGCTCGAAGCAAAAAAGCCAGGGCTCCCCGAAAGGGACCCTGGCTTTTTTCTGTCCGGAATCAGGAACGGGATCAGCGCCCTCCGGCTGAAAAACGAAAGCCAGGGCCGCCGCCGGTTTGTCCGGCGGCGGCCCTGGCCTTGGAGCTACGGTCCAGAAAGTTCCTAGTCCAGGTAATCCCGCAGGACCTGGGACCGCGACGGGTGCCGCAGCTTGGACATGGTCTTGGATTCGATCTGGCGGATGCGCTCACGGGTGACGCCGTAGACCTTGCCGATTTCGTCTAAAGTCTTCGGCTGGCCGTCCGTGAGGCCAAAGCGCATGGCAACCACGCCGGCTTCGCGCTCGGAGAGCGTATCCAGCACCGAGTGGAGCTGTTCCTGCAGCAGTGTAAAGCTCACGGCGTCGGCCGGAACCACGGCTTCGGAGTCCTCGATAAGGTCGCCGAACTCGGAGTCGCCGTCCTCGCCGAGCGGGGTGTGCAGGGAGATGGGCTCGCGGCCGTACTTCTGGACTTCGACAACCTTTTCGGGGGTCATGTCCAGTTCGAGGGCCAGCTCCTCCGGCGTGGGTTCGCGGCCTAGGTCCTGCAGCATCTGGCGCTGCACGCGGGCAAGCTTGTTGATGACTTCCACCATGTGCACCGGGATGCGGATGGTGCGGGCCTGGTCCGCCATGGCGCGGGTGATGGCCTGGCGGATCCACCAGGTGGCGTAAGTCGAGAACTTGAAGCCCTTGGTGTAGTCGAACTTCTCGACCGCACGGATGAGGCCCAGGTTGCCTTCCTGGATGAGGTCCAGGAACAACATGCCGCGGCCGGTGTAGCGCTTGGCCAGGGACACCACGAGGCGGAGGTTGGCTTCGAGGAGGTGGTTCTTGGCGCGCTTGCCGTCGTGGATGATGAATTCGAGCTCGCGCTTGAACTTCGGATCCATGGAGCCGTCGTCGGCGTTGATCTTCTCTTCGGCGAACAGGCCGGCCTCAATGCGGAGAGCGAGGTCAACCTCCTGTTCGGCGTTAAGGAGTGCAACCTTGCCGATCTGCTTCAGGTAGTCCTTGACGGGGTCGGCGGTGGCACCTGCCGACATGACCTGCTGGACAGGAGCGTCGTCGTCGTCGGCGTCCGAGTAGACAAATCCTGAACCTGTTGGCGCAGCAGCAGCCTTGCCGGTTTCGTCGCCTTCTTCAACAAGGTCGGCGGCGTCCGGCGATGCATCCTCGAGATCTTCGTCGGCTTCATCGACGTCATCGTCCGATGTCGAACGGCTTCCGGCAGCTTCGGCTGCGGCCTTGGCGCCGGGCTTGGGGCCACGCTTCTTCGGTTCGGGCTTAGCGGCGGACGTTACGTCGCCACCGGCGACGGCAGCATCCTTGACGGCCTTATTGGCGGCACGGGTAGCTGCACGCTTGGCGTTGGTTGCCGCCTTCTTGTCCTCGGCAGACACATCGGCCTGGGCGGCGGGTTCCTTCTTCGCGGAAGACGGGGTCACAGAAAACCTTTCTAGCGGCGGTCTGTGGAATCACCATACGGGCAACACCACTATGACCCTGTCAAGTCCGTGATTGACATCAGGTGCAACCACGACCGACAGAGCCATTAAGTAGAACTGCCGGGGCGGCCGCAATGTTCCCGTTTCCGGTTCCACTGCAAGCACTGATTCACGGACCCAACCGGGTCTCGGCAACCATTGTCTCATGATTTTCCCAATCAGGGGCCGATGCGACCGTAAGGGCAGCCGACGGGCAACCCTCCGCCGGAGCGGCGGCGCTAGGCGGCGTCCGTTCCGAATTTCTGCCAGGCCGCCTCCCGCCTGGCCGCCCAGCCGCAGATGGTTCCCCGGCGGACCACCTCGGAAAGAAGTTCCGCCAGCCTGTATCCGGGGGTCGCCTCCCGTGCCCGGTCCAGCGAGGCGTGGGCAAAGGAGCCCCTCCCCCGGCACCATTCGATCCACCCCTTGGCGGTCCATGCCGCTGCCTGCGCCTCGCCGGGGCCGCAGGACACGAGCTGCAGCATCACATCCTCAAGGCATTTCATCCTGCTCCAGTCCGGCAGATCCGGGCTCAGGCCCAAGAGGACCTCGCCATAGCCGGGAATGGTGGCCGGCTCGGGCTTCCCGCCGGAAGTCGCATCATCGGCCGCGCCCGACGCCCCCGGGGCTGCAGCCGCCAGTCCTCCAGGCCGTTCGGCCTCCGGCAGTCCCGCAAATGACGGACCCATCGCCGGGGGTCCCGGCCGGCCCGAGAAGATGCCGAATTGCTCGGCACCGGCCACGGCTGCAGGTCGCCCCGCCGCCGCCATCACCAGGACTGCGTCGCGCCAGGAGGGAACGCCAAGGGTCGCGCGCAGGAAGCCTGCAAGGTCGTCCGGCAGTTCGGCGCCGGATTTGGCACCCAGCGCCAGTTCCCAGGCGTCCAGCACCCTGTCGAACTGGGGACGGCTGGTCCGCCGGGTGCAGAGCTCGGCCGCCCAGTGCCGTTCAGATGCCAGCACCGCAGGATGCGGTCCCGAGGCGCCGCCGGCAGGATCGTCTCCGGGCGGCGACCCGACGCTGCTGCCCAGATACACCATCTCTGCGTTGAGGCGGCTGTCGCGGATCTCGGCTACGGGACGTCCCGGCAGGGGGCAGCAGCCGGTGTCAGTGCAGTACACGTTCCGCCAGTACTCCTCGCCTACGTACCAGGCGTCCCGCACCGGCATTCCGGCCAGTCCGAGGGCGGATTCGAGATCTGCCAACAATGCCCGGTTGACGCGGGGCCCGGCGTCCTCCGCCCAGCCGTCGTTCGTGAAGAACATCAGCAGCGTGCCGTCGGCATCGTTGTCTGCGAGAAGGTAGTCGGCCACGGCGCGGGCGAAGTCTTCCCGTCCGCGCCTGGATGCCGCTGCCTCCGGCAGGTCGACCCGGAGCGTGGCCCCGAGCCGTTTTCCCTGCATGGTCATGGCCACAAGGCTGCGGGATGGCCAGTACCCCAGCGTGTGCGGTACGTATCCGAGGATGTCTTCGGGGCCGTTGATGGTCAGGTGCTGGGGTGCTGTCATGCCTCCAGCCTCCAGCAGTCCATTACCGCCCGGTAGGTCCGGCTTTCGGCATGTGGATCAATGCCGGATGTGGAGGGATAGTGCCGGCCGACAGCCGCGAAACGGCGAGGCGGCGGTCCGCACGGCAGCGGACCGAAATGCTAGCCGGGAGACGAGGACTTGCGCCGGGCGTTCCGCGCCCTGCGCTGCTCGGCCATGGCCTGAAGCAGCGGCGGAACCACCACCCCCTGGGCTGCCATCTGGCGGCGCACCTTGCGGCGGACCGCCAACATGGCGACCGACCCGATGCCAAGGATCAGGAAGTGCACGGACAGGGCGACGCGGAACGGTTCGAGGCCATACAGCACCCCGTGGGAGAACCCGGTGGAATAAAGGATGTCCAGGACGGCGCCGATAAGGAAGATGGCGACGAGGGCGGCGACGAAGCCGCCCACATTGACGATGCCGGTGGCGGTACCGATGCGGTGCGCCGGATTAAAGGTGCGGGCGAAATCGAAGCCGATCATGGACCCTGGCCCTCCGATGGCCAGCACCACCACAAGACCGGCAAGCAGCCACAAGGGTGAGCGGCCTGGGTAGAGGAGCACCGCCGCCCAGGCCGCGGCCGTAGCCGCGACCAGGAGGAGAACCATGGTGGAGCGCCGGAGGGGGTGCCGTGACACAAACCGCCCGATCAGCGGCCCGGCGCCGATGGCACCGGCCACGTAGAGGGACATGAGCGAGGCCACGGTGCCGGCGTCCAGGCCCTGCGCCGAAATCAGGAAGGGATATCCCCACGTCATGGCGAACACGGTGCCGCTGAACTGGATAGTGAAGTGACTCCACATGCCAAGCCGGGTCCCGGGCTGCTTCCAGGCCCGGGACAGCGAGACGCCGGTGGCCCGCAGACCCTTTGTTGACTGCTGCTGGGGAGTACCTGGCGGTGCGTCCTGCAGCAACAGAGTGACGAGGACCACTGCGACGCCGGAGAGCCCCGCCAATGACAGAAAGGCGGGGCTCCAGCCGGCAGTATGCAGGATGAAGGCGAACGGCACCACGCTGAGCAGCTGCCCGAGTTGCCCCGACATCCCGGTGAGCTGGGTCAGCAGCGGCACCCGGGCTGGGGCAAACCAGAGCGGGATCAGCCGGATGACGGAGATGAACGTCATGGCGTCGCCGGCGCCCACCAGCACCCGGCCGAGCGCGCCGGCCGGGACGCTTTCCGCGAAGGCGAGCTGGAGCTGGCCGAGCCCCATGAGCACGGCGCCGCCGGCAATCATGGCCCGGGACCCGAACCTGTCCACGAGGACGCCCACGGGGATCTGGAGCCCGGCGTAGACCAGGAGCTGCAGCACCGTGAAAAACGAAATAGCCGAGGCGCTGGCGTGGAACCGCTCGGTGGCCTCGAGGCCCACCACGCCAAACGACGTACGCTGGGTCACGGCCACCAAGTAAGAGAAAATACCGATGGACCAAATGAGCCAGGCGCGGGGTGCAGTCACCCTTTTATTATGCCCGCCGTCAGCAAAAATCGTATTTTATTGTCAGGTTTAGTGACGAGGATTATTGACCTGGATTCTCGCGCGCAAGGTACGCCTCAACAGCGGCACCCAGGGCATCGCCGTCGGGCAGTTCGTCATTTTCGTCGGCCAGCAGGGACCGCCGGACGGTGCCCTCGGCTTTCTCGTCGTAGCGGGCCTCCAGCTTCGAAACCACCTGCTGGACATCCGCGGAGGCCTCGATCTGTTCGGCGATCTGCCGTCCGACCTCGCGGCCCGACTCCCGGAGCCGGTCGGTGGGAAGCATGAGGGACGTCGCGGCGCCCAGGTACTCAAGCCCGGCGACGGCCGCCGTCGGATATTCGGCCTCGGCCAGGTAATGCGGCACGTGGATGACGTAGCCCGCCACGTTGCGCTCCGCTTCCATCAGGCGGAGTTCCAACACATGGCCCACGGCTGCCGGCACTTCGACGGTGGGCTTCCAGGCAGAGATGCCTTCGATCAGTTCGGGACGGTTTCCGTGCACCGTCACGCCAACCGGGCGGGTGTGCGGCACGGGCATCGGGATGGAGTGGATCCATGTGACCAGGTTGACGTCGAGGGCCTCGACGATCTGCACCACGGCGCGTGCGAAGCGTTCCCACTGCAGGTCCGGCTCGAATCCTGCGAGGAAGAGAAATGGTTTGCCCAGGCCGTCGACCAGCCGGTACAGCGCAAGGCTCGGGGCCTGGTAATCCTCCAGGTGGTCCTCCACAAAGGACACGTGCGGCCTCCGGGATCTGTAGTCGATCAGCTGGTCGGCGTCGAACACGGCCACGCGCTCGGAATCGAGGGTGTCCAGCAGTTCGGCCGTGATCTGCTTGACCACGTGTCCGGCGTCGGCAAAACCTGTAAAGCCCATCACCAGATTCAGCCCGCGGAGTTCGGGGCTGTGGAACAGCTCAATGTTTTTGGCATAGAGCGCATCGGGGTCCAGCAGCGAGCCGGAAATCCGTTCAAACACGGCGAGTTCCTTTCGTGGTCGGGGTTAATGTCCATAACGCTGTGGATCTCCGCGGCATTCCTTGCACGGAAGTGGCGCGGCTCTCAATTAATCCGGCTGCGCGGCGGCCGAGAGACTACGATCGGAACTGGCCTTTGCTGAGGGCCAGTGTTTTCCGGCGGCCTCCCATTCGGACGGCGTCCGGGTACCCATGGCAGGGCGCCTCACATGGACTTCCTGCCCGAACCGTCACAGAGAATTGAGGACTGATCCTCGTGGTCAAGAATAGTGAAATCAACATTAGTGCCATTGCGCGCGACCTCAAGAAGGCTGCCAGCGACGCGGTCGTCATCGGTGTAGGACAGGGCGCGAACGGTCCGGTCCTCCTCGAGAACCCCCTGACGGCCAAGTCGGCCGAAGCGCTGGCCGAATCGTTGAAGGTTCTTGGCATCACGGGGGCGGCGGACCAGGCGGTCCGCCTCCCCGGACTTCCCGAAACCGGCGCCTCCGTGATTGTGCTGGCTGGCGTCGGCAAGGTCATCGGCGGCCAGCCGCTGACCCGGGAGGCGCTGCGCCGCGCCGCCGGTTCGGCGGTCCGCCAGCTGGCCGGATTGGCCACGGTGACGCTGGCCCTCCCGACGGCGGACGTCGCCGATGTCGCCGCCGTCGCCGAGGGCGCGGCGCTGGGCTCCTATTCATTTACGGAATACCGTTCCTCGAAGGACGGCCTTAAGGACCCTGTCAGCAACGTGGTCATCTTCACGGACTTTGCCGCCGACAAGGAACTTGAGCCGGCCCTGAAGCGCGCAGGCCTGCTTGGCAAGGCCGTCAACGCCACGCGTTCCCTGGTGAACCAGCCGCCGAGCCACCTGTTCCCCGAGTCCTTCGCGGATGCCGCCAAGGAACTGTCGAAGGGCCTGCCCGTCAAGGTGACAGTGTGGGACGAGAAACGCCTCGAGAAGGAGGGCTTCGGCGGCATCATGGGCGTCGGCAAGGGCTCCTCACGCCAGCCCCGCCTCGTGAAGGTGGAATACGCGCCGGCGAAGGCCACCAGGAAGATCGCACTCGTGGGCAAGGGCATCACATTCGACACGGGCGGCATCTCCATTAAGCCGGCACTCGGCATGGGCGACATGAAGAGCGACATGGCGGGCGCCGCCGTCGTCCTTAATACGGTGCTCGCCCTGGCGGGCCTGGGCCTGCCGGTCAAGGCGACCGCCTGGCTCTGCATCGCGGAAAACATGCCGTCCGGTGCCGCCTCACGCCCGGCTGACGTCCTGACAATGTTCGGCGGGAAGACCGTCGAGGTGCTCAACACCGACGCTGAAGGCCGCCTGGTCATGGCCGACGGCATCGTCGCCGCGAGTCAGGAGTTCCCGGACGCGATCATCGACGTTGCCACTCTCACGGGGGCGCAGCTGATCGCGCTCGGCAACCGCACCGCGGGCGTCATGGGCGCCGACAGCGTTACGGGGCCGCTCAAGGACGCCGCGGACCGCGCCGGCGAGCTGGTCTGGCCCATGCCCCTGCCCGAGGAGCTGAGGCCGAGCCTGGACTCGCAGGTGGCGGACCTGGCAAACATCGGCGAACGTCACGGCGGCATGATGACGGCCGCCGTGTTCCTGCGCGAATTCGTGGGCAAGGGCAAGGACGGCCAGCCGATCCCCTGGGCGCACATCGACATTGCAGGTCCGTCCTTTAACAACGGCGCACCGTACGGCTACACGCCCAAGCAGGGCACTGGCTGCACGGTCCGCACGCTCGTGGCCTATGTCGAGGATCTCCTGGCCTCAGCCTGACCGGCACAGCAGCAGTGTGGCGGGCGGTGTGATCCGCCCGCCACACCCCCGCGTGACACTGGACACAAGCGCTCCACAAAAGTCGCGGCAAGGTGGAGCATGGATAAGTGGTTCGCTAAGGTGAACCTCGGTAGTCACAAATGAAAGGGAACCGGCCTGCTGGCATAATCACGGCAGAGCAAGTTCCAAGACCAGATGATGCGTACTCTCGTGTCATCGTTCACGCGAGGGAGCGTCTAAGTGGCCGATCAGGCAACTGCGCAAGAATTCGACATCCTGGTACTCGGTGGCGGCAGCGGCGGATACGCCACGGCCCTCCGGGCCGTTCAGCTTGGCTTCACCGTCGGCCTCGTGGAGAAGGGCAAACTCGGTGGAACCTGCCTGCACAACGGCTGTATTCCCACCAAGGCGCTGCTGCACTCTGCCGAACTGGCCGACCACGCCCGCGATTCCGCGAAGTACGGCGTCAACGTCACCCTGGACAGCATCGATATCAGCGCTGTCAATGCTTACAAAGACGGCATCATCGCCGGCAAGTTCAAGGGCCTGCAGGGCCTGATCAAGTCCAAGGGCATCACCGTCATCGAAGGTGAGGGCAAGCTCCAAGGCACGGACACCGTCGTCGTGAACGGCACGGCCTACAAGGGCAAGAACATCGTTCTCGCCACGGGTTCCTACTCCCGCACGCTGCCTGGCCTGGAAATCGGCGGCAAGGTCATCACCTCCGACGAAGCCCTCACCATGGACTACATCCCCAAGAGCGCGATCATCCTGGGCGGCGGCGTCATCGGCGTCGAGTTCGCCTCGGTCTGGAAGTCCTTCGGCGTGGACGTCACCATCGTCGAAGGACTGCCGTCGCTGGTCCCGAACGAGGACGCCGCGATCGTCAAGAACTTTGAGCGCGCCTTCAAGAAGCGCGGCATCAAGTTCTCCACCGGCGTCTTCTTCCAGGGCGTCGAGCAGAACGAGAACGGCGTCAAGGTCACGCTGGTGGACGGCAAGACCTTCGAAGCCGACCTTCTCCTCGTGGCCGTCGGCCGCGGACCGGTCACGGCCAACCTTGGCTACGAAGAGGCCGGCGTCACGATCGACCGCGGTTTCGTCATCACCAACGAACGCCTGCACACCGGCGTCGGCAACGTCTACGCCGTCGGCGACATCGTCCCGGGCGTCCAGCTTGCCCACCGCGGCTACCAGCAGGGCATTTTCGTGGCCGAGGAAATCGCCGGCCTGAAGCCGGTCATCGTTGAAGACGTCAACATCCCCAAGGTCACTTACTCCGAGCCTGAGATCGCCACAGTGGGCTACACGGAAAAGGGCGCCAAGGATAAGTTCGGCGACGACCAGGTCGAGATCCAGGAATACAACCTCGCCGGCAACGGCAAGAGCTCCATCCTGGGCACCG
The DNA here is from genome assembly GCF_056395245.1 of Arthrobacter sp. 10L430. NCBI lineage: Bacteria > Bacillati > Actinomycetota > Actinomycetes > Micrococcales > Micrococcaceae > Arthrobacter > Arthrobacter sp. 10L430. The sequence goes on along the minus strand of NZ_JBFTJD010000008.1, from coordinate 11,112 downwards.
GCGGCCTCGTCAAGCTGGTCCGCCAGAAGGACGGCCCCGTCGTCGGCGTCCACATGATCGGCTCCCGCATGGGTGAGCAGATCGGCGAAGCCCAGCTGATCGTGAACTGGGAAGCCTACCCGGAGGATGTGGCCCAGCTGGTGCACGCCCACCCGACCCAGAACGAGGCGCTGGGCGAAGCCCACCTCGCCCTCGCGGGCAAAGCCCTCCACGGCTAAAGCAGCTCCGCAATACAACAGGGCTTAGTGCACCCGGCATGATCCGCCGGGTGCACTAAGCTCGAACAAGCCAGCAATCATCCGCACAAAAGATCAATAAGGAGAACGGGGACGACATGTCTGAATCCGTTAACTTGCCCGCCCTCGGTGAGAGCGTCACCGAAGGAACCGTCACCCGCTGGCTCAAGCAGGTAGGTGACCGGGTAGAGGTGGACGAGCCGCTGCTCGAAGTTTCCACCGACAAAGTAGACACCGAAATCCCCTCTCCGATCGCCGGCGTCATCGAGGAAATCCTCGTTGCCGAAGACGAAACCGCAGAAGTTGGTGCTCCCCTGGTCCGCATCGGTGATGGCTCCGGTGGAGGATCAGCCCCTGAGGCCGCTCCCGCCGAGGAAGCACCCGCGGCGGAGGCACCCGCTGAAGAAGCTCCGGCGGCCGAGGCACCCGCCCAGGAAGCGCCCGCTGCTGAGACACCCGCCGCAGCCCCTGCCCCATCCGGCGAGGGCCACGAAGTCACTCTCCCTGCCCTGGGCGAGAGCGTCACCGAAGGCACCGTGACCCGCTGGCTCAAGGCCGTTGGCGACACCGTTGCAGTGGATGAGCCGCTCCTCGAGGTCTCCACCGACAAGGTCGACACCGAAATTCCGTCCCCGGTGGCCGGCACGCTCCAGGAAATCCGCGTCAACGAAGACGAAACGGCCGAGGTCGGTTCCGTCCTCGCTGTCATCGGCTCCGGCGCTGCCGCGCCGGCACCTGCCGCGGCTCCCGAGAAGCCGGCCGAGGCTCCTGCCCCCGCGCCGGCTGCTGCCCCGGAGAAGCCGGCAGAAGCACCGGCTGCTCCGGCCGAGGCCAAAGAAGAAGCTCCGGCACCGGCGGCCCCCGCCGCTGCACCGGCTGCCGCAGCACAGGCACCGGCTGCCGGCGCCGAGTCGGGGTACGTTACTCCCCTGGTCCGCAAGCTGGCCAACCAGCGCGGCGTGGACATCTCCTCCCTGTCGGGCACCGGAGTTGGCGGCCGCATCCGCAAGCAGGACGTCCTGGCCGCGGCCGAGGCGAAGCCCGCTCCGGCACCGTCCGCACCAGCTGCACCGGCTTCGGCTGCGGTTTCCTCCCTGCGCGGTACCGTGCAGAAAGCCCCCCGCATCCGCCAGGTCATTGCCCGCCGCATGCGCGAGTCCCTCGACACCTCCACCCAGCTCACGCAGGTCCACGAAGTGGACATGACCAAGATCGCCAAGCTGCGCCTGAAGGCTAAGAACCCGTTCCAGGCCCAGAACGGCGTCAAGCTGACCTTCCTGCCCTTCATCACCAAGGCTGTCGCCGAAGCACTGAAGCAGCACCCGAAGCTGAACGCTGCGTACGACGAGGACAAGCAGGAAATCACCTACCACAACGCCGAGCACCTGGCGATCGCCGTCGACACGGACAAAGGCCTGCTGGTGCCGGTCATCTCCGATGCCGGCAACCTGAACCTTGCAGGCCTCGCCGGCAAGATCGCCGACGTCGCCGACCGCACCCGCAACGGCAAGATCGGCCCGGACGAGCTCTCCGGCGGCACGTTCAGCATCACCAACTTCGGTTCCGTCGGTGCGCTGTTCGATACCCCCATCATCAATCAGCCGCAGGTGGGCATCCTCGGCATCGGCGCGATCGTCAAGCGCCCCGTGGTGGTGGCCGATGAGAACGGTGACGACTCGATCGCCATCCGGTCCATGATGTACCTCGCCCTGACCTACGATCACCGCCTGGTTGACGGCGCGGATGCAGGACGCTTCGTGCAGACGCTCAAGGCCCGCCTCGAAGAGGGCGCCTTCGAAGCGGACCTGGGACTCTAGGCTCCGCACGCTGTGAGGGCGGCGGCCAACCCGGGCGTCGGTGGATAACCACCGGCACCCGGGGTGGCCGCCGCTTTTTTCGTACCACCGGGTCCTGCCGGACGCGCGGGCCGCTCGTACTACGGAGTGTAGAAGTATCTGGCTAGACTGTTGCCATGCGAATTCTTTTTGACATCCTGCTGTTCCTGCACATCGTTGGCGCCGCCATGATCGTGGGGTACTGGATCGCCACCCTGAGGCAGCCGACCATCCACCCGCGCCAGCGCGACGGCGCGTTCGTTCAGCTGCTCACGGGTATTGCGATGATGGGACTGCTGCCGCTCATGCCGGATTCAGATCCCAACTACTTCAAGCTCGGCATTAAGTTCGCGATCGGGCTCGCCGTTGCCGTTCTGGCCGTGATCGGCTCGCGCAAGGTCAAGAGGGGCGAAGACATCTCGACCGGCCTGGCACACGGTGTCGGCGGCCTGGCACTGATCAACATTGCCATCGCCACGATCTGGCACTGAGCGCCTGCTTATCGAATGAACGACGACGGCGACGCACCCCTCGCGGGTGCGTCGCCGTCGTCGTCTCTTGCGTTGGGCTGCCTGGCGCATTCCGGGGGCCGGTCATAATCCTCTGACAGCGGACAACCCGTGCGCCCACCACGGGGAATCCATAGGATTAGGCAGGAAGGATCGGGCGTCAGCCGGATCCTTGACTGAACCCAAGCTAAGGAGTGGACATGGCAGCAACACGCACCGCACACACGGTATGGAACGGCGACCTGATGACGGGTGCCGGCAACACGACGCTCGACAGCTCCGGGCTGGGCACGTATGAGGTCACCTGGAAGGCCCGCACCGAGGCCTCGGAAGGCAAGACCAGCCCTGAAGAGCTGATCGCCGCCGCACACTCCGCCTGTTTCTCCATGGCCTTCAGCCACGCGCTCGCCCAGGCCGGCCACACCCCCGAAGAGGTCCACACGAAGGCGGACGTCACCTTTAAGCCGGGCACGGGCATCACCGGCAGCCACCTGACCCTGAACGCCAAGGTCCCCGGCATCTCCGAAGACGAGTTCCAGAAGATCGCAGCGGAGGCCAAGGTCGGCTGCCCTGTCTCCGGTGCCCTGGCCAGCATCGACATCACCCTGGACGCAACGCTCGCCGCTTCCTGATTTCTGGCCCCGGCTGCGGCGCAGCAGGGGCACACAAAAAAGGCCCTGTACCCGGACTGGAAGATCCATCGGGGCACAGGGCCTTTTTGCGCGGTGAGCCGGGCTCTCCGTGAGCAGGACTCGCGGCGGGCCGGACTCGCGGCGGGCCGGACTCTGGGTCAGCGGTTCACGGGCTCAGCCCGGCTCAGCCGCTCGTGTTTCGGCGGGCAGGCAGTGGCTCCGGCCGGAGCCGGCGGTAGCCTTCACGGGCCGGCGGCCGGTCCGTGGGAAGCTCCTGAACCATTTCCTTCAGCGCCCCGATGCCGTACTCCAGCTGCGGGTCCCGTCCCGCAGCATAGGCGTGCGGCGGGAACGTCACCTCGATGTCCGGAGCAACGCCGTGGTTTTCGACGCTCCAGCCCACGCCGCCGCCGAACCAGGTGGCGTAGCGCGGCTGGGTAACCCCGGTGCCGTCCGCCAGCGTGAAACGGCTGTCGATGCCCACCACGCCGCCCCAGGTCCGGGTCCCGATCACGGGACCGATCCCCCGAAGCTTCGAGACCTGGGTGATGATGTCGCCGTCGGAACCGGCAAACTCATCGGCGAGGATGATGACCGGGCCGCGCGGTGCGTGGTGCGGGTAGGTCCGGGGCTTCTCGCCGCGCGGCATGCTCCAGCCTGTCACCTTGCGTCCGATCAGCTCGGCCACCAGCTGGGACGTGTGCCCGCCGCGGTTGCGGCGAACGTCAACGATCAGGCCGTCCAGCGCGGTTTCGGTGTCCAGGTCACGGTGCAGCTGCGCCCAGCCGTTGGCCATCATGTCGGGAACGTGCAGGTAGCCGAAGCTTCCTTCAGAGGCCTGCCGGACGGTGCGGCGGTTAGCGGCCACCCAGTCCTGGTAGCGGAGGCGCTCCTCATCCTTGATCGGGACCACCGCAATGCGGCGCTGGGCGCCCGCGGCCGGACCGTGGGCGGCACCGTTGCGGATGGTCAGTTCCACCGCCCGGCCGGCAGCGCCAACCAGCTGCATGGCGGGCGTCAGGGCCTCGGTGAGCGGCACGCCGTCGACCGCGAGCAGGACATCCCCGGCCTTGGCGGCGGCGCCGGGGCGGGCCAGCGGTGAGGTCGCCAGGGGGTCGGAGGATTCGCCGGCGAGGATGCGGATGATCTCCCAGCCCTCCCCCGTGAATGCCAGGTCGGCGCCCAGGCGGCCCTGGCCATTACTGCCGTTCTCGGAGGCCGCAGCCGGCCGGACGTAGGCATGGGAGGTGCCGAGCTCGCCGTGGAGTTCCCACAGCAGGTCCACCAGGTCATCGTGCGAACCGAGCCGGTCAACCAGGGGCCGGTAGCGCTTGTGGATGGACTCCCAGTCCTGGCCGGCCATGTCCTCGGTCCAGAAGAAATCGCGCTGCAACCGCCAGGCTTCATCGAACGCCTGGCCCCAGACGCTGAGCGGGTCCATGAGCACCCGGATGCGTGTGAGGTCCACCTTGACCAGCTGGCCGGATTCCTCGTCGGCCTTCGCGTCGGACGGCACCACCCGGACCTGTTTGTCGTGGACGAGCACAACCTTCTTGCCGTCACCGGACACGACGTAGCTGTCGAGCGCGTCCACAATGGTCGCGGCCTTGCGCTTGGCAAGATCAAACCGGACCAGTGCTGGCGCAGTGTTCTTGTCCTCGAGGCTGGCTTTGCCGTCGCCGGTCACCCCGGCGAGGGGGCTGTCCAGCCACAGCAGCGCGCCGTCGACCGCGGCCAGCGAGGAATAGTTGCCCTGCGGGACCGGAACGCTGATGACCCGGTGCGCGAGCCCCTCGGCGTCGACACGGACCGGCGCAGGCCTACCGGGCTGTCCGGCGTCGGCGTCCCGGTCTGCCGACGTCTCCGTCTCAACGGAGAGATCGACGTTGGGGCCGAAGGGCGACGCCGTTTCCGCTGCCAAGGCCACAAGGTACGGCTTGATGGGGCTCGGGAACGAGAGGTCGAAGGAATGCCCGTCGTAGACAGGATCGAAGCTGCGGTTGGAGAGGAACGCGAGGAACTTGCCGTCCGGCGTGAACGACGGCGACTGGTCACGGAAGCGACCATCGGTCACCTCGACGATGTCGGGATCCGCAGCGCCTGGCTTCCCCGCCCCGGACTCCTCCGTGTGGACGCGGGTCAGCCTCAGGCGGCTGCGGGAGCCGAGGGACGTGACGGGTTCCGACCAGGCCAGCCAGGCGGAGTCCGGTGACCAGCACAGGGCTTCGATGCTGCCTTCGCCGATGCTCGTCACCGACGTGATGGTTCCGTCCCGAGTGTCGGCCACGTAGACGTCGCCGAAGGCGGTGCCGACGGCGATCCAGCGGCCGTCGGGGCTGGTCTCCAGGGCGCTGGCGCGCGACGGCTTCGGGAAGGCGATCCGCCTGGATGCTGAACCGGCAGGTGCTGAGACAGCCCCTGCGCCCGCTACCGTGCCGTGCTGTTTCTCTGTCCCCGCTGCGGGAGCGACGTCCGCCTGGGAGTCGTCGGAAACGGCGACGTCAACGCCCGGACCCACCAGGCCGGCCGCTGAGACCGGGCTGGGCAGCGCAGGGCTGGGCTGGGGGGCCGCGGGACTCTCGGATTCCTGGTGTCCCTTGACAGGCTCTGCCGGGGCAGCCGGGGTTTCGAGCCGCGGGGCGATCTCCGCGATAACCAGGGCCTCCGTGCCGTCGTGGTCCGCAACATAGGCGATGCGGCCATCCGTCAGGGGACGCGGAAGTCTTGCCCGGACACCCGGAGTGCCTTCGACAACGCGGGAGGGCCCGTCCTTGTGCCGCAGCCAGTGGATGGTCCCGTGCGCCTCCACGGCGCTGGCCGATCCGGTGCAGTCCGGCCGGACGTCTCCGAGGTGCTTGGAAACCTTCAGCAGCGACGGGCGGCGGCCCTGGGAGGCCGAGCCGAGCGAGATCTCAAGCCTGACGGCGCCGGAGGCAAGATCATGCAGAATCCACAGCTCACCGGCGGACTCGAAGATGACACGTTTCCCGTCAGTGGACGCGTGGCGGACGTAGAAGTCTTCGTGGTCTGTGTGGCGGCGGAGGTCTCCGCCGTTGGGCAGGACTGAGTACAGGTTCCCGTACCCTTCGTGGTCCGAGAGGAAGGCGATGCGTCCGTCCACCCACATGGGGTCTGCCAGGTTGCCGTCAAGGTCCGGGAGCAGCCGTTCAAACTCGCCGTTGCCGTCGGCGTCAATCCAGAGTTTGCCGGCAGTGCCGCCGCGGTAGCGCTTCCACCAGGCCGGTTCGCGGGACAGGACGCTGGCCACGACTACGGGCTTCTCGTCTCCGACCTCGGGGCCGAACGCCACGGATTCGACGGGACCGAAGGGCAGTTCCTCGGCCCAGCCGCCCACGGTGGAAAGGCGGTAGGCGTGCGTGTGGCGGCTCTCCGCCTGCCGGAACGCGCTCGTGACCACTACTTCGCCCGCGGCAGTGAAGCCTTTGACCTTGGTGGTGCTGTGCCCGAAGTAGGTCAGCTGCCGGTAGCCGCCGCCGTCGACGTCGGCGATGACAACCTCGGGCGCCGTGCCCTGCACGACCGTCCAGACGAGCTTCTTGCCATCAGGCGTGAAGCGCGGATTACGGGCCGGAAGTTGCAGGGAGGAAACCCGCCAGGCGCGGCCGCCGCCGACAGGCGCGATCCAGACGTCGTCCTCGGCCACAAACGTGACCAGATCGCCGTGAACATGCGGGAATCGGAAGTAGCTCGAAGAGGTCATCGTTCGATCATAGTCAAAGTCAACAGGGGTGGCTGGGAGGTGCCGTACCGTGCCGGGACATGGTGAGATGGATCATGCGAATCGTCATGGCCGGCGCCTCCGGGCTTATCGGAACCGATCTTTCCTCCCGTCTCGTTTCGGACGGACACGACGTCATGCGGCTGGTTAGGAGGACGCCGGCTTCCCCGGCTGAAGTCCGCTGGGATCCGTCCGCCGGCCAGCTGGACCCGGCCTGCCTTGAGGGCGCGGACGCCGTTATCAATCTGTCCGGAGCCGGCATCGGCGACAGGCCATGGACGCGCCGGCGGATCGATGAGCTTTTTCGCTCGCGCCTCGATCCCACGCGGACCCTCGCCACAGCAATGAAGCACCTTGTCACACCGCCGAGGACCTTCATCAGCCAGTCCGGAGCAGGCTACTACGGCGACGCCGGGTCCGCAGCCCTCCGGGAGGGATCGCCCGCCGGGACCGGCATCATGGCCCGGATCTGCGTTGAGTGGGAAGCAGCCGCGCACGAAGCCCCAGCGGGTGTCCGGGTGGTAACCCCGCGGACTGCGGTGGTGCTGAGCAGATCCGGAGGGGCCCTGGGCAGGCTGCTGCCGCTGCTGCGGCTCGGCGTTGGCGGTCCGCTCGGCAACGGCCGCCAGTACTGGCCCTGGATCACGTTGCCGGACCTGTCCGCTGCTTTTGGATTCCTCCTGACGGCCCAGCTCTCCGGCCCCGTCATCGTCTCCGCCCCCGAAGCCGCCAACGTCAACACGCTGGTGGCTGAGCTCACCGCTGCCCTGCACAGGCCCGCGCTGCTCCGCGTTCCGGCGCCAGCGCTGCGGCTGGCCATGGGCAAGCTGGCCGACGAACTCCTGCTCGCGAGCCAGCGGGTGGAGCCCGCCCTGCTGAAGGAAGCGGGCTTTGAATGGCAGCATCCAAGCCTTCGGCGTGCCGCCGCATGGGTGGTCAGCGGCGCCTAACGGCCCGGGGCCATCATGGGGCCGGCAGAATGTCCGAAATCAGCCACTTGCCGTTCACTCTGACCAGGACCAGCCGCAGTCCTCGGCGTGGCTGCGGCGCGCCGGTGGCGACCGCGGCCCCGGCGGCAGATCTCTCCTCGTAACCGGACGTCGAAGCCGTCACGGCGACCACGGCCCGCGCCCCAGTGCTTTCGGGCAGGTTCCGGATGGCCGTGAGGCTTGTGGTGAAACCGGCCAGGACGTTCCCGGAGTCCTGCAACCGGGCGCTGATCCTGCGGTCCGCGGCCGCGGCCGGGGAGTTCCCGGCGTTGACCTCGCCGAGCAATTCCAGCCTGCCCTCACTCAGGGCCTTCGAGCGCAGCCAGGCCAGCCCTTTGACAGCCTCGGCGGGATTTCCCGCCCGGAGCTGGTTCCGGACAGCGTCCGGAACCCTCGCGGAGTCCAGTACCGTTGCCGGCTGCGGCCCCCTCGGCGTCGGAACCGGAACGGTTCCGGGCCCCGGAAAGCCGTCACGGACCAGGGACGGCTGCGTGGCCGCGACGCCCGGAGGCTGGTTCGAGAGCGGCGTCCCCGGCGCACCGAGCAGCAGCCACGCGCTTGCAAGAACGGGAACTGTGAAAAGCCCGGTCCATGCGGCAGTACGACGACGTCGAGGCGCGGCTGCCGTTGCGGCCCGCCGCGAGTGCAGCCTCGGCTGGTCCGGCAGCGTCCGGCCGGGCAAGGCCTGGTCGTAGGCGGTCCTGCGCTGCCGAAACGCCGTGACGGGCGGGGACGTGGACAGCCGCCTGCCCCAGGCACGGATCCGCTCGCGCCGCCTGCCGCCCGACGGCGGCTCCGGCCTGCGTGTCAGCAGCTCCGGCAGGACGGTCGGATGCACAGAGCGAGATAGGTCGACGGGAACTGCGGCGGCGCTCCGGTAGATGGCGGTGGCAAGCTCCGCTGCATCCGGCCGTCGCCGCCGGTCATCACTCAGGCCTGCCTCCAGGGCGGCAGCAAGTTCGCGGGGCACGTCCGGAACCAACAGCGAAAGGGGCGGCCTGTCTGCCGTGGGCCGGGGCGGGGCTCCGGTGAGGCAGTACCAGCCGAGCGCAGCCACGGCATAGACGTCGCGTCCGGGCTGCAGTCCTGCCCGCACGGCGTCCACCGGCGAAGGATCCCTGAACCCTTCAGTCCCGAGGCCGGGAACGGCGCCGGGATCGCCCACCATTCGCGCCACCCCGAGGTCAGCGAGCAGAGGCTTTCCGTGTCCGGAAAAGAGCACGTTTCCCGGTGACACATCCGAGTGGGTGAATCCCTTGCCGTGGAGGTATCCGAGGACCTGCGCAATGGGCGTCAGCACAGTCACGGTCTCCCCCACGCCCAGCTTTCCCCGGGCAGCGACAAGGTGGCCCAGTGAACCGCCTGGTGCGTAGTCCATCACGATCCCCAACGGGCTTTCGGCGGCCTCGCCCAACCTCACGACGTCGTGCGCCTTGACGAGATGCCCGTGGTCAAGGACGGACATGATCAGAATCTCCCGCCGTACATCCTCTTCGGCAGTCCCCGCGGCGTGGTTCCCGGACGCCGCGCCGAAACACTTCAGGGCCAGCTTCCGCCCGGTAGCCTCTTCCGTCACCAGCCACACGGCGGCGCTCGCCCCGCTGCCCAACCAACGGCAGACCTGGTAGCCCGGAACCTTCGGCTCGCGCCCTGCGGAATGGTCGGCGTCCTGCCTCACATCGTCCATGGCTTAAGGAGTACCGGAAATAAACACATCCTGCAGAAGTTATCCACAGGGGGCGCGGGCCGGGCATGTGACCAGCGAGGCCGGGTGAGAGCTTGGGCACACAATCGGGCAGGACGCCGGCCGGGGTCTAAGCTGGATGCCATGACTCTTGAGTTCACACAGCTGGGTCTTGCCCCGGATCTCGTGGATTACACGCGTGCCTGGGACCTCCAGCGCGAAATCCACGAGAACGTCCTGGCCGGCATGGCCCCCAGCACAGTTCTCCTGCTCGAACACTCCGCCGTCTACACCGCCGGCAAGCTCACCGAGGACCACGAGCGTCCCTTCGACGGCACTCCCGTTGTAGCCGTGGACCGCGGTGGCAAGCTGACGTGGCACGGACCCGGCCAGCTGGTGGGTTACCCCATCATCAAGCTGAAAAACAAAGCCGGGATCCGCGACTACGTCGAGCGTCTCGAGGCAGTGATCATCGCCGTCCTGGCCGACTTCGGAATTACGGCCGTCCGCATCAGGGGCCGCGCCGGCGTGTGGATCGACGAAGACCACAAGGGCCCCGCCCGGAAGATCGCGGCGATCGGCATCAGGGTCAGCCAGGGCGTAACCATGCACGGCTTCGCCATCAACTGCAACAACGACCTCGCCCCTTACGGCCAGATCATCGCCTGCGGAATCACCGATGCCGGCGTGACCACCATTGCCCAGGAGACCGGCCGCGACGTGGCACCGGCTGATCTCGTTTCGCGGATCATCGAAGAGCTGCGCAAGAATGAAGACGCCCTAGTTGCAACCCCCGAAGGAGCTCTACTGTGACACTGGCACCAGAAGGCCGGAAGATGCTGCGCATTGAGCAGCGTAATGCGGCCACCCCGGTGGAGCGCAAGCCGGAGTGGATCAAGGCCAAGGTCCAGATGGGCCCGGAGTTCGTCCAGCTCAAGAACCTCGTCAAGAAGGAAGGCCTCCACACCGTCTGTGAGGAGGCCGGCTGCCCCAACATCTTCGAGTGCTGGGAAGACAAGGAGGCCACGTTCCTGATCGGCGGCTCCGAATGCACCCGGCGCTGTGACTTCTGCCAGATCGACACCGGCAAGCCCTCCCCGGTGGACGTGTTCGAGCCCACCAAGGTGGCCCGGTCGGTCCAGGCGATGCAGCTGCGTTACGCCACCGTCACCGGCGTGGCCCGCGACGACCTCGAGGACGAGGGCGTCTGGCTGTACGCCGAGACGGTCCGCAAGATCCACGAGCTGAACCCGGGCACCGGCGTCGAACTTTTGATCCCGGACTTCTCCGGCAAGCCCGGGCACATCGAGGCGATCTGTGATTCGAAGCCCGAGGTCTTCGCGCACAACGTCGAGACCGTGCCGCGGATCTTCAAGCGCATCCGCCCCGCGTTCCGCTACGACCGGTCCCTGGACGTCATCACCCAGGGCCGGAACCTGGGCATGGTCACCAAATCCAACCTGATCCTGGGCATGGGCGAAACCCGGG
>NZ_JBFTJD010000007.1:0-139496 GCF_056395245.1 Arthrobacter sp. 10L430 | reverse complement strand
CGACAACCCCCTCGTGGCCGAGGAACAGTTCGGCCCGGCCCTGCCCATCATCCGCTACAGCACCGTGGACGAGGCCGTCGCCAAAGCGAACGGACTCGACGTCGGGCTTGGCGCCTCGGTCTGGTCCTCCGATCCGGCCCGCGCACGTGCGGTCGCAGCCCGCATCGAGGCCGGCACCGTGTGGATCAACAAGCACGGCGCAGTTGACCCCCGCGTCCCCTTCGGCGGCGCCAAACAATCCGGGTACGGCCTGGAATTCGGCGTCGAAGGCCTCAAAGCCCTCGGCATCCCCCAAGTCATCAACGGCTGAGTTGGCACTTCCCCACTGATCCGGGCTGTCTAGAGCGGCCGGCCGTACGGGTGGTCCACCCACGGTCCGGCACCCTCTTCCGGGCACGCAAGGTCGGCGCCCTTGCGCGTGCTCCAGAAGTCCGCGGGGCAGCGGGCTCCCTGCCCGGACGGCAATCGGCATTTGAGAACTCTTGCCTTCATCATCGCTTGTCCATTGGGTTCAGCCGCCAAGGCGGAGGGTGATCAGCAGGCTGATCAGAGCGACCACGCCGGCCATGAGTATCGCTGCTCCGGGATTGCCGAAGTTCAGGGTCCATCCCAGACCGAACCTGCGCGGAACAAGCAGTGTGTGGTCTTCCCGGTTGATGTAGATCAGGCCACCGCGCCAATACTTGTCGTCGTCCCGGTGCGTCAGGCCGGAGTCGCGCCCGCCCTGGTCCCGCTCCCTGGTCCAGACCCTGACATCCTCCGGCGGGCAAGCCACGGCCATGCCCGTCGACGTCACCGATGAGGACTCGGTGAAGAACCTGCTTGCAGGGATCAGTGAGCGGTTCGGGCGCCTCGACGCCGCGGTGAACAACGCCGCAGGCGGCGGCCGCACTCCGGCGCCCCTGAGCGACTGGGCCAGCGAGGACTTCGACAGCGCAATCGCCGTGAACCTCCGCGGAGTCTTTCTGTGCATGAAGTACGAAATCGAACTCATGCTCGCGACAGGAACCGGTGCGGCGATCGTGAACATGTCCTCCACCGCAGGCGAACAGGGCGTCGCCGGCCTAAGCGGCTACACGGCCAGCAAGTTCGGCGTCGCTGGCCTCACCCGCGTCGCCGCGCTCGACTACGCCGCCCACGGAATCAGGATCAACGCGATCGCTCCCGGACCAGTACTCACCGACCGGCTCGCCGAGGCGGGCCAAGCCGCCCAGGAGCGCGTGGCCGCAACTGTTCCGCTTGGCCGGATCGGCACCCCGGGCGATGTTGCCGCCGCAGCACTCTGGCTATGCTCGGACCAATCCTCGTTCGTCACAGGCACCGTTCTCACCGTCGACGGCGGCAGGCTCGCAGGAACGCCTGCCTTCAACACCAGGAACTGACGGCGCCGAGGAGACGTCACCGAGGCCGACGTCGAAGATGATCTCCGCGGCGAGCCGGGGGTCCGCGCAGCCAAAGATGATGAGGCCGGACCCCCCCGATTTGGTGTCCTAAGGCAACTTCTGTGCATTCGTTCCGATCTTTTCCCAACTTCCGGTGACCAGAATGGCGTACGTCCCGGGCAATGCCCCGTCAGGCCGAACCGTGGGACGGGCAGCCGGACCAGGCACACGCCCCAAACAGCGCCGGGCCCGGTTACCATCAAGCACGCCTACCAGCCTGAACCATCTGTTCAGCCGACATTGGAGCGCAGCATGATCAAACAGCTCAGCAGGTTTGGGGTTGTCGGAGTCACGGCGGTATCCCTGATTTGGGCGCTGGCGGTGGGAGCCGCTCCGGCCCAGGCGGCAACATGCCAGCCCGGAACCCCTGCCCCCGCAGACACCTATCCGGGGACGGCGGTGATGGCTAATAATCTCGAGTCCGGGACGCTGGCCGGGTTCACGCCAACGACCGGAGGCACGGGAACCGCCACCGTCTCCTCGGCCCAGTCCCATTCGGGAACCTGCGCCGCGTTCCTGCACGCCACCACTGATGCGGGCTCGGTGGCCAAGCTGTCCGTGCCCCTGCCGGCGGCCACAGCCACGGCCTATGCCGACGGCTGGTTTAACATCACCCAGGCCGGGGTGGCAGGCAACGACGTCCCGTACTTCCGTTTTTTCTCCGGCAGCTTACGGGTCGCCGATATTTACCGGTACAACTCCAACGGGCAGCTCTGGCTCCGCGTGACTTCGCCTACCGGATCCTTCGTCTATACCCGGCTGATCCCCTCAAGCATCACGCTCAGCGCCTGGCACCACGTTGCTATGCGGGTGACCGCGAATGGTCTCGGGACCGAAGTGCAGGTGTGGTTCGACGAGGCATCCGTGTACTCCAGCAACCAGGTAGCCAGTGCGGCCACCACGCTCAACGCGGTCCAGGTCGGTGCGGAACATTTCCAGCAAATGGGCGACAGCTACATTGACGATGTCATCATCAACGCCTCGGATCAGACCAACCCCACTCCGCCTGCTCCCCCTCCGCCCAGCACCAGTTCATCGATCCGGAGCGCCGCGGACGTCGTGGCGGCCGGCCCTGACGGCGCGCTGTGGGACTACCCGGCAACCGGCCAGGGCGGGTTCCATCCCCGGCAAAAGATCGGCATCGGTTGGTCCGGGCTGGCCAAAGGGTTCGTGGCGGACTGGAACAGCGACGGCGTCTTCGATGTCATCGCGCAGTGGAAGGACGGCCGGCTAAGCTTCTACCCCGGAAAACCCGGCGGCGGATTCGCCGCGGCGCAGGCGATCGGCACCGGCTGGGGCAGCTACCACATCACCGTCGGCCACTGGCGCAAAACCGACCAATATCCGGGAATCCTTGCCTACGACGCCGCCGGGACCCTCTGGTACTACGGCAACAACGCCGGATCGTCGCTGTCACCCCGCATCAAGACCGGGGTCGGCTGGGGAGGCCTGTACCTCACCATGACCGACTTCGACCAGGACGGGGCGCAGGACCTGCTGGCCAAACGCAGCGACGGCAGGCTCGTGCTGTACCGCTCCACCGGAACCGGCGGCTTCGTCTCCGAAGCCAGGCGCACGGCGGGCGCCGGGTGGAACAGCATCAACAGCATCACCAGCGTGGCCGGATTCACCACGGGAAGCTCAGGGCTCATGACCCGGCTCAGCGACGGCCGTCTCGCCCATTACCCCTTCAGCAAGGGCATCTGGGGCGCGCGGACCATCGTCGGCACAGGCTGGAGCAGCTACAACATCTTCCGCTAGGACCACCGCCAGTTCCGGCAGAGCTCCCTCCTGCCGGGACGGGTCTTCGTATCGCCGGAAGATTTCGACGCCCAGCTCGGTCGGTGGCTTCGCAAGGCCTACTGGCCGTCCGTCGTTCCGCACTTCAGGCCGGTCACCACAGCGGCACGGCGGCGTCCGGCGGCCCGGCTTTCGGGGAGTCGAGCTCGCCGTGGCGCAGCTCGGCTCCCTGGCCAGTGCATTGGGATCAGGAGGCGGCGAGCCGCGCCTCGGGAATCGTCGGCTCGAATAGTTCGATCGGATTGCCCGACGGGTCTTCGATCAGTACTTGATTTCCGCCCACACCCGTCACGATGTCACTTCGGAACTGCACGCCGGCGTCGCGAAGGGTCCGCACGACTGCCGCGAGGTCTGCCACCTCCAGCGTGAATCGATTCCAGCCGCCCGGGGCGGGAACGGTCCCGTCGGGCATGCTCTGGCCTCCTCCGCCTTGGCCGCTCGGAGCGCTGAGCAGCAGCCTCAGATCACCGCGGTCGAGCATGGCAAAGGGCGGCGCGGGATGCATGACGAGCGTGAATCCCAGATGTTCGCGGTAGAAGTTGACTGCGGCATCGACGTCATCGACGATGTAGCGCACGCTTACGGTGGCGATGGGGAGACCTCCTTGCTCTGAACTCAGAGATACGCGCCACGTCGCGGCGTGTCAACACGCGGAGTGTCTGATATGCCCGCGGGGTCACACTGGATCGATGCCAACCCAGCAGGGTAGGGCAAGATCGGTGATGAGGCGTAGCAGCCAAACGGGCACCGATGGCATGCCCGCTTCGCCCAGTCGATGTTTGCATTGCGCCGCTCTAGCGTGGCGCGCCCGAGGCCCGCCTGTCCCCCATCGGCGGGCCTCCGGTGGCGGGACGAGTGCGGCACCAATCTCGGGTAACTCTTGGATTTGTCCTGCACCTATCCTTTCCAACGGATTCCTACTGTTGAAACATGAAGACAAAAGCAGCCCTCGCACTGACCCTCACCGGCATCCTCCTCTCCGGATCCGATGACAGCGGCGGCCATGGCGGCCACGGCAGCGACGACTGAACTTCCGGCCACCTCCTGACCGCCGCACCATCCCCGCCACCACAGCGCGGCCCTCCTGTACATCACGTACAGGAGGGCCGCGCTCATTTCGATCCGTGCATGAGGCGATCCAGATAGTCCGGCCGGCCAAAGCAAGTACTCACGAGGTGTTACCAGTGGTTGGGGAGAAGTAATTGAGGTACTTGGTACTCATGTGAGAGCTGGGAATCGGGTTTAGCGTTGTCCTACGGTGCCAACCCGGTACGGAAACCATTTTCCGCAGGCCAAACCGGACCCGCACCAGTGAATCAGCGTTGATCGCACTGTGAAGGAGTGATCCTTATGGGGGAAATCCCTGCCCGCAGGTCGGCTACCAACACTCGACCCTGGCGGCTGTCCGCTTTCGTCAACGAAACCATAGCCCGAGCACGCACGGCGGCTGTTCCGTTCAAGGTCGGTGAGGTGGTCGTCGTCGACGATCCCTTCAACGGCCGCAGGGAAGGCCAAGTGGCCGTCAAGAACGGCACTTTGGTGGGCCTGCAAACCGCAGACCGCATCTTCTTCTACGACCATCGGCAGCTGAGACGGCCAGATTAGCTGCCCCTCCACAGTCCTGCCAATCCGCTCAACCATCCCCAACCATCGGCCCGAACCCCGGGAGCCTGATTGAAATGTCCATTGCAAACCTGCACTACCTGACAATTGCCGAAGTGGCCGCGGCCATGCGCGTGTCCAAGATGACCGTCTATCGGCTGGTCCGGGCCCACGCATTGGCCTCGGTGCGCTTCGGCAACTCGTACCGCATTCCCGAAAACGCCGTCGAAGAGTACATAAGGAAGGCCGGTGATTCCGCGGATTCCTGAGACCGATTCGCGGACATTCCGGTCCTGTCTATGGGTCATACTGGGCACAGGGCGGAATTCCACCCCATTCGGCCTAAAAATCATCACTTGGGCCATGGAAGACCTGGACGGCGGCTCTCCTTGGTGATGCTGCGCCGATCAAGCTGGGGAAATAGGGAAAGCCCCTCGGGAGGGGCTTTCATCGGGATTGGACAGTGTTGCTTGGATTGGCCAGCGGTGATGCGCTACTCCTCCCCGGGCTTTCTGTCGCCCATGCCGGTTTCAGTAGAAAAGACTGTAATACGCTCTCCGGATTTCGTCCAACCCCTCTCCGGGCCGCCGTCCGTGCGCGAAGTGCGGGCACTTCAGATTCTGGCCATGGACGGGACGCGAATGCTCATTGACTTCATCCTCCTATTAATCGATATCGCGCTTACGTTCCTGGAGCACCTGTTCCATCACGGATTGCCCGCACGCAAGGGTAAGGTCCGTAAGAGTCTGGAACGCCGGAAGGCTCAACGCTCCGAAAACCCGGAGCGCTGATTCTGCGCAGAGATTCTGTGCGACCTGCGGTTGGCCGGTTGATCGTCTATGTGGACACCCCGGCTGCACTCAAATTCGTCGTCGAGGAAAGCGAGCCCACCGCCTGCAGACGGACGTGCTGATTGCCTACGACGTCGGCCTGGTCACCGCAGCCACCGACGCCGGACTTGCCATTTTCCCCGGGCATACCGCGGCAGCACCCTCCCCACGAAGCCCCGAGGCTCAGCGCTGGCTGCCATCGACGCGGAGACCGCACGGCTGACTGACCAGTCCCGCACCCAGCGGCAGCCGTTCGAAACCTACGCTGCCGCCGCGAAGAACCTGGGACTGCGGCCGCCGGAAGACCGGGTGCTGTTCGACGCGAACCGGGCCCGGCTTGAGGAGGTCGAATCGCAGCTCGGCGCCCACTCCGATGAGCTTCAGGAGAGCCGCACCGCGCTGACCATCACCCGCACCGAACAGACGGCACGGCTGACCGAGATCGGAAACGAACTGCGCAGCCTGCAGTCCCGTCCCAACCTGCTGCCGCTCCCCCAGCTGGAGCTCCGCCGTCGGCTGTGTGACGGCACCGGGATCGCGGAGACTGCGCTGCCGTACGCCGGCGAACTGCTGCGGGTCCGTGATGGTGAAGGCGCATGGGAGGGCGCGGCCGAACGCACCCTGCACGGCTTCGCATTGTCCCTGCTGGTGCCGGCCGAACACTATGCAGCCGTGAGCAGCTGGGTGGATGCCAACAACCTGCGCAGACGGCTGGTCTACCTGAGAATCGGGGAATCGCCGGCACCCAGGGCGGCCGAGCCGGGCACCCTTGCTGCCAAGATCGCCATCAAGCCGGGCACGCCGTTCCGAAACTTCCTGCTGGATGAACTTGCCACCAGGTTCGACCATGTCTGCTGCGATACCGTCGAGGATTTCCGCCGGTATCCCAAGGCGCTGACCGTCAACGGCCAGCTCAAGGGCGGCCGCGGCAGGCACGAAAAGGACGACCGGCGGGAGCTCGAGACGGCCGAGGCTGAGATCGCGTTTGTTGGCAAAGCCCGAGAGGCAAAGCGGTTCCAGGAGCTGGCGGAGTGTCTTGCTGGGCTGGATCCGCAACTGGCCGTTTGGGCGGCGCGGCGCCCGCTGAAATTGCTTGAGCTAGACGATGACGTTCTGTCCGCCGCCCGGGCGGCACTGTGGCTTCGGGACAATCCCACCCCGGGAATCTACGTCCGGCAACTGGGACTGCCCGGTGTCCACACGAAGTTCATTGAGCGGCACCGGCAGGTTATTGATCAGCTGCTCGCAGGCGTTGCGCCTGGCTCAGATATGGATGAGGTGGAGGCCGACGCGGAACCGCCCATGGAAACGCCTGCGCCGGATGTTGCCCTGGACGATGGCGCCGGCCGTACTCCGGCGGCACGCTTCGCCCGCCGGCACGGGTTCCTGCATCCGCCGGAGCTCGTCCGGTTCCGTGTTCTGGATCCCGCGATTCTTGTTCTGGGCGATGCCCGGGACATCACCGTGACCGCCGAGGCATTCAGCGCGCTGCAGCTCCCGGTGCACACCGTGATCGCGACCGAGAACCTGGTCAACTTCCTCGCACTGCCCGAACGGCCCGGCACACTGGCACTCTACGGAGCCGGGTACGGCTTTTTTTCGCTACCTGATGCCGCATGGCTCCGCGAGTGTGAGGTCCTGTACTGGGGCGATCTGGACACCCATGGCTTCCGGATCCTGGACCAGCTGCGCGCAGTGCATCCCCACGTGGCCAGCGTGCTGATGGACGAGGAGACGTTGCTGGCACACCACGATGCGTGGGGAAGAGAGCCGTCGCCGTCGAGGGCTGCACTAACAAGGCTGACAGCGGAGGAAGCCGCACTCTATGAAGCGCTTGGCAACGACACCTACGGATCCGCCGTCCGCCTCGAGCAGGAGCTGATCCGCTGGGACTGGGCGCTCAAACAACTCAGAGGATGAGCTCGTCGAACCCCCAGCCGGCCGCCTTCAGCAGACTTAACCGACCGGTTGGCTCCCGTCATACCCCAGCGCACGGCTGGCTTCCAGGCCTGCACGGGCCACCACCGGCCCTAGCCGTTCCACGTCGGCAGGCCCGATCCGCTGGGTCGGGAATCCCAGACCCATGGCACAGGCGAGCCGGCCGGCGTGGTCGAATACGGGTGCGCTGATTGAACCCACATCTTCATGCCGTTCCCCGAAAGCCGCATAGAACCCCTGTTCCTTGGCCACCTCCGCTTGCTCCCGGAGCATCTCGACGGATGCCGGGGTGTCGGGGGTGAAGCGGTCAAGGCCGTGGTCCTCCAGGGCGCCCCATGCCTCCGGATCAAAGGCCAGGAAAATCTTGCCCGGCGCCCCGGCGTGTAGCGGCATAACCATGCCCACCAGGAAGGGCCGCATCACCACGTGACGTGTCTCGGCCACGGCGACGATGGTCCGGAACGCCCCGTCCCGGACGTACAAGCATGCCGTTTCGCCGGTCTCATCGCGCAACTGCTGCAAAACCGGCTTCACGAGCCTGACCACGTCCAGCCCGAACGTCCCGGGGGTAGCCCATCGGACCAGCCCGATGCCGATCCTGTACCGGTCCCCGTCGCGGTCCAGGAAGCCCTCCCGCAGCATGTTCTGCACCAGCCGCTGGCACGTGCTGGACGGCAGGCCGGTCTTCCGGATGATCTGCTGCAGTGTCGGCTCCGGAGCCTCGACCGAGAAACAATCCAGGATCTCCGCCACCTTGTGTAGGACCAGCAGGGGTGGGCCCCCGGCTCCCGATTCCGTTGCCACCGTTGACGTCCCTTCACTTCACTGATTGACCTCGAGCAGCCTTCAGCTTAGTCAGCTGGAAGCTGGCCACGGGATCGTGACCTATTTGACATTCTATTCGCGAGACCCACATCATGGAAACCTAACCCACCAAGTGGGTTTCACTCGACCAGGCCCCAGCACAAAGACGTGGAGAAATCATGAGCACACCCCAAAGCACCTGCGAAACCGCGCCGGAACCCAAGCGCCCCGGCTCCTCCAGGGTGGGACTGATCGTTCCCAGCTCCAACACCACTATGGAGACGGAATTGCCGGAGCTGTTCCGCCGGCAGGCCCAGGCAACCGGCCACAACTACACCTTCCACTCCGCCCGCGCCGGCATGAAGAAAGTCACTCGGGAAGAGTTGCTGGCTATGGTGGGCAAGGCAGCCGACTGCGCCGAGGCTGTTTCCGACGCCGATGTGGACGTCATTGCCTACGCCTGCCTGGTCGCCGTGATGGCCCAGGGTCCCGGAGCCCACGAGGGCTCGGAGAAAGTAATCGCGGACGCCGCCGCCGGAAACGGGCACCCTGCCCCGGTGACCAGCAGCGCCGGTGCCCTAGTCCGCACGCTGCAGGAAATCGGCGCGCTTAAGGTGGCCATGATCACCCCCTACATGAAGCCGCTCACCAAGATGGTGGTGGACTACATCGAGGGCTCCGGCATCACCGTACTGGACGCCATCAGCCTCGAGGTGGCGGACAACCTCGAGGTCGGCTGCCTTGATCCGCAGAACCTGCCCGCGCTTGCCCGCAGCCTGCAGCGCGAAGGCGCGGACGCCGTCGTGCTTTCCGCCTGCGTCCAGATGCCGTCGCTGGCTGCGGTCCAGGCGGTGGAGGACGAGCTCGGCCTGCCGGTCATCACGGCGGCCACGGCCACCACCTACGAGATCCTCAAGGCGCTCGGTCACCAGCCCGCCATCACCGGAGCGGGCAGCCTGCTGTCTGGCGCCGGCGTCCTCACCTCCGCGAACTCCTAGGCGGCTGGCACCATGTCCCTATCACTCATCGCATTCCTGGTCCTGGTAGCCGCCTTCGCGATCGGATCCTTCACCAAGATCAACGCCGGCCTGCTGGCCACGGTCGCGGCGTTCGGCGTCGGAACCCTCCTGGCAGGCATGTCCATCAAGGACGTCATCGGCCAGTTCCCCGCCGGGCTGTTCTTCATCCTGGTGGGCGCCACACTGCTCTTCGCCATTGTGCGGATCAACGGGACCATCGACCTGCTGGCCTACTGGGCTGAACG
This sequence comes from Arthrobacter sp. 10L430, assembly GCF_056395245.1. Classification (NCBI taxonomy): domain Bacteria; kingdom Bacillati; phylum Actinomycetota; class Actinomycetes; order Micrococcales; family Micrococcaceae; genus Arthrobacter; species Arthrobacter sp. 10L430. Next base: position 129,816 of record NZ_JBFTJD010000007.1, on the reverse strand, counting down.
GCTCGCCGGCGACCGGAAGATCCTGGTCCCCATCCTGATGTTCCTGCTGACGGCCGCCTTGGCTTCGGCCGGCGCGTTCACCCCCGCCGCTATCGCCATCGTGGCGCCGGTGGGCCTGGCGCTAGGCATGCGGTTCGGCATCAGCACCCTGGCGATGGGCCTGGTCATCGTCCAGGGCGCCAACGCCGGTGCCTTCTCTCCGGTCAACCCCTTCGGCGTGCTGGCCAATAAGATGCTGGACGGCGCCGGGGCCGCGGACGGTTCCTTCAAGCTTTACGCCTACTGCTTCGTCTTCAATGCCATCCTGGCCGCGATCGCCTACGTCCTGGTCCAGGCCGTCATGAAACGCCGCACGGCTCTGGCGGCAGGTCACCAGGCCGGTGAGGCCGGGGATGCAAAGCACGACGGCGGCGCTGCTGCTCCCGCTGGAAGCAGCGCGTCAGGTCCGTCCGGGTCCGGAACGGCTGTGCTCACCGCCCCGGCGCCCACTTCTGTGGCTGCCGTAAGCACCACCAGGACTGGCCCCGAGAAAGTAGCCGCAACGCCGATGCGGATCCTCACTTTGGTGGGCATCGCCTCCCTTCTGGTTCTCACCACGGTTCTGGGCCTGGACGTCGGAGTCGCTTCGCTGATCATTGCCACAGTGCTGATCGTCCTGGACTCGGGCGTGCAGAAGCCGGCAGTGGAAAGCATGCCGTGGTCTGCGATCATTCTGGTGACCGGCATCGTCACCTACGTAGGCATGCTGGAAAAGATGGGCGCGCTGAAGGATCTTCAGGAAGGTATCACCGGCCTGGGCAACAGTTCGCTTGCCGCCCTGGTCACCAGCTATGTGGTGGCCATAGTCTCGGCCTTCGCCTCAACCACCGGCACCCTCGGCGTCATCAGCCCGGTGGTCGCACCCATCGCTATGGATCCGCTGCTCACCCCCATCGGGGTAGTGACGGCCATCGCCATCAGCTCCTCGGTAGTTGACGTGAGCCCGATGTCCACCAGCGGCGCCCTGCTGATGGCGAGCGCGCAGCCCAAGGACGAGCGGATGTTCTTCCGGGCGCTCCTGCTCTGGGCCATCGCGATGATCGGCCTGGTGCCGCTCGTCGTGTGGTTCGTGTTCGTCCAGTTGGGCCTCGGCTGAGCACCGTACATCGAAGGAAAAGGGGTGTCCTGCGTGGCAGGGCATCCCTTTCCCTTCTTAACGCGGCCTGGCTTCAGCGGCGTCCGGCCTTCGGGCGGAAAGGCCCCGGCCAGTCCTTGAGCCGGATCCGTTTGAGGTCCTGGATGGTGCCCAGCGTGCCCCACTCGTCCAGGCCCAGCCGGGTCAGCGGCTCGAGCAGGTCAATCCGAGGGTGGCTGCCGTCCAAAACCGCGTCGCTCACGGCAGCGTGCGTCACTTCGCCGAAGACCAGGATTGAGTCTCCCATCGGCAGGACCGAGTGCAGGCGGCATTCGAGCACCGCCAGCGATTCTTTTACCCGCGGCGCACCCACGGTGAGGCTTGGCTCCCGCGTGAGGCCAGCGGCGTCAAACTCACTGACTTCGGGCGGAAAATTGGTGCCGGTGGCGTTGACCTCCTCCAGCAGCGCGGCCGGGGCGAGGTTCACCACGAATTCTCTGGACTCGGTGATGTTGCGTAGCGAATCCTTTTCCCCCACCGAGGTGAACTGCACGATGGGCGGATTCGTGGACGCCACAGTGAAGAACGAGTGCGGGGCCAGGTTGTCAACGCCCTCCGCCGAGACACTCGATACCCAGGCGATGGGCCGGGGTACCACCACCGCAGTCAGCAGCCGGTAAAAATCGCGGGCGGACGTCACCTTGGGATCGAAATCAGTGCGCATGGTGCCAGACTATCGGGCAGGGAACATGGGAAGGAAACAGGATATGACGATCCAGCCATACCGGTCACCGTCAACCGGGTGCGGGATCCGCGCCGTCCTCTTCGACACCTTCGGCACGGTGGTGGACTGGCGTACCGGCGTCGCCCGGCAGGCGGCCGCCTTCGCCGCGACGCGTGGGCAGCACCTCGACGCCGAGGCGTTCGCCGATGACTGGCGCGCCCTCTACCAGCCGGCAATGGAGGCCATCCGCTCCGGCTCCCGCGAATTCGCCACCCTGGACACACTCCACCGCGAAAACCTGGACCAGGTGCTCCGCCATCACGGCTTCGATCCGGACCGGCTGGACGCAAGAACCCTGGAAGAGTTGAACACATCCTGGCACCGTCTGCCCCCATGGCCGGACAGCTTGGAAGGTCTGTCCGCGATCCGCCGTAGCTACATTGTGGGTCCCCTCTCCAACGGCAACACCTCGCTGTTACTGGACATGGCCAGAAACGCCGGCCTTCCGTGGGACGTGATCATCGGCTCGGACATGACGCGCACGTACAAGCCGCTGCCCAAGGCCTATCTTCGGACTGCGGAGTTCCTGGACCTCAAGCCCGGTGCTGTGATGCTCGTGGCCGCCCACAACAACGACCTGCACGCTGCCCGGGACGCGGGATTGGCGACGGCGTTCATCGCCCGCCCCACCGAATACGGCCCGGGCCAGGTCGCGGACCTGACGCCGGAGAGCGATTGGGACCTCTCGGCATCGAGCATCACCGAACTTGCCGGCGGGCTCGGAGCGGCAGAGGCGGGATGGGCGCCCTCTCGCCGGACGTCGCACCATAATGCTAACGCCCACGGCAAGGCGGCAAATGCCATCGTGAATCACGGGCTTCCGACGTCGTTGTACCCGGCCGCAGCGTCGGGGAACGCAGCGGCTCCCACGAATGGTCAGCCGTCCGGATCGGCAGGACCCTCATCAGCCGGAACATAGTCACCGTGGTGGTGGACGAACTTCCGCTCGACAAGATCGAGCCCCGCAGGGCACCACGTCCGGTTCTCCACGGCATTGGGAGGGCCCAGATTCAGTCGCCGTCGTAACGGGCAAGTGCTTCCCTGTAGACGGCGGCGGTTTCTTTGTCGCCCCTCGCGGTGTACTTGGCGATGATGTTCGCCAGGTCGCGTTTGATGACCCAATGCGCGTCATACGGTTCACGGGAACGGGGAACGTAGTCGTTCATGATTTCCCACTGCCTTGCGCCTCTTCACGCTCCAGCAGATAAAGCAGAAATGCCGCCTGATTGTCGATTTCCCTCTGTTTGCGCGGGGAAATCCAGTCCAGCAATTCTTGATCGTCAGCCATGATGTCCACTCCTTCCGGCTATGAATTGATGGTGACCCCGTTCGGGCAAGATCGGCGAAAGTTTCACGAAAGATAGGCGAAGGTCTTGCCTGCGGCAGCTTTGGCACGGCCGAACACGACATCGAGGGTGCGCTTTTCCCCAGTGGACGCGTCGCCTACATAGGTCCGCTGGCGTTGTCCAACAAACGCGTCACACCCCGCGGTACGCTGGACTTCCCCGACCAAACGCAAGCGAGGCATAACGTGCACGAGGACGCCGCCAGGTTCCTGTCCCAGCCGGTGGAGGCCAAGCCCGGCTCACCGCTCCGGGTTGCCGTCTACTCCCGCATCGCCGAGGCAATTCGCAACAACCTGCTGACGCCCGGCTCGATGCTGCCCACAGAAACCGAGCTCGGCACGGACATGAAGGTCAGCCGCACCGTGGTCCGCGAGGCGCTCATGCTCCTCGAGGAGGACGGCCTCATCCGGGCCCGTCGCGGCGTCGGCCGGTTCGTCTCCGACACCCTCCCCCGCATCGGCATCGAGCGGATCCGCCCCTTCGAGGAAGTCCTCGGCGGCCCCGGGCAGCACATCGAGATCAAACGCGTCCAGCGGGAGCGGCAGCCCGCCTCCGAGTTCGTCGCCCCCGGCATCGGCGTCGAACCAGGCGCCGACTGCTGGCTCTGGGAATCGGTCCTGATCCGCGACGGCGAGGCCATCGCCCACCTGCAGGAGAACATCTCCGCCGGGCCGGTCAGCTTCGGAAGCGGTTCCGCTGCCCTCTCGCCGTTGGAGCTCGACGACGACGGCGGGACCACGCTGCTCGCGGCGCTCTACAAACGCGGTGGCCGGGTAGTGGGACCCGGTGAATGCCAGATCGGCCTCAGCCAGGTAGGGCCCAGCCGGGCCAAGCTCCTGGACCTGCGGGCATCGGATCCGGTCCTCGTGCTGACGCAGTACGTCAGGCACGCGAACCGGCCCTTCTACCTGGCCAAATGCCTCATTCCTGACCGCGCCGGGCACCTGTCGGTGATGCAGTCCCTTCAGTCCTAGGGCGACTGGGTCCGCCTGAGCATAGGCGGCCCTCCCCCGCATGACCGGTCTGGGCCCCGGCCGTTCATACGGCCGCGGCTAAGGGCAGTTACCACCGACCGCCCTGCAAGCGTTCACGCGGCCATTGGCCCAGTAGGTGCCTGTACCGAAAATCGGGTCAGCGGTTGATTCGACTTTTTCGCGGACTAATGCGTTTGCGGTCCCGGCAGGTGAGCTCCAGACAAGCGCGGCAACGGCGGCGACAATTGGTGAGGCCATTGAGGTACCGCTGGCAATGTCATAACCCATGGACCGGCCGTTCTGCGTACCCAGGACGAAGGGGTGGATCGGGAAGGTCGAGTAGACATTGACACCCGGCGCCGCGATATCCACCCACTTACCGTAGGTTGAGAAGGATGCTCTGTCGTCCTTGTTGTCGGTTGCAGCCACGGCAATAACGTTGGGATACGCACCCGGGTAGATCTTGGCCTGGGTACCGGCGTTGCCGGCCGCAGCAACTATCACTGCACCCTTATTCCAGGCGTTATTCACGGCAGTTTCGAGCGTGCGCGAAGAGACTCGCTGTCCGAGACTCATGTTGATCACCTTGGCGCCGTTTACAACCGCCCAGTCGATGCCCTTAGCAATGGCTGAGCTGGAGCCAGACCCGCTGTCGTTAAGCACTTTGGCATCCAGGATGGTGCAGTCCGGGCACACACCGGCGACACCGGTGGAGTTGTGGGCGGCGGCAACGATGCCGGCAACGTGGGTGCCGTGGCCGTATTTGTCGTAGTCCTCAGGATTAATAATTTTCGTATCGCTGAAGTTGGTCCGTGCGACGACCTTCTGCGAGATGTCTTCGTGGTCCATTGCGACACCTGAATCGACGATGGCAACCTTGATGCCGCTGCCGGTCGCGAACGTCCACGCTTCGACGGCGTCCACATCGGCGTCCACGTCACCTGTGGCTATGGTTTGCGTGTTGGCGGTGTTAGTGAATGACTGGCCAACGTTCTGCAGGGCGTACTGGCGGCCGAAATACTGGTCAGCTGTATCGGCAGTAACCAGCTCGTCCGGCTCGGCGTACTCAACTGCCGGGTTCCGGCTTAAGGCTTCGATGAGTTGAAGTTCCTTACCGGCCGGTACCTTGATGAGTTGAGCGCCGGTACTGCCGATACCGGGGCCTTCCTTGAGGCCGTGCTGGCGCAGTACGCCGGCTGCCGCACTCTTGTCGCGGAATTTGATCATGATTTGTCCCGCGATGTGTGACGACTGGGTCGCCTCGCTGCCCGTGGTCACTGCGTTGCTCGGGGCTGCCAATGTGATTGCGCCGCAGCCTATGACTACCGCCGCGAAACTAGCTATAACGATTCTTTTCATGGGGAGTATCTTGCTTCAATCTGCACCGGCTAGATAGTGTCTGCCGCCGCATGACGAAGCGGTCCGGCGACTGGAGCGCCAAACGACAGCAGCGTGTCCACCGGGGCGTACATTGCGGAGCATATCGCCGGGCGGAGAGGTCTGCACTGTCAGATTTGCCTCGAATGCGTTCCCTGAACCCGTCAGGGAGCGAGCAGTCCGTCAGCGACGATCGCAAGCATCGATGCCACTGATTCGGCGGGAAGCTCGCTGTTGTCTGCCACTGCAGCCATCCCGCCAACAAGCCGACTGATTTGCATTGCCTCGACGCCGGGGCGCAGGGCCGAGTCCAACCCGTCAATTAAGCGCTGATTCGCATTGACGTAAGTAGTGCATTTTGCTGCGAATGGAGACCCGGGATCGCCCAGCGCAGCAGTGATCCGCGCGGCTGCACCCTTGTGTTCTGTCAGCATCGCCGCATAGTCGGTCAGCCAGGTCAACAGCTGCTCCCGCGCGGGGGCGTCGAGCGAAAGCGCGCTGTCGACTGCCGCGTTGACCTTCTCCGCCCAGGCCTCAAGGACAGCGTCGTACAGGGACTCTTTGGTCGGGAAGTGCCGGTACAGCGTGCCGGGGCCCACCTCGGCCCCCTTGGCGACCTCGTCCATCGAAACCGCGTCGAAGCCTTTGGCGCGGAACAGCGCACGTGCAACCTCCACGATCCGATTGCGGTTGCGTTGGGCGTCAGCGCGCACAGAAACACCTTTCAAAACATTGTTGCCAAACGGAGAGCGTCTCCGTATAGTTCTAACCGGAGCATCTCTCCTCTTAGTGTACGTCAGCCCATCGGCTAGAACAGGACACCACCCCATGACATCCACAATCGCCACACGGGCGCCCGCCGGGATCGCGCCATCTGGCCGCCGCGCCGGCAGTATTGGCCTCTGGCTGGTCATGCTTGCCCAACTCATGCTTGTCCTCGATGCGACGGTCGTGAACGTCGCACTCCCCCACATCGCCACCGACCTCGATTTCACCCGCGCCCAGCTCAGCTGGGTCCTGAACGGCTACGCCGTCGCCTTCGGCGGCCTCCTGCTGCTCGGCGGACGGATCGGAGACGTCTTCGGCCGTCGCCGCACCTTCCTTGTGGGCGTCGCGGTCTTCACGGTCTTCTCGCTGCTCGGCGGCCTGGCCACCTCACCTCTACTCCTCGTCATCGCACGTGCCCTCCAGGGCCTCGGTGCCGCGTTCGCCGCCCCGAGCGTGCTCGCGCTCATCACCACGAGCGCGCGGGACGACGGCGCGCGGAACCGGGCGCTTGCGTTGTTCTCCGCTGTCGCCTCGATGGGCGGCGCGCTCGGGCTCATTCTTGGCGGCCTGCTCACCGACATGGCCAACTGGCGGTGGACCCTCTTCATCAACGTGCCGATCGGCGTCGTCGTCCTCCTTGCCGTGCCGCGCCTCGTCGCCGAAACTCCCCGGAGACCCGGGCGCTTCGACGTGCTCGGAGCGGTGACCGCAACGGGCGGCGCCGTCGCCATCGTGTGGGCCCTCATCCAAGCGGGCGACGACGGCTGGTCCAGTCCCCGCACGATCGGGGGGCTGGTGGTCGGCGCAGCGCTGATCACCGTGCTAGCCTTCACCGAGCGGAGGGTGGCCCACCCCCTGCTCCGCCCGCAGCTGCTCCGCAGCCCGAGCCGGGTAGCGGCGCTAGCGGCAATGGCGGCCACCTATGGCGGGATGCTGGCGATGTTTTTCCTCATGGTCCAGTACCTCGAAAACGATCTGCACCTCACGCCGCTGTTGACGGGGCTGGCGTTCCTGCCGATGCCCCTGAGCATCTTCGCGATGTCGCGGATCGTCCCGCGACTGGTCGAGCGCTTCGGGGCCGTCCGCCTTGTCATCCTCGGCGCCGCCCTTCGCGTGGTCGCCTTCCTGCCGCTCACGCAACTGAGTCCGGACACCCCCTTCGTGATCGTCATGGCTGCCCTGCTCTTGACGGGAATCTCAGCCGGCATGACGTTCATGCCGCTCACGACGCTCGCGCTTCGCAACGTCGAACCCGAGCACGCAGGGTCCGCCTCGGGTCTTTTCCAGACAATGCAGCAACTTGGCGGCGCCGTCGGACTGGCCATCGTGGCTTCGACCTACGCGGCCTTCGCTGTCCCCGGCGACTTCCTGACCGGCGGACGGGCCGGGTTCTGGTCGGCGACCATCCTGTCCGCCCTCGCGCTGGCAGCCGTCGTCGGGCTGGTCATCAGACCTCGGAAGACGGCATGAGGGCACCCGTTCGCTGGAGGCCCTAAGTCCGAAGTCATAGCCGCCCGCCTGCCCCATGGCTGACTAATCGGCTATCGGACGGCCGCCGAGCTAGCTTCGATTTCGACTAATTGCACCCGCCTATGATGCTGCCGCCGCGGAGGTAGAGCTTGTCCAAACCCCCGTGGTTGAGCCCGTGAAAGCCCCACCAGTGGAGCGGTAGATCTGTCTCATGGGATGGGCGTCGGCAACGAAGAGGCTAACGATTGATGGGGGCTACCACGATGGTGGTCTGACACGCATCTACTGGAGCCGGCAGGCGCTGAGGTTTGCTTACATCGCAACGGCTGCGTGGCTGTTGGCCTCCGCCATCCTGGTGTTCAGGCCGAAGGCCGACGTATCTGCTGGCCAGGGCGCCTCGAGCACGGCGACCATTTCTATCCATGGTCCAAAGGCGGGTCCGCCAGCCTGCAGAACTTTGTCGCCGCCTGGGCCAGGTGTAACCGCGCGAAAAAGCGCCAGGATTTCCTCCCCGGCCGGCCGGAAAGACCGGAACAACGACGGCGGGACTACATTGGGTTTGACGGCGCTGCTAGCGTCGGCGAACGGCAGCCCCTCCAACGCCGATGACAAGCGCCACTCGTGCAGAAAAAGCACTTCGAGGCGGTCCTCCTGGCAAGGCATTCCGGTAGGCGGCCGCGGTCTCTTGTGTGTAGCAGTCACCGACCCTGCAAAGTATCCCAGCTGTCAAGGACCGCATATCGCGTGGTCCAGATTTTCGGTCGAGGTATCGCTGTTCGGTGATGCTGCCGGTGAGCCCGGCTGCCAAGCGCTAGGCGTCCTGGGCTGCTGGAGCGTTACCGGTCAGTTCGAGGAGGTGGGCGTGGACGCGGTGGTTGCGTTGGTGATCATTCCTCTCGAGTAGTGGTGCGAGGGCGGCGATCCCGGCAGTCGGCCCGTGTGCCATACCTACATGAAGGTCAGCCGCACCGTGGTCCGCGAGGCGCTCATGCTGCTCGAGGAGGACGGCCTCATCCGGGCCCGCCGCGGCGTCGGCCGGTTCGTCGCCGACCCCCTCCCCCGCGGGCCACCGAGGACTTCCTCGAAGGGCCGGATCCGCTCGATCCCAATGCGGGACACCTCTCGGTAATGCAGTCACTCCAGTCCTAGGGCGACTGGGTCCGCCTGAGCTTAGGCGGCCCTCCCCGCATAACCAAACATGCGTAGATCCGGCCACGTATGTGTCGGAAGGCTCCAAGATTCACCACAACCTGCAAACCCAATCTGGCTTACGGAGGGTTCCACTTCCTTAGAACGGGATACCCGAAGCGTTGTCCGTCGGAGCACCAACCCGTTCATTACGAGTGATGCCATGCCAGGCAAGGATTGGCACCTGAGACCATGCGCTTGGACACAAAGCGCTGTGAGAACAAGGCCAATTACCGCTGCCATTCACAGACATTTTTTGGAGGCTAGCCGCGGACGGGTCAGAAACGACCGATATCTTGAGTCCCGCTCGTTAAGCGCCGCGATGGCGGTGGCGTTTCTGGTCTGGACAATGTCCAGGACGGGCATGGACGGCGCCTTGTTATGGCCGCGGCTCGGCTTGTTCTAGCACCAGCGCGTAGATCAAGTTCGCGTAGGTCTCCTCGATGGCTCCGCGGCTACGTTGGATGACGGAAGCGGACGGCCGTTTTTGAAGTCCGCGGACCAGATTGTCATACATGGACTCCAACAGGTTCGAACCGCTGACTTGTTCCACGATCGCATTGATCTGTCCGTGCCAGGGAACATTCTCCTCAGTGCACGGTCAGCGAACCGCTCGATAGAACGCTCTTTCGTGTCCATCGAGGAACTGCGGCTTGATGACGTCCCGTCCTGCAGCCAGGGGCGCACCGCCGCGCCCGCCGCGGAGGCGCCCCTGGCACGGATGCTCCCGGACACCGGCCGGAGACGCCGAAGAAGGCGGACCCAAGGATACCGAAATGGCGAATATGACGGCGAGTATACTTGCCGGGTTCCGAAATCGGGCGCGGGCCGCGTACAGGGCGACTAGCACGCCGAAGGGGACATACCTGAAGCCATTTCGTAGCGAAGGTCATCGAGGTAGAAACCGCCCCACGCGAAGACGAACACAACGAGGGCGAGATGTATCCCTCTTAGGGAGAGAGAAGCTCCCCGGCGGCCGACGGCTTAGAGACAGCTGAGCTGCGCCGGCCACGCACTACCGGACGCATCACCACTTGCGGCTATGAAGAAATTCTCGAATAAAATGGGCTGGAACTTGATCTTCCGGGCCAAACACTTGCCAAGCCAACGGTGCGATGGCCGCACCAAGCGAGACTATTCCTTTCAGGAAGGGTATCAACCGCCGTCGCCAGAAAGGGCTGGGATCGGCAGCCGTTACATCTTTGAACTCATGCAATGTCCATTTCCGCAGGACTGTTTCATAAGCAGCTATCTGCAGGATTGCTATGGCTTGAATTCGCCCCATCCAGCCTCTCTCCCAAAGCAACTCTTCCGCTTTGGCAACATAAGCCGCCACTTTTCTTCGCGCTGCACGCTCGTTCCCACGGCTAATCGGCGAACCAAGAGAAGGCCGTCCACGCCGCCACGTCACGTCCAAGATATGCGCCGCCCGGCCAATCTTCTTGGTGATCTGCCTCCTAGACGTTTCCTCCTCGCTGTTTTGCGGATTTTGAAACACTCCTGCTCGATTTTCCTGCAGCTGCTTCAATGCAGCTTGAAGTTGGGTTACAGCGTAAGCAAAGGGTGCAAATGACCTGAATATCAAATTCACGAAGTATCGCAATAGCGCCCATATGCAAGCATCGACGGCTCCACCAACCAGTGCCACTACTGCGACAAACCCCAAATTCTGCAGCAAGTTTCCTGAACTCATGAATCGGTCAATAGCAATAACGATCATTGCAAAAAGCAACAAGACCCAAAGGAGACCGGCAACCAGCCAAAGCGGCCCGCATAGGATGTAGCGGTAAAAAAATTCTGTTTGCTCTGCCGCCTTTAGACCGGATTGGATCTGAGTCGCGTAAAGTTCGGGTTCCCCCCATTCGCCCGCGAGTCTGCGGAGCCGCTCCTCAGTGGTTTCTTGTGCCCCGTTGGTCGACACATCCGTCAATTTCGCGCGACGATCCCGCTCTTCCCGAACCCAAATTCGTAAGTGGTGTTTACTGATTCCATGTTGCTTACAAACGGCAACTTGAGTCATGCCACCATCGAGCACTGCCGAGACAGCTTTTCGTCGCAGATCCTCGTCCACTGGCATCACAGCACCCCTGACTCCTAGTGCCCCCGGTAGAACCACTATGCACCTAGGGCGATTGCTGCGACTACCCGGCCCGTAGGACGAGAAAGGAATTTCACACCGCGGCCTGTGATGGTGGCATGTTCGGACCCGCGTCAACGATTGTTTGACCACCGCGCGGCAAGCTTCCCATTTCTGGCCCTGGTGTGAATCGCAGCGAATGGGGTGGCCTTTCCCCAGCGCTATTTCGTTACCCGGGGGCCGCTTGCGCAAATTGGAGTTCGCGGTAGATTGACGGATAGCGTCAAGGGGAGGACCTTTGAACTATCGCTGGCGCCGGACAAGACGGTGGTTGCCACTCATGACGGGTCTAGCGGGGGAACTGGACATCATCGTAGGCGAACCGTCGATCTAGATCCTAGGCGGCCACGCCTCCGGCAACTGTGAGAGGCGCTTCGAATGAACATGCAAGGCACGGCAATACCTGGATTCCAGGACGCACGACGCATCGGCTACTCCGGTGAGGTGTCCGAGCGATCAAAGGGTTTCGGCGGCGATGAAATCGAATTCCCGAAATCCTATCAGCCCAGGGGACTTGCGCTGAGGTCGCTGACTGTCACTGGCAATTGGGACGGACTATGGGGCTGGCTAAAGGGCCGAGAACAGATTTACTTCATTACGGTGGCAGTCGACCTTAGCGGGACTCCCCCGACGGTCATGCCACCGAAGGAACTCCAGAAAAACCTCATTCACGAGGTGCATCCGGGCGAAACCATATCCTTCACGCTGGGCGAGGGTGCTCCGATCTTCTTTCCGAGGACAGTTGTCGGTGGTTTGGCTGTCTTCATCTTGATTGCAGAGTCCGACGGTGACCTCAGGCATGTCGGTGAGACCATGAAGAAGGTACATGACGACCTAACAAAGAACGAGGGTTCGGTCATGGATAAGTTGCTGAAGCTGATCAGGAACCCCGCAAAGACGCTGGCCGATGAGGTACTCATTGCAGCCAGCGCAGCGATGGCTCCTATTGCTACGGTGCTTTCCGAGACTAGCGATGAGAACGTCGGCGTCGTTCAAGGGCTCTTCAAGGCGAACTCTGATTGGTCTGACCAGCTCGAGCAGACTTGGAGCGGCGGCAGTGTGGTGCTGGCCGAGTTAACTTGAGATCGTCGAAGGTTTCAGGCCTGACGAATGCACGTATCGTCCTCAGGGAGGCTCAGAAAGAGTGGGCTCCAAGGGAGCCGCTTGAGGACGTCGCGCTTTCACAGGCACTCGCTGCAGCATCCAGACGGGAATCACAAATGATCCCAGCTAACGGACGGCTGAGGGCTGGACCCTTCACATATGAAGCCTCGATTGAGAGACGGAGATTTGCGCGAACTCGTGAAATCATCGAGCGGGTATCGCCCAGTTGGGCTGAAGATGGCGGTTACCTTGAGATGCTTGCACGCCAGGCAGCGTCCATCGAAATCTTCCTGATATCCCACCTTCAGCAGTCCGAGGCAGCGACGGATCCGCTGGAGCGCATCCTCATCGGGACGCTTGGACAGCCGCGCAGTACCGCATGGACCAGGAAGGTAGACGACTACGCGGTAATTGCAATCGCCGCAGGGATGATGAACGCCTACTACCAATTATCGAAGGCGGTTGTCATAAGTTGGCAGCCAGTCGACCCTCCCCCGGGTCGCCTCGTCAGCCTCGACAGCACGCCCGAAGCAGTTGAGAAAGTGCTCGACGCAAGTCCCACCGCTCTCGACGTCGCATACGAGTCTCTCAGTTCCTGGTTTTTTGATGGTGTGGCCCAACCATCTACAACACGAGCGCCTGAGGAACTGTATCAACCTGCCCTTATCGTCCTAATCAACTACGCGGAACGTTTCGTCCTAGGCCATGAATACTGTCACGCCCTCCTGGAATACATGGGCTACCCCATTGGAGAGTTCCCCGTCGAGGTCCTACCGGACAAAGATGAGGAGTTCCGCGCCGACATCGTTGGCGGCTGGGCGGTGGCCGAGTCAGCAGCGCAGCTTGATTCGGTACCACCCAACGTGGCGCTTCAGAGCGCTCTTTTCGCGATGAAGGTCCATGAGATCGTGGACGATGCGCTGGTGATCTTCGGGCGGCCCCCGACTCCATCGACCACCCATCCACCCTTCTCGGCGCGAGCAAACACGGTGCTCCAGATGTATCAGGCCGTGTACGGGCACCTTGCCGTCGACGATATATCCTTATCGTCTAAGGCGCTGCCAGTACCGGCTCGAACCCTAGATCAAATCTGGGCTCGCCTGAGGCCGCAGTTTGTCTCCGCAGCGCAGCAAGGGAAGTCGCTGCATGCGATTTGGAAGACGGATCAATTGCTGGTTTAGGCGACAGTCTTTGGGTGCGTCTGGGCAAATCCCGCGGTCCAGCTGGTCGGCGAGCAATTGTCAGTATCTTCCCCTAGTCGAACGCGACTTTATTCTAGTGCCCTTCGAAAACGACCGATATCTTTAGTCCGTCTCCGTCCGTGCCTAGATGACGCGGTGCATCCGTTCTGGAAAGTGCCCACGACGCATCTCCGACCGGACTCCGCCTCTGAGGATCAGACGGAAAATCGTGATGCACTCGAGATGCTTCCCCGTGGGAGTACGTTCAATTTCAGAAGGTGTAGAACCAGCGATTGCGAAGACAGCGGTGGAAAGGTAGTCGGCATAAAGGCGGATCAGTTCGGCGGTGACGGGGATGGTGCGCGAATGGGGCGATTTCGCGCGCGCACCATTGGTGTTGTCGCGCCGGCGGATCGTGATTTCTCGTTCGGCGACGGCGATGTCCTTATGCCGGAGGCCCAGGGCTTCACCGATCCGGATGCCGGCGTCATGGAGGAGTGCGAAGAGCAGTCGGTCCCGGAGACGATCGCATGAATCCAGGATGCTTTTGATCTCGCTGGGGCCAGGAGGCGGGGAATCCTTGCCGTCACGGGAAGCTTCACCACCCGGCGCTGTTTTGCGGCGCCCTTGCTGATGTGGTGCAGGAAGTGTTTCCATCCTCCCTGGCGGGCAGCCGGGTCCCAGCAGGTGATCAGCTCGCCCAGGTCAAGGCCATGGCGGGCGGCGTGTTGATAGAAGACCGATACGGTGGAAAGCTTGCGGTTCACCGTTGCCTCGCCGCAATGGTGCCCGATCGCCGGAAGCACCGAAAAGACATGGCCGCGCATGTCGGGCGGACGCCGCAGCCACCGGATGAACGATCCGACGTCTTCCAGCTTCACGGACTGCCAGTCACGTCCGTATTCGTCCAGGAAGACGAACCAGTCCTTCAAATCGTGGGCGTGGGCGTGGGCCTTGATCATGTTCGGTGACCGCTCGGTATCAGCCAGATACCGCGGATACCGCAGATACCGCTCCGCCGGCTCCACCACTCCGATCTGGCTTATCAGAGTGAAAGACACCGCATTGCTTGCCGGATCCAACACCTTCGATACCCGCATCGCCGCTCCCGTCAGCTGCCTCGTGGACGGACAAGACGCTAACCCATCCACAACGAAGCAACCAGAGCCCCAAACCCCCGTGAACTACATGACGGACAGCCCGCAGACGACTAGAGATATCGGGCGTTATTGACCTGGGGGAAGAGCGAAGCCGGGTGCAATTCTCACCCGGCTTCCCCCTTCTGGTCTAGATCCCCCGTTCTAGCCCTTCTGGCCTCGGCTACCGCGGGCCCCGCAATGCGTGGGGTAGCCCGCGCAGCATGGTTAGTGGGTGCCGCCCCTAGGTTCGTCCTCGAGGTCCTTAGGTGCCGTGAGATCCATCTCGAGCAGCGGCACCACTTTGGACTTGGTGATGAAGCGGTGAGCCAGCCATAGAACGATGAAGACTGGCAACCCGATGTAGGAGGAAAGCACCTCCATGGTCCGTCCGGCAAGCACAGCCTCGTAGTTCTGTCCCGCGATTACCAGTATCAGCAGGGCGAAGGCCAGCAGTGGGCCAATGGGGAACAGCGATGCTTTGTATGGCAGGTCGCTGACTTTGTTTCCCTGGGCCAGGAAGCCGCGCCTGAAACGATAGTGGGAGACCGCGGTTCCCGCCCAGACGATGAAGCCGCACAGGCCTGACATGTTCAGCAGCCAAGAGTAGGCCGCGCCCTGACCGACGATCGCGGAGAGGAACCCGAAGAGTCCCACGGCCGCGGTCGCCAGCAACGCCGGGATCGGCACACCACGCGCATTGGTCCGGCCGAAGATCTTCGGAGCCATGCCGTCATGGGCCATGGCGTAAAGCATCCGGGTGGAGGCATACAGTCCGGAGTTGCCCGCGGACAGGATTGCGGTCAGGATCACGGCGTTCATCAAGGCCGCTGCGAAGGCGATTCCGGCGCGCGAGAAGACCAGGGAAAACGGCGACGCTGCAATATCGGACTCGCCGGAGGCCAGCAGGCTCGGATCGGTGAACGGGATCAGGCAGCCGATGATAAAGATGGCACCAATGTAGAAAAGCATGATGCGCCAGAAGACAGTGCGGATAGCCTTCGGCACTTCGCGACGCGGGTTCTTGGCTTCGCCTGCAGCGACTCCCACGAGCTCGGTGCCCTGGAAGGAGAACCCGGCAACCATGAAGACCGAGATGATCGAGACCCAACCCCCGTGGAACACGTCATCGCGGTTTTCCCAGTTGCTCAGTCCCGGAGAGTTATCCCCGAGGATGCCGAAAATCATCAGCACGCCGGCGATCAGGAAGAGCACCACTGCGCTGACCTTGACCAGGGAGAGCCAGAACTCCGACTCACCAAAGGACTTCGCCGAGAGGGCATTGAGCCCGGTCAACACCAGCAGGAAGATCCCGGCCCACACCCATCCCGGGACCCCCGGGAACCAGAAGTCCATGATGATCCCGGCCGCGACCAGCTCGGCGGCCACCGTGATGGCCCAGTTGAACCAATAGTTCCAGCCGATCGCGAACCCAAAGGACGGGGAGACGAAACGGGCGGCAAAGGACTGGAAAGAACCGGCGACCGGAATTTTGGCCGCCATCTCGCCCAGTGACTGCATCAACAGGAATACCATCAGCCCGACCAGCGCATAGGCGACCAACGCACCGCCGGGACCCGCCTGGGCAATGGTACTGCCCGAGGCCACGAACAGCCCGGTACCGATCGCACCGCCGATAGCAATCATCTGCAGGTGGCGGTTGTTTAGCCCGCGCTTGAGTTCGTTGGTGGTTTCGCCGGAAGCGCGATCTGCCCCTATCGCAAGGGAGGGCCCCTGTTGTGCTGTTTCCTGGGGTTTGATGTCTACGGCAGTTCCGCTCGTTGGTGTCATGCAACACCGCCAAGGGGTATCAATGCGAGCCGGGTCGGGTTCCCGGTGCCACCAGCGGCTCGACCGGTGCAGGCTTCTGCGACTGCTGTGTCGAGCAGGTAGGCCATAGCGTTCCCGCGTGGTCCTGCCTGCGCGGTGGTGGACCCCGAGCTAAGAAACAGTCCTGAACCGGAGCAAAGAGCGGTTTCAGGGGTGCCGGGAGCAATAGCCCGATCAATTATTTGCGTGTGGGAGCCAAGTCCCATGGTGCCTCCGAAAAGGTAGCTGCGGTGGATTTAAGCCTTCCGGAGCCCCCGGGCCGGGAAGGATGGTGATCAAGCTAACACACGTGATGGAAGCGACCTTTGGCGTGGCGAATGTTGCACGTCCGACGGGTCAAGTCCTTACGCATAGGCATGGGTTACCCGATTTGAGCGTAAGAGTTCCTGATTTGATTTCGCTCGGTAAGTAAGCAGCTCTGACGATCTGCTATGGCCGGTGGCCGGCGTTAGGCGAATGATGCCAGGGGTAAAGATGCACAAGAAGTCCCAAAGACACCCGACCTTAAGGTCAAGCGCAGGCATAGCGGTGAGGAGCCGGCCCCGAGCAAAAGTATTTCTTATGCATGAGGAAAGGATCCTTCACGAATGCTTACGCACTGCTAGCTTCTTCAGGAATCCCCTCAACGGAAGGAACGAGCATGTCTGTAATCGCAAACCCGGAAGTGATAACCACCCGGGCAGAAGACCTCAAGGCGCTCCCGGCATGGCAGGCACTGAAGGCAGCCGTCATCGGACTGCAGCAGGTTCAAGTGCAGGACGGTTCCGTTCCGGAACCCGCTGACCACGACCAGGCCCGCCAGAATGTCGGCATCATTACTGACTCAATCAACGAGCTGCGCCCCCACCTCCCCCACGACTCGGACTACCTTGAACTGCTTGTGCAGGACTTCCAGCGGTGGGCGTCCGAGGGCTTCGTCGTACCGGATTTCCTCGACTCATTGGTAGCCTTCCACCCCGAGCAGTGGCGCATCGATGGGCTGCCGCACCTGGTTGTGTTCCCCATGTACACGCAGAACGGCAGCACCAACCGCTACTTCGAGGCCGTCCTCATCGAGGTCATTTGGCCTTCTTTCGTCGCTGAACTGGAGGCAGCAAACTACTCCAACAAGCTGTTCGTCCCCATCAGCTTCGTCGATTTCACGCCCGGTTATGACACGAACTCCGCAGTTCTCTTCCCCGAGAGCGTTGCGGTCCGGAGCACCCCCTCCTTCACTTGGGGAGGCATTTTCGCGGACCGCGAAGCTGCCCGGTTCCGTCGCGTCCTAAAAGCTGCTGCCGACATCACTTCCCTGGACCTGCCGGCTGACGCCGCGGAATTCATCGACGACCAGCACCTTACGGAGAAGACCTTCGTGATGTGGGATCTGATCCATGACCGGACCCACATGCGCGGTGACCTGCCCTTTGACCCGTTCATGATCAAGCAGCGGATGCCGTATTTCCTGTACTCCCTGGAGGAGCTCCGCTGTGACCTGACCGCCTTCCGCGAATCAGTCCTCATCGAGCGGGACGAAACGGCTTCCGAGGACGCCCGCAAGCACGCCAAGCTGGTCCAGTACGCCGTGATCTTCGACCGCATTTTCCGCTTCGCGATTACCGGGAACCGGGTCCGTAACTACGACGCCGTGGGCGGCCAATTGCTGTTCGCCTGGATGCACCAGCACCGGGTCCTGCACTGGACCGATGGAAAGCTGAGCATCGACTGGAAGGACGTCGCCGGCGTGGTCGTCGAGCTGGGTCTCCGCATCGAGGAACTCTACTGGCGTTCAATCGACCGGCCGAAGACCGCACACTGGCTGGCTGCCTACGAGCTCGTCTCGGAAACCCTCACCCCCCACCCGGCCTCCGCGTGGGCCAAGGGACCGGAGGCCCTTCCGCTCGAAGGCCCTCCCCGGGGTCTGACGGACCAGATCCTTGATGACGAATTCCCCCTGTCGATGTTCTACGAGGCACTGGAGAAGAAGATGTCCTCGGTCATTGAATCAACTGCCGGGATCACCGGTAAGAGCCCTGTGAAGACTGAGGGCGAGGCGGGCGCATGAGCCAGGACCTCTCGGGCCGTACGGTCGTCGTAGCCGGTTCGACAAGCGCTGCCGGCGTCGCGGTAGTCCGCACCCTCTCGCAAGCAGGGGCACGCGTGGCCGCCGTGGACATTCTTGAGGACCGAGTGCAGGAGCTCTCGGCAGCGTACTGCAACGTCACGGGCTATGTCTGCAACCTCGCGGACCTGCAAGCCGTTGAGGACTTGGCGACGTCTGTCCGGAACGATCTGGGTCCCGTGGACGGCCTTATCCATCTTGTAGGAGGGTGGCGAGGCGGTACCGGCATTAAAGGCCAGACGGATGAAGACTGGGACTTCCTGCACACCAGCGTCCTCACCACCCTGAGGAACACCAGTCGCGCGTTTTACCATGACTTGGCGACCTCCCCTGTGGGTCGCCTGGCCATCGTTTCCGCACAGTCCGCTTCCTCGCCGACAGCGGACGGCGCCGCCTATGCCGCCGTCAAGTCCGCCGCTGAGGCATGGACCCTGGCCGTGGCCGACGGATTCCGGCACCTGCAGGGAGGAAACGAAAGCCCCCACTCCGCCCAGCACTCAGCCGCCCTGGTCTTCGTCGTCAAGGCCCTGGTCGATGACCGGATGCGCGCAGCCCAGCCGGAACGGAAATTTCCGGGCTTCACCGATGTCAGTGTCCTTGCCGACGCTGTACAGCAGATCTTCGACCTGGAGGCGGAACAGATCAACGGGCAGCGCTTGCCCCTCACGGCCGGCCACCTAGTGGGAGCACAGGCATAAGCGTCAGCGTTGATACCAAAGCAGGCGCCCCGCACGTACTGGCGGGGCGCCTGCACGACCCGGCATACCGGGGCTTCGCCTCGGATAACATGCTCAGGCCGGTGACGTGACCGCGGAGGCGAGCGCCGCCGTCGTACTTTCAGAGAAGGAGAGCAGCGTCCCCACCAGGTGCGGCGCGAAGTCGCCGTCGAGCGCCAGCACCACCCGGCAGCGGGCGCCGGGCTGTTCCGGGTAGTCCAGGTAGAGTCCGCGGAGGTCGCAGACGGTCTGGCCGCGGCCGGGGCCGTCGGTGGTGTCGACGTCGACACGCACCAGCGGGGCGACGGCGGCCGTGACGCCGCCCACCGCGAGCGCCGCCGCGAGGGGGTCGTGCATGGCCGAGCAGGCCCGGCCGAAGATGCCCTCGTAGAACCGGAAGTAGTAGCCGAGCATCTCCCCCAGCGCCTGCGGAACCGGGTGGCCGGCGGCCAGCAGCTCCTGCCGGTGGCTTTCCTCCAGCACGTTGGACATGGTCACGTCCAGCGGCACCAGGGTGATGTTCCAGTCGGCGGCGAGGACATCCGCGGCGGCCTCGGGGTCGTTGGCGATGTTCGCCTCCGCCACCGCCGTGATGTTGCCGGGGGCCAGCGCAGCCCCGCCCATGATGGTGATCTCCTCCACCAGCCGGGGCAGCTCCGGTTCCAGCCGCAGGGCCTCGGCAATGTTGGTGAGCGGGCCGATGGCCAGGACCCGCAGCGTGCCGGGGTGTTCGTGGGCGAGCCGCACCAGCATTTCCGCCGCGGTTTCCGCTGCCAGCCCGGCAGCCGCCGTCGAAAGCGAGACCTCGCCGATGCCGTTGGCGCCGTGGACGTGCGGCGCCCCGCCGCGGAACGTGCCGGTCTGCGGGTTGTGGGCTCCGAGTGCGACGGGGATGTGCGCGTGGCCGGCGAGCTGGAGCAGGTCCAGGGTGTTCCGGGCGCCGACGGCGGCACTGACGTTGCCGCTGACGGTGCCGATCCCCCGCACGTCCGCCTGCGGGGAGGCGAGCAGGTAGGCCAGGGCGAGGGCGTCGTCGATGCCGGTGTCGCAGTCGAGGTAGAACGGGTGGCTGGTGGGTGTGGTCATTGCGGTGGTTCTCGTTTCGTTGGTGCTGGGTTTGGGATGGGACGTCAGAGGGATTCGCCCTTGGGGGCGGCGACGAAGAGGCTGACGATGAACGCTGCCGCCGTGATGGCCACCGAGATCCAGAGCGCCGTGGCGTAGCCGGCGGAGGTGGCCTGCGCGGCGAACGGTGCCACGAGCACGACGCCGAGGCTCGCCCCGATGCCGAAGGAGGCTCCGTTGATGCCGGGCAGGGCGGCCGGGGCTTCCTTGGGCGAGAGCAGGACGGAGAGTCCGTTGATGGCGGTCAGGAAGAAGCCGTTGTAGAAGATGCCGAGGGATGCGACGGCGATCATCACGGCTACCTGGTTGTCGGCGAACGTGGCGGTGGCGATGGCGCAGCCCAGGCTCAGCCCGGTTCCGGCGCGGAGGGTCTTGATCCAGCCGCGGCGGTCGGCGAGCCAGCCGGCGAGCGGAGCGGCGAAGACGCCGATGAGCGCGGCCGGCGTCAGGAACAGCAGGGCGGAGACGGATGCGCTGAACCCGAAGCCCTCGTGGATGTCCTGGCTGAGCAGGACCACGGTGAAGTTGATGACGGCGAAGATGCCGGCCAGGGTCAGTACGGTGGTCGCGATGACGGGCCAGACCTGGCGGGAGCGCAGGTGGTGGACGGCGATCAGGGGGTGGCTGCGCTTCTTCTCGATCGTCCAGAAGGCGGCGAAGGACGCGACGGTGCCGGCCAGCAGGCCCAGGGTGCTGGGGGCGGTCCAGCCGGCGGCCGATCCGCCGGAGACGAAGTAGGTGATGAAGACGAGGAACACCGAGAGCGAGCCCGCGCCCCACCAGTCCATAGCGCCGCGGACGCCCTGGGGCCGTCCCTTCGGGACGGTTTTGAGGATGCAGCCGGCGGCGACGGCGGTCAGCACCACAACGACGACGAAGATGGACCGGAAGCCGAGGGTCTCGGCCATGAGGCCGCCGACGTAGCCGTCCACGCCGCCCACTCCCCCGTTGATGGCGGCGATGACGCCGACGGAGGTGCCGAAGAGGCGGGCGTGCAGGTTCTCGCTAAGGACGATGTACGCGAGGGCGAAGACCGCGCTGGAGACTCCCTGGAGGAACCTCCCGGCGACGAGCACAGGCAGCGTCGGGGCCGCGATGCAGAGAAGGGTTCCGGCGCCCATGATGCCGAGGACCAGCAGCAGCGCGGCGCGGCGGCCGATGAAGTCGCTCCACCGTCCGATCACCGGGCCGGCGATGGCACCGGCGAGGAAGAACATGGACTGCACAGGGGCGGCGCTGTCGGCGTTTAGGCCGAAGCTGGCGGCGATCTGGGGCAGGGCCGGGGTGACCATGCTGGCGTTGAGCTGGAAGGACAGCACGCCGAGCAGCAGCGTGGAAATGAGGAGGGCCGCACGGCGGCCGGCGAACTGTGGCTGGTCCGCGCTTGTTTCGTTGCCGGCGACGGCTGGCGGCGAGGTGGTGACCGGGGCTGGGCTGTTCACATCAAACTCCTTTGTTCTGCAGGCGGGGTCCTGCCTTTGGGATGTGAGTTGTTATACAACCATGTATGACGAACAAGTACAACCATGGCGTACACTATCTTCTAATTCAGCCGCCCTGGCTTCACCCGATAGGACTTCCCATGAGCACTCGACTTCCTGCCGTCACCGTCGTCGGCAGCATCAACCTCGACATCATCGCCTCCGCGGACCGGCTCCCCACCGCCGGCGAGACCCTCGGCGGCGGTGTTCTCCAGCAGCAGCCGGGCGGCAAGGGGGCCAACCAGGCGGTGGCGGCCGCCCGCCTGGGCGCCAGCGCCCGGATGATCGGGGCGGTGGGCGATGACGCCTCCGGCCGCCTGATGCTGGAGTCACTTTCCGGAGCGGGAGTAAACACCACTGATGTGGCAGTGCTCGACGGCGGCGCGACGGGTACCGCGCTGATCGTGGTGGACGGCGACGGCGAAAACCAGATCGTGGTGTGTCCGGGGGCGAACGCTGCGTTTTCGTTGGAGGGCGTGGAGTTTACGCCGGACGAGACGGTGCTGTGCCAGCTCGAGGTCGGCCTGCCGGTGGTGCTGGAGGCCGCCCGGCGTTCCGCCGGATTCTTCGTGCTGAACGCGGCCCCGGCGATGGACCTGCCGGCGGAGCTGCTGGAGCGCTGCGATCTGGTGATCGTCAACGAGACCGAGTACGAGCTGATCCCGGCGCTGGCAGACGCGAAGCTGGTTGCCGTGACGTACGGGAAGGACGGGTCCGCGATGTTCGAGTACGGGCGGAGGGTGGCCGAGGCGCCGGTTGCTGCCGTGACGGTGGCGAACACCATCGGCGCGGGCGACGCGTTTTGCGCGGCCCTGGTCCTGGCGCTGCGGGCCGGGCTCGACCAATCCACGGCGCTGGCCTTGGCCAATGCGGTGGGTGCGGATGCTGTGGGCGATACGTCATCACAGCCGTCCCTGGCTCCGCTGGAGGAGTACGTTGCCCGAGTGGCTGGAGCCGAGGTTGCTGCGCCATGAACCTGGTTTTCAGGCCGGCAACGCCCGCCGAATATTCAGAGGTTCGGAGAATCACCCGGGAGGCGTATCTCCATGCCGGGCATTTCGACGCCGACCACCCGTACATGAGTGTGCTCGACGAGGTGGAGCATCGGGCCGAGAATGCCGAGGTGTGGGTGGCCGAAGCCGCCGGCGCGGTGGTCGCGGCGGTGACGGTTACCTTCGCGGGCCAGCCGTACAGCGAGATCGCGATGGAAAAAGAGCTCGAGTTCCGGATGCTCGCAGTTGATCCTGCTGTTCAAGGCGGCGGGATTGGGCGTGCCGTTGTCCGCCGGATCATCAAACACGCGCAGTCGTTGCCGGCGATCCGGGCCATCAGCATTACCAGTGCGACGTTTATGGAACGGGCCCACGGCCTTTACGAATCCTTGGGCTTCCGCAGGGTTCCGGACCGTGACTGGTACGTGCCCGGCGGGGATGTGCTGCTGTGGGTCTTCCGACTGGACTTGTAGGGCACGCCGGCGACACTCGCTATGGGTGCGCCTACTGGCCCTGAGGCACGTACGTATTCATGATGCTCGCCCCGCCAGGTGGCGACGAAACCGCAGGACCAGGACAAAACATTGTGGACGGGATATCTGAGAATCCCGAGACAGAAAATTCGGGGTTGCTGTACCAGGCCACTGTCGCGGACACTGTTTTGGATGTTACCTCCTTCGCGACGAAGGTGTAGGTGATACTTTGCCCAGGCGCAAGGGAAATTGTCGCATGCCTAGGCTGTCCGGGCGGCGGGGTGTAGTCAAAGTCGCCGGAGAAGGAATTCATGGTGAGTCGGCCGGTGGCGTCCAACCCTGGGATATATGGCAAATACAGAGGGATGTTCACCGGTGCCGTGGTGCCGTTACTGATGACACCATGACCAACGAGATCGAGAAGAGTACCCACCATCCACTCCCGCTCCCCTGTCACCGTCACGTAGCTCAGGCCCGAGATCACCGTTCCGGACGGGCACATCGGCTGCTGCGAGGTCTGGGCAGGACGGTGCTCTTGCTGCTGCGCGGGGACTGAAGCCTGCAGGGTCTGGCCTACATCGGGCACGGTGGCGACAACTTCTGCCGTCTCAATCCGTGCCGTAGGAGCAGGTGAGGCTGCTGCGTCGCTTCTGGTTGCTGTAGCCGTCGGTGGCTGGACAGGATAGGTGGTCAACAACGCGGGTTGCTTCGCTGGTGCTGTTGGCACCGCCCCAATCGGGGACTTCATACCCGCCTCAACCACGCCAGCAGCGATGGCTCCGGCCGCAACGGCAATTGCAATAAAGGATAGAACCACGATCAACCAGATCGGGGCCTTCCTGGTCCCCCGAGAAGTCATATCCGGAGTGTACGTTGGGCGCGCACTTCCGGACTACAAGTCTCAACTAAAGAAGCCACTGGCCCACCGCGTGATCTAAGTCCTGCATTGCTACATGGACTGGAACTACACTGCGCCGTCGTAGCGGCCTAAGTTGGGCGATCCCGGTGTCGGAGGGGCATGAGGAAAAGCGAGCCGCTGCCTCAGAATCCGCGCCCCCAGGGGACGGGCATCGGTGCCACGCAGGAAGTGGCCGAGACTGAGGGCACCGAGGAGGGATACCACGCCCAGACCCGCCTCAAGGAACTCATTGCCCGCTGCGGGAATGTTGTGTATGTGCTGGCTGACTCGTCCAAGCTGGACCAGGGCCGTGTGCAAGTCTCCGACGTGGACTGCAACTTATCTCTGGCGCGGAACGGCTTGATCGGCGTCCCAGGCGAGTTTAAGTAACAAGTTATAACTTCTCAGCCCTGCCAACAGGGTGCGCTGTGCAGCACGCGGCAGGGCGGCTGTTTGTACGTGCATAATAGACACGGTCGGAGCCAAAATCAGGGGCGCTCGAGAAGGGGCTATTCAGTTGACAAAAACGTGGCTTGAGGAGATAGTAAGCACCCTGCGGCACCTGGGCGGCACTGCCACATATGCAGAACTGTATAAAGAAATCGAAAACTCGCGGGAATCCGAACTGCCGCCAGCGTGGCAAGAAATTGTAAGACGAACCATTCAAAAAAGTTCATCAGACTCCCGCGCATTTTCCGCTAACAGCAGGGGTCTGGACTTATTCTTCGCTGTTGAAGGAATTGGAAAAGGTATCTGGGGGCTACGAGAATTAGCAGAGGTGACGACGCCGTCAAGTGAGATACCTCCGGATCTAGCAACTTTTGATCTCGTGGACTCCGGTGAGAGCGGGTCCGGGGTAACAGCAACAGGAAGCGCGTCTCCGGGCCGAGTGCGAACAGAAACTTATCGAATTCTGCGCGACACTAAGCTCGCGAGACAGATCAAACTACTTCACCGGAGCCGTTGCCAGGTGTGTGGTTACACGATCGAAATGAAAGACGGCAAAAGATACGCTGAAGCACACCACATAATACCCCTCGGTGGTGTACACAAAGGCCCGGATACGTTGTCGAACATCCTTATACTGTGCCCCAACCATCACGCAGAGATGGATATGGGCTTGATGAGACTTGTGCTGAAAAGTCTTCGCCAGATCGAAGGGCACAGTCTGTCGCAGACAAGTATTGATTACCATAACGAGAAGATATTTCGAGCGATCTCGATGCCCGCGGGCGACAACATGTAAGGTCAGTCGCGTTTCTTTGATGCAACTAGTAATGGGACGTTAATTTCGAAATTGACCGTTACCTCCCGACACATTTACGGATCGGCGTGAGTCCTAAGGGCACACATGTTCGATCAATTACGAATGTTGCCCAGGTGCGTTCGCAGAGCCGTCCCCTTGGCTCGAATACTTCCCTCTGCCTCTGTAGTATTAGGTTGAAGACGACCAAATTACTACGCATGCCGCCTACCTGGAGAGTCTAATGCCACCGATCGAATCTCCGGGCGTTGTCTCGTTGACGAAGTTTTTCAAAGTTGAAGAGTTTATCGAACTCCTGAAGGAACTTGTTCCGGGCGTCGACACGGCCAGGGGCGTTGAGGCAAAGCTCGAAGACGCTGGGGCGATCAAGGAGCTGTGGAATGATCTCTTCACATACGAGCCGAAACTTGAAAAGTCCGACAGGGCAGCTGGTCAGATTCTTTTGGACGATGAGCTGTTACGGGCTGCCCGGAATAACCGCCCCGATGCACATCTTCTCGTCTGGTGTGCGCACTTGCTGGCCGACTCCCGGTTTGAGATGGTGGTTCGGGAGCACCTAACCGATTCGGACGGCCGCATCATTCCGGCTATGGTGAACCGCAATGAACTCCAAACCCGCCTGGTTCAACTGAACATCACCCCGCCGGACAACCCCAAACCGACGACCAACATTCTTTCCTACCTGGAGACGTGCAAACTTCTGGTGCTTGCTAGGAATGGTGGCAGTGTTACCGGTGTAGAGTATTTCCGACCTACGGCATACGCCGTGCCGGGTCTACTGTCACTTATTCGTGAACGCGCCTGGGCATGGAAATCATGGTTCCGCCCCCAGGACGGCGGCGTTCTTGATTTCGCACTATCAGTTGGAGCCAATCATTGGCTTAGTCTCTCGCGCAATGAGTTCCGCAGCGCAGCGAATCCGCCACCAGCGACGCCGCCAGTCCCACGGGCCGATCTGCCCGTCGCTTTGTCAGAGCTGCGCTCTCAACTCAGCCGCAAGGGACAAGTGGTTCTCCAAGGGCCTCCTGGTACCGGCAAAACCTATCTGGCGAAGTCATATATCTCTTGGGCGACAGGCGACCGGAGAGACCAAGGGCACCTGCAGCGCATTCTCGATAGGGTTCCCCTGCATGAGAGAACCGTGGAGAAAGTGGCTGACGAAATCGTGCGACGCGGGCTTAGCGCGGTATGGGAGATCGTTCAGATACATCCCAGCTACGAATATACGGACTTCGTTCGTGCATTGGTAGCGGAACCGGTGGCGGGAGGCGTCACGTTCACTCCGAAGCATCGAATCTTGAGCTTCATGAGTGCTCTAGGCATCGAGCTTGAAAGACGGGGCGAGAGCACAGAATTGATCCTAGTCCTAGATGAACTGAACCGTGGAAACATCCCGGCGATCTTCGGTGAGCTCCTCTATGCACTCGAGTATCGGGACGAGCCAGTGGCTACGCCCTATTCCGTCGACGGAAGTACGTCCATCGCCGTACCCAAATCGTTGCAGATCATTGGAACAATGAACACAGCAGACCGATCCATCGCCGTTATCGACTACGCACTCCGTCGTCGGTTCGTCTTCCTTGATGTGCCAGCGTCAGATGCACCCATCAGGTCTAGCCTCAATTACAAGACAAGTCGGGCAAAGGGGATAGCAGTGCAACTTTTCTCCTTGGTGGAAGAGTTGGTCGCGGGGGCAACGATCGGCATCCAGGTTGGGCCGTCCTATTTTATGCCAGACAGCTCCGCAAAGAACGAGGCTGATGTCATAGCCGGCCTTGCTGACAGCTTGATTTACGAAGTCCTTCCTCTGCTCTCCGAATACACTCTAGAAGGAGAGGTGGAGCCCGCCGCCTTGGACAAGTTCAAGAGCATTCTGGGACTAGATGACGAGTCGTCTGGGCTGAAATGCACCGCAGTGATTGAGAAGCTCATCCTACTAGACGCTAATCCGCGCGAAACTCAAGCAGCCGAGCTGGAAGCCAATGCGAGTTGAAACCCTAAGGCTCCAGGAGTACGAAACGGCCATAGTTGATGATGAACTGATCCAGCTTGTTGACGAGTCATTCTGGAACGAGCTATCAATCACTGCCGTTCGCCATCCCAAGGATGCTGGCTGGCGCCTAAGGGCCGAGGCGCTGTCAGGAATAGCCCGGTATCGAAGCGCAGGACTCGACCTGACCGTAGTAATAGAACCGAAGCTGACTGGCGCCGACGTGCTGTTCTTAGCCGAACATGCATACGGACAGCGCGGCGCAGTTCTGCGGCAACTAAAAAGTGCAAAAGTGGGCATCGACAACGCCTACTCGGATCCCATTGCGGCTTTACTAATTTGGTACGTCGACACCCTTACAGAGTTCGCAACCCGGTGGCTGCGGCGGAGCTATCGGACAAAGGAAACCGTTCTTACTGGTCAGGTGCGAGGGCGTTTCCTAGTTCCGAGATATGTTACACAGAGCCTCCCAACAGCGCGCAATGCCGACATTCCATGCGTGGTTACGGAACGAACTATTGACACAGCGAACAACCGACTTTTGAAAGCCGGACTCAGAGAAGTCGCCAAACTCTCATCGGTGCTGCCTGTCCCGGCTGCAGGAAAAGCCGTCAAGAGGGCAGTGAATGCTGCCTTACCGATGTTCGCAGGGGTTACCGATACGCTCATTGGCCCTAGGGAACTTCGAGCCACATCAATTCGTGGGCCCGAACGACACTACGCCTCCTTACTGCAAACCACCGCCGATCTGCTTGGCGGCCGGCAGCTCGGAGCTCAGGCGGGTACAAATCAAGTCAGTTCATTCTTGTGGTCTATGCCTGCGCTGTTTCAGGAAGCCTTGCGTGGCATTCTTGAAGCTTCAGAAGATTACACCGTCGACAAGTCGGTACGCCCAAGCGCATCGATTTACAACGGCTCTGCGAGAAGGCTTACTTCTTCAAAGATCGATCCTGATTACGTGCTGCGGGGAGCGGGCGGTGTGATGTTGTTCGACGCGAAGTATAAGGAGTCTTTGAAAATCGTCAGCAGCGAAGATGACACCCTAACAGTTGGCGACAGCGGCCCGAAAATCCGAGTTTCCCGATCGGACGTCTATCAGATGGCCGCCTACCGACAGCAACCGTTGTGGCATGGCGCGGGTACGGCTCTGGTCTACCCTATCGTGCTGCCCAACGGCCAAGCGCTCCCGGAGCCATACGAAGTGCGCGGGATCGGGGCCGCGATACGCCTACAATTCCTCGACGTTGGCCCGAATGCACGGAACAACTTGGCAAGTTTTCACCAACGCATCACGCCTGGAGGAACGTAAGCCGGAAGGATACGGGGACCCCAAGGGTTTGTCTTCGCTTGTCAGAGAACCTCCACTAGAAAAGACGGCTGTGGGTCAGAAACAGCCGAAACCAACCCTGGCAATACGTCTGCCAGGGCGACTAGAGAAGTAGTCGTGTCCGTAACTGCAACGCCTTCAGCTAGGGACACGGCGACCATCCTGTGACTGAGTAGGAGGTGAATTGAGCCGGTTTGTTCAGCGGCCGCACAGGCGCTGAGTTGTGTCGACTTGCCGATTCGGCAATGCGCCTAAGCAGCATTCTGCCGCAACCAGCTCGCTCACTACGCAAAGTTCCAAGCCACGACACGCTCGGCCTGTCCTAATGTCGGGATATGTTGCGCCACTTTAGCCAGCAGGCCGTGCACGTCGACGCTGTCATCGTCACCTAAAGCCTCCAATGCAACTTCTGTATCTGCCCAGAGGTCCAATTTGTCATCCGGCCCCTCGTTCATGGGCCAGAGCCCACGAACTTCACTTAGCGACTCCGCCCAGGGCACAATGTCAGCGTCGTCCAACCCCGAGTCCTTAAGCAGAGCGAGAGAGGCACCGGTAGCCAGCCGGAGAAGAACCGTAGTTCTTAGAAGCATGCCTTCGACATACGCTCTTGGTCCTTGGCTCGTCGACTGCTCTCGGTAAGCAGCCGCCAAAAACGAATGCGAATCGCTTTCGCTCGATGCACTCAGGAGTTCCTCATATAATGAGGTTCCGTATATCTGAGTCGGAACGGCATTTCTAAGCCAGGAAGCCCAGCGGCTCCAATCAGTGTCGTCTGTCGGTTCGCCATCGGCGTCCAAGAACTTGTGTTTGGAACCGTAATCAGAAATGAGGACGTCCCGCAATAATAG
Organism: Arthrobacter sp. 10L430; assembly: GCF_056395245.1. Classification (NCBI taxonomy): domain Bacteria; kingdom Bacillati; phylum Actinomycetota; class Actinomycetes; order Micrococcales; family Micrococcaceae; genus Arthrobacter; species Arthrobacter sp. 10L430. The sequence continues at coordinate 100,192 of NZ_JBFTJD010000007.1, read as the reverse complement.
CCGATCCAGTACAGGAAAAGTCCCTTTGGCATCAGGCTCCAAGGCAGACCAAATATTCCGAATAATTCGCTTGATTACAGCGGCATCTAAATCCTCCGGCTTGATCCGGGACGGGTTGTAACTCGCGGCGTTCCTGCGAATCCTATCATCCGAAAAAGACTCTAGGTCGAATTTCATTCTGGCGAGTAGATTCGAGACAAAAGGACTCCCCGACCCGCCCGGAAGACTACTCAGCCATTCCTCCAAGGCCACGCCACCTGGCCGAATCAGCATCCCAATCATGCTTTGGGACCGTGTTAATCCGCTCCATGCGTCTAAACATTTCCAGATCGCTTGATGAGTCCCGAGTTCACTGATAAAAACTGTGTCTCCGTTTGAATCAAGGGCACAACTGTAGTAGTCGCCTACGTAAATTCCTTCCGCCCAAAGAAGTGACATTGCGCCGCGAAGCTCGGCATAATACGTCATGTGTACAGCCGCATGCAGGTCGCCGCGCAATAGTGCGTCGAGGGCCCGGCCGAGATAACTCCAAGCGTCACCACAATGCACAAATACGCCGGCAGCGAGATATTCAGTAAAGTCGGAGATGGATGAGGCGGGTACGGTCATATCGTCATTCCTTAGGCGCCGTCCAGCGCCAGCGGCATAAACGTTACTAGAATCGAGCCAGTCGCCGTCGACGGATACGGTAATTCCGGCAAGGGCAGAGACCAAGTTGTTTCGGTCCGCCTTATCCACGTTACTGAAGTAGGAGGGATTTCTACCACGAGGTGACAAGGAATCACCCCGCCAGCTGGGTAGCTGCTGACTGGACGTCACCAGTTGCATGAGTTTGAAGATGTCTTGCGAGCTGACTTCTGAGCTCTTTGTAGCCGCCGCTTCCTCTCAACCCGGCCCGATTTCGCCGCTCATCTTCACTAAGTCCCGGAGCGCTGCTGGATCGCCAGTCGAAAGTACTCAGACTGCGACAAACATCGACAAGAAATGCGTAGGCAGGGAGGGTCTCAAACTCGGTTGACATGGCTGTGACAGCCTCCGGAGTGACATCCGAAAAATCAGAGTCATCTCGCCAATCTTGGAGTTTGAGGTCCCTATGACGAATATAAAGGAGATCATTCACAATTGATTGGAAACCTCTGACGCCCTGGTCGGTAGCCAAGAGTGAACCACTGCTCGTGAAAGTAGGTTCGTCATATCTATCGGAAGCGAACAGATCGCCGTCCATTGGCACATCAGTCTCAACTAGAGACTTCATCCAAGGCTCATCTGCCTCCCGGATCTCCTCGGCAAGAGTTCTCCAGGCTGTCAGCAACAATGCAGCCTGTTGGAGCCGAGTCCATGAAAGCCCCTGCTTCATGTCCGGGGTACCTCCGAATATTCCGCCTAAGGAGCCGCGATTTGAACGCCACGACTTAACCATGCTGGCGGTAAGACTTCGAATAAAAGCTGCCTGTGTCACGGGGCCGTTTTCTTTGCGAGGCCCACCGAGCATATTAATTCTTCTATACCACGGGCTACTCGGGGTAGCCCAAAGAACCTCAGTGAGCTCTTGAGCGCGGCTTTCTCGGTATACATGGACAACGTCGCCGCTATCCAACCAGTCCTGTTCGCGAAGCAAAGGATACAAGTCGAACGCGAGGGAGGGATTTATCTTCTTGGGCTTAATATTGATAGTCCAAAACAAGTAGGCCTGCCAAGATATATCAAGTCCATGGAACGCCACGACCGGCAGATGGTAGTCCTCGACAGCGCTGTCACCATCATCAAATGCATAAAGTCTATGCTGCCCATCGATGACTTCCAGCGGAGGAAACCCTCCAGTATCAGCCGGAATCTGTGGGATTCTCAATTCAGCAGATGGGCTATCGCCATGGTCCAGGACCTTTATGACATGCTCATCCTCGAGAACGGTGCCGGAACGCTCGTCACCCGCCTCTAGTATGTTGACCACGACTGCAGTTGGGAGCCACCCTGGTTTTCTTAGGTTGTCATATTCTATTTTTCGCCTTTTAGCGTCACTTAAGCTTGACCATGGATATCCCCCTTCAACGTAACGGCGTATCTCGAGGCTTCTTTCGGGGTCATGCCGGCGCTGAATTCCTAGGTCGTCCTTCCGGGGAGTGAGTGAGTCAGTATTTCTCCTGTTGATACCCGCCAAGGCGCGTAATTGTGAAGCCGGCATCGAAAAGAGATAAAAATGTTCCTTCGGGCGCGTCTGATTTTGCTCCGCATCATAAGAGACGGCATCCCATGCGGCTAACCACTGCCTGACACGAAGAGCTGGGACAGTGCCCTCTTGAAAATTATTCATCATTCCCTCACAACTTGCCCGGACCACCTCAACAGCGAATCAACCGTCGCCACTTACAGGAGCTTAGCTGCAACATATGAGTTTTGAATCCCGTGTGCACAGCCGCCACAGCTCTGCAGATCAAGTTCGCGGCCCAAGTCGGCGGGATGGTGAGAAGTAAGGTCACATGTTACTAATTAGGCTCGGTGTCTCGACTCCTTCAGGCGCGCGTGGCAGAAGGTACACCCGGGCAAACGCTGCACTTTTCACGAGCGAGCTGCTGAACTCGGTTTCCCAGACCGGGCCGCGCTTAAGAGTGGGTCGGATACACCGGCTGTTGGCTGAGAGGATGAAGAACTACCTGCTCTGCTAGAAGGCCCCTAATCCCGGCCGGCTCCGCCGCTGCCGGGCCCGCCCCTTCGAGTCCTTACATTCCGCGGCGGCAATCTAGACCATATGAAGTGTGATTGGTCCTGCCCGTCCGGGTCGGCCATTATCGCCGGGGCGGTCCGGCAGCGCCGGCGTGAACTGGTTCAGTTGCATCGTGCTGGCCGGGTGTGGCGCTGCCGGGCCTTTACCCGGCGGTGATGTCCTTTATCCCGGACGGGCAGGTTCTGACAGTTCAGGGGCCGGGGCCTTCTGTTTCACAGTGTCCGTGGGTTGCCATCTGCAGCTCCCGTGGGCTGCACGGCCCTTTCGGGGGTGCAATGGTAGTGCCACATGTGAGATTTGGGAGGTCCCGGCTATGTTTGAGCATACTTTCATTGGTCTGGATGTTCACGCGGTCAACATCGTTGCCCATGCGCTGAACCCGGATACCGGCGAAGTCAAGAGCCACTCGATGGCTGCCGACCCGGCGGTGGTGCTGGAGTGGGTCGGCCGCTTCGAGCCGCCTGTCAAGGTCGTGTATGAATCAGGTCCGACCGGTTTTGTCCTGGCCCGCTACCTGCAGGCTGCTGGAATCACCTGCGTGGTGGCAGCTTCGTCGAAGCTGCTGCGCGCTCCCGGGGACCGGGTGAAAACCGACCGAAGAGACGCAAGGGTTTTGGCTGAAATGCTAGCGGTCGGCTCGGTCACCGAGGTGCACATCCCGGAACCGGACGAAGAGGCCCTTCGGGACCTGTCCCGGCTGCGCTCCGGCACCGCCAAGGATCTCGCCCACGCCCGCCAACGCGTGAATTCCCTCCTACTCCGGCACGGCATTCGCTACCCGGAAAATACCAGATGGACGCAGGAACACGGCCGGTGGCTACGCCGCCAACACTTTGACGAACCGGCGCTGCAGTTCACCTACAACGCCGATGTCGAACAGGCCGAGCTGCTCGCCATCCATCTGGCACACATCGACAAACAGGTGACCGCCACGGCGGCAGCCTGCCGCTACACCCCTGTGATTAACGCGCTCATGTGTCTGCGCGGCATCCAGCTCACGACAGCGTTCGGACTCGCCGTGGAGATCGGGGACTGGACGCGCTTCACCGGCTCGTCCATAGGCTCCTATCACGGACTCCTCCCCAGCGAGCAATCCTCCGGCCAGTCCCGGCACCAGGGCCCGATCACCAAGGCCAGGAACACCTACGCCCGTAAGCTCCTGATCGAGGCGGCGTGGGTGCACCGGCGCCCCTACGCCCGGCCAGGGGAACGGCTGCTGCGCCAACTCAAGCTCGTTACCCCGCCAACCCGGATCCGCGCCCTCGAAGGTAACCACAGGCTGCACCGCAAATGGGAACACTTCGATGAACGCCACAAGACGTCCGTGAAGGCCAACACCGCGATCGCCCGCGAGCTGGCCGGCTGGTGCTGGTCACTTGCCGCCCCACTTCAACAAGGAGAACGCATGGATGCGGCCTGACCCATGAACGTGCCGCCGAAGGTGACGGATGAGTGATGGCAGCACCGGAGCTAACCCGGGACAGCACTATGAGCAGACGCATCTACCCCCGTCGACGCTCGATTCTAGACACCCGATAATGCCCCAGCCGAACAAATCGTCATGCGGTAACCAACCCGCGAATGTCAGCCTGACAATGCCAGTCGAAAAAGACTCGCCGACACCCCCGCCCGCAACCGGCCGGCACAGAATGAGCGGCCCCCGGAACCAAATCCAGAGGGTCGCTCATTCCTGCCTCTTGACAGCGAGAACTACATATCAGCGCTTCGACGTCGTAACCGACAGCCCGAAATCCTTCGCAATCTGCGCCATCGGCGTCTCGCCCTTGCGGGCCAGATCAATAACTTCCTGACGGAGCTCCACTGCACAAGCCGTGGGACTAGTCACCATCCTCCCACGAGCACGAGCTCGCTAGGTCGAGGATCCAACAAACCGACGGCAGCCCTAATAGGGTCAGAGCATGTACATCACTTCCAGTTTTGACGACCCGGCGGTTGTTCCCCCATATATCCGTGAACGCTACGAATGGCTAGAAATCGGCAACGCTGCCTCGATCCTGAACGCCGTAGCACCTGAAGAGTTTGACGACTTGCTCAGGGTGCTTCACGACTTCGTGCTGACGCCGAACGAGTGGCTGGTAAAGGGTGGCAACAAGGGCGATATCGCCGATAACTTGGATCGCCGCTTCAGGAGGCTCGGCTGGAAAGAAACACGGATCGACACAGAGATCAGGGGTTACTTCTTCACGGACTTTCAGAAGAGGGGCAGAGACTACGTGGCTCAGACGGAGAGAAAAGTGCCATCTGTTTACAGCGAAGGTTTCAGAGTGGACAACCACAAGGGGCGCATGATCGTCGACATTGAATGGAACGCTAAGGACGGTAACCTTGACCGCGACCTCGCGGCCTACCGTTCCTGGTACGAGTACGGACTAATTGACGGTGCGGTCATCATCACCAAGGATCGGCTGCCACTGCTGAAGCTGGCACGACTTATCTGGGACGACTACCAAATGACGCTACCCATGGAGGAGCGCGTCAGGAAGCTTCCCATCGACTTGCAAACGTCAACTGTGACCGCCTTCGACAAAGCAGAGATTAGGGTCAAGCGCGGCGGGGCCGGCAACTGCCCCGTGATCATAATTGGAGTGACTGACAGGACGTGGGATGGCACACAGTTTGACGGACCTCCCGACGACGAGTTCGAGGTTCCCGAGGGCGCAACGCCGATGACAGATGCACAGTTTGCGGCAATCCTTGAAGAAGCCGAATAGAATAGTCCGACTATGCCTAAGATTTCCCCCGCTCCGTTGCGCGCTGACGTAGAGCCAACACCGTTCACTCCCCTGCCATCAGTAGAGGGCGGCTTCCAGACTTTGCTGGCTGATCCGCCGTGGCGCTTCCAGAACCGCACCGGCAAGGTTGCTCCCGAGCACCGCCGGCTCGACCGATACGACACGATGACCCTAGAAGACATCAAGGCATTGCCGGTTGAAGCGAGCCTTGCAAAGAACGCTCACCTCTACTTGTGGGTACCGAACGCGCTGCTGCCTGAAGGTCTTGAAGTCATGAAGGCTTGGGGATTCCGATATGTCAGCAACGTCATCTGGGCTAAGCGTCGCAAAGACGGCGGCCCGGATGGTCGAGGCGTCGGCTTCTACTTCCGCAACGTCACCGAGATTCTGCTCTTTGGTGTTCGCGGCTCTATGCGAACGCTTCCCCCTGCTCGCAGCCAAGTCAACATGATCGAGACGCGCAAGCGTGAGCACTCACGTAAACCAGACGAACAGTACGACTTCATCACGAACTGTTCTCCTGGTCCGTACCTAGAGATGTTTGCTCGCAACCAACATGAGGGTTGGCATGTGTGGGGTAATGAATCTCAAGGAGAAGAAGTTCGGGGCAAAGTCCATAAGGGCTACGAAGGCGGCGCTGTCAACTGGCCTGTCGTACCCGATGCAGAGGATGATGCACCCCTGGAAGATGAAATTGAGATGGAGACACTGGAGCTAGTGAAACACTAACTGCAACAACAAGAGTCGGCGCGGGTTTGAACTGCTCCCCGAAAGTTGGACTGAGAATTCAGTTCTAACCTTCGGGGACCAGTTCAGTTCTTGAGTACGGCTCTTCTTGTATTAGTCGATGAGTTGTGGCGACTCGATGACGTTGCCGATGATCTCATAGTGGCTACTGCTATCGGAGGATAGCGGCCAATATACAGCGCCCCGAGCCTGCACCAGGATGTACCGAGCGGACTCGAACCGCACGACGCAGCGACCGCCTAGACGGTCTTGCAGCACATCGCCTTCAAAGATGTCTTTACCGTTCTTATCCTTCAGGCCGGTCATTTGAGTCAAACTGGAGCCATCAATAGCACGATCATCAAGATCGAACAGGCCATCCAGGGGATGAAGGCTGAAGTAGTGCCACGTTCCTAGGCTTCGATCCCACACTCTGAAGTTGAAATATCTCACGCAGTCCTTTCAGTTCCAGCCACCATGCGAGTCCAATTCTCCGTCCACCCGCGATCAGGATTCCGACTCTAGCGCCTCGACACGAATTAGGGGCAGCTTGCCGGCGCTATGAAGGACCAAGTCATTCATAGCGCCGTCGAATACCCGATGCCTTGTCTGAATGGGACCCAAGTTTGAAGTCGGTCTGTTGGCCCATCCGCAGCGCCAATTGAGGCCTGCCCAGGCGGAAGGTGGGCGGCGTGATCCTTGAGGAGCTGCCACTCTTGTTGCCCAAGCGGCCAACACCGGGACGAATGGCTGTTTCTTCGGGAGGTCTCTCGCCATCGCGTCAATAGGGAGCATGCCTGGCAATCCTCTAACCTGCTGTCGAGCACGCAGATAAACAACCAGCTAGTGGGTTTTGGTTGCCTTTGAGTGCGTCCAATACATTTGAACGGGCCCCTAGCCAGCGAACACGGAGTAGACACGACCATCGCCGGGTTCACCAGCCTGTCACCGCAATGGGTTGACACTCATTGCGCTTGAGCAGCCGCAGTCACGTACACATCCGCCGGCATCGGCCGGTGCAGCTTCCAAGTGATTGCGATTGGTCTCTCGCCCACGTGCTGTACGTAATCCACCTGACCGAGGCACGTATAGGGAACGGTCAGGCCCGTCTCGTCGTCCGCCGTATCCCTGGTGAAGATTAGAACTTTCGAGCCTTGAGCAGCCCGGTCCAGATACCGCATGCCCGTCGGGCTACCCGGCGAGGTCGCGTTCTGCGACTCCCAGTGGAACAGCTCAGGGCTTATGGCGTAGTCCTTGTACATCGTCGTAGCCGAGTGTTTCTTGTCGTCCTTGTTGAGCGTGACAAAGAAGGCATCGGTGGAAGTCGCCTGGCACCATGCAACGCCCTCGCGGTGCTGCACATTCTTGCCAAGCTCCAGCGATCCATATTGCAGCGCCGCCAGGACCTCTTCGCGCCGGTAGGTCGCGTGCGAGAGCAACGGAACATGCTGCAACCCGACCCCAAGACTCTTGGCAGCATGCTTGGACGCGGCCACTCCGAGCTTTACGATCTGTCGGATCTCGCTGCACACATACTGGTAGCCGCGAAGATTGTCCAGGCCGGCGTCGTACGTCTGGAAACCGCCGCCGTCGTCCCACAGGGTGTAGAACAGCATCCGGGCGAATGTTTGCTCACGCATTCCAAGCTCCGCGTAGCGGGGCGCATCCGGGCTGACCAGCATCGAATACGCTTCAGCACGTTCCGGATCGTCCACATGGATCAGAGCAGCCATACGGGCGAGGAGCTTCTTCTCCTCGGCATCCGAGTGCTCCTGGTTCCTCCCTCTAAGGGCCGCTTTCAACGGCGAGAACCCTTCGATCAGCCCCGCCTGTCGAAGGTACCCGGTCCATGAGTCCCTGGTGGAACGGTAGATCGACTTCACGTCGTTCCCGGACTGCTCCAGATAGGCCACCAGCTCGGTCTCCGCATACGACGCGATGTCCCGGACCAGCTGTGCCCTGTTGAACCGCAGCTGTGCCTTGATGTTGTCCAGCACCACCTTCTGCGCCACCCGGTCCAGCACTATCTGTGAGCCCGACGGCAGGTACGGGAACTCGTCCTCGACAGCCTTCTCCAGCTCCTTCCTCCCGTAGCCCGTGAGCGCCCGGTAGCGCAGGTCGAAGCGGAACTCTCGGCGCTGCTGGCCAATGAAATCCATGACCGTCAGCACTGCCTTGCCCTCGGCACGGCGCAGCCCACGTCCCAGCTGCTGGAGGAAGATCGTGGCGCTCTGCGTGGGCCGGAGCAGCAGGATGGTATCCACCTGCGGCAGGTCCAGGCCCTCGTTGAAAAGGTCCACGGCGAAGATGCAGTTGATCTCCCGCCGGCGGAGGCGCTCAAGCGCCGCGGCGCGGTCGGCGTCGTCGGTGCTGCCGTCGACGGCAACGGAGGCGATACCGGCGCGGTTGAACACTTCGGCCATGTAGTGCGCGTGCTGGACCGAGACACAGAAGCCGATGGCGCGCATCTGGTCGGTGCTGGTGACCTTGTCACGGAGTTCGCGAATCACCTTGGCGGCGCGGGCGTCGTTGCCGGTGTAGAGGTTGTTCAGCTGTGTGGTGTCGTAGTTGCCGCGCTTCCATTCCAGCTGGCTCAGGTCGACGTCGTCCGAGACGCCGAAGTAGTGGAACGGCACCAGCAGGTCGGCGTCCAGGGCGTCCCAAAGCCTCAGTTCGCTGGCTGTGCGACCGGCGAAGAACAGATTCGCGACGTCGACGCCGTCACCGCGTTCCGGCGTCGCAGTCAGCCCGAGGAGCTGCTGCGGCTGCAGGTGGTCCAGCAAGCGCCGGTAGGTGGGTGCCATGGCGTGGTGGAATTCATCGATGACGACGACGTCGAATAAGTCTGGCTCCAGCTGATCGATGCCGAGAGATGACAGCGACTGGACCGAGGCGAAGATGTGCTTCCACTGCTGAGGCTTGTGCTCCCCAACGCAGAGTTCGCCAAAGGTGCCGTCCTGCATGACGTCCCTGTAAGTGCGCATCGCTTGCTTCAGGATTTCCTGCCGGTGGGCGACGAAGAGCAGCTTCAGATCGCGACCGGCAGCTTCGCTTAGGCGTTTATAGTCGAGGGCCGCGATCACGGTCTTACCAGTGCCGGTAGCTGCGACCAGGAGGTTGTGGTTAAAGCCTTTGAGTCGCTCGGCTTCCAGTTCCTCGAGCATCTCTTCCTGGTGGAGGAACGGCTGGACTTCGAGGCCAGTGGCTGCGCCAGGGACGGCAGTGCGCCGGCCGCCGTTGCGTTCGAGGGCGGCGTCCAGTTTCTCGCCGTCGCGTTCCGGATCGTAGCTTTGGAAGGCGCGCTGCTCCCAGTAACTGTCGAAGGTGACCTCGAACTTCTGCAGCAACGTCGGCGTTCCGACGGAGCTGAGCCTGACGTTCCATTCGAGGCCATCCAGCAGGGCTGCCTGGCTCAGGTTGGAGCTGCCGACGTAGGCGGTGTCGAAGCCGGAGTTCCTGCGAAACAACCAAGCCTTGGCGTGCAGCCGGGTGGCCTGGGTTTCGTAGTTGATTTTCACGTCGGCGCCATAGCGGTTGACCAGCTCGTCGATGGCGCGGCGTTCCGTGGCGCCCATGTACGTGGTGGTGATGACGCGGAGTTTGGCGCCGCGCTCCTTGAGTTGCTCCAGCGCCGGCTGGAGAAGGCGTAGGCCCGTCCACCGGACGAAGGCGCAGAGCAGGTCAACAGTGTTGGCCGAATCAATCTCTGCCCGGAGCTCCGCCGCGAGGTTCGGGTCGTCCCTGCTGTTGGTGAGAAGTGCGGAATCACTCAGCTTTGTGGTGGGGCGGCGAACTTGTCGGCGCTTGAGCGTGTCAGGCCGCTGGAGGGACTGGAGTTGGGTTGGACCTTCTGCGATTCGGTCTGGGGTGTTCAATTCTTGAAGGAGCCGGTTGGCTAGGGCGACTCTGTCTGCAGGCTTGGCTGCCGCGAGGGCTTGGCGGACAGCGTTGGCAACGTGGCGGGATAGGACGTCCGGAGTGTCTTCGTCTTCGATGTCCGCGAACACGGGCCGCAGCCCCAATTCCCTGTTCAGTAGATTGCCGAGTACATCCGTGTTCAGGAGTTCATACAATCCTTCGGGCAGCCCATCCGCTGCCATTCCCCCAATGAAGTTAGTCACTGCGCCAGGGTATTTCGTATGAGTTGCAATAACCAACGGCCTTGAGCGACACGCAGGCGTGAGCCCGACCATTAAGCACCCGGAAGCAGGCAGCCCATAGCGGACCAGGACCTTGCGAATGGCGATGCGGACGGCCTTGTCGCCTTCTTTGGTGTTGTTCCAGCCGTCCCATCGGACTAGCTTGACGATTGCGTCAACATCGGCAAACGACCTTCCCAAGGATGACCGGGACATCCTGAGGGCTTGTCTTCGTCGAAGATATGCGTTGGAGCGTGGCAGCCACGCTCGTGTCTATGGAGCTAATTGAATACGCTGGTCTGGAGACAGAAAATCCTGATGACGCCACCGGATGACTTTCCCCCCAATCCACGGGTTTTCGACGCTGGCGTCGGGCACCGATAGTTCATCCCGGTTCATATTCAGAACACTCGAATTCCCTGCTACCCATGAGCGGATCAGCGCAGTTTCGTACTTGATCCGAGGAATACAGTTTTCGGCGTACATGCTTCTCCCAAGTTCTGCTAAAGCACATTGGCGCCAGCTTTGGGCCGTAATCCAGAGCAGCAAGCCCAAGCTTCCCCAGTAGCGCTCAAAGTTCCAAGAATCCCTTTTCCTCCTGGACATGGCGCGATCAGAGCGCTACTGCGTGGCATGATAGTCCCGATGCATGATAAAGCGCGGCGGGCTCCGAACCCGGAGTGGGTGTTGATGTACCGCCTTGGCCTGACGAGATCCCGCATCGCAGTTCTCGTAGGCGCTCCCGCCAGTACGGTCGGCTATCATCTAACCGTCGCTAGGGGCCTTGACGCTGGTCTCGCCAACGAACATGAGGCCGCAAAGGTCGGCAAGAAGGGCACGCCGGTCACGCAACGCGGCTTGAAGTCCATGACCAAACTAATCGACTTCGTAAAGGTTGAGGGGCGATACCCCACATACAGTTCCACGTCAACGGAGGAACGCACCCTGGCTATGTGGTTGCAGAGGCGTCGGCGTAACGCTGCAGCCGGGACGCTTGCCCCAGCCTTTCGCGAAGGACTGCAGGCCTTGTCGGGGTGGGAGGCAAACACACGTGCCTGGTCAGACGAATCGAGATGGCAGGAACGCTTGACCGCTCTGATCGAGTACCGCGCAAAGGGCGAGGATTGGCCGCGCCACAAGAAGACCGCGACCGCGGAGGAACATGTTCTGGGTGTGTGGCTGCATACTCAACGGTTCAAAAATGCCCGCTGCGCACTACACAAAGCTAAACGGACGGCTCTTGATACTGCCCTGCCAGGATGGCAGGAAGGCCGGATACGAGGCAGGAAACGTTCCTCTAGAGACTGATTCCTCTTATACCATTGTTGATTCTGGTGGGCGGTGGCGGGCCGCGGTACTGGCGAGTTCCTGGCAAATAGCGCCGTCCAGCGGCTCGGCCTTCTCCGGGAATGTCGCGTCCACCTTCTTCTTCTCGTAGGTGGCGTACTCCGGGAAGACGACCAGCGCGGCGCCGTCGAGCGCTGCCTCTGCGGCGAACCGGTCGATCGCGGCGAGAAGAGGTAGTCCAGCAGGATGGCCCAGCCCACGAGGAACCCCACCCGGGGATCGATGGAGCGGCGGACGTAGGTGTACGCGGAGCCGGCCACGGGGTACGCGATGGCCATCCGGCCGCAGCTGTGCGCCGTGAACAGCATGGCGACCATTGCCACCAGGTAGGCCGCCGGGGATGCCCCGCCGGTGGTTTCGGCGATGATGCCGAAAATCCCCAGGACGATCAGCGGGGTCAGGTACGCCAGGCCGAACAGGACCAGGCTGGGCAGTTTCAGCGTGCGGGTGAGCGTGGGTGAAGTTGTCACGGGTGATTCCTTAGGCGTTGAAGGACTGGGGAGCCCAGGTGGCCGGGCTGATCCGGCCCTGGTAGACGGGCAGTTCGACGGCGTCCTCGCAGTCGCGGAACTGGGACCAGGGGCGGTTGAGGTTTTCGGTGCCGTGGGTCCTGACGTGCTCGACGGCGGCAAGGTCCAGTTCCGCGGTGAGCAGCACTGGTGCGTCATCGGGGGCCTCGGCGAGGGTGTTGCCCTCGGGGTCGACGATGATGCTCAGGCCTTTGCCGGTGGGGCCGGCGCAGTTGACGCTGACCACGAAGACCTGGTTCACGATGGCGTTGGCTTTGGCGAGCACCAGCTCCTGGCGGCGGTCCGGCGTCGTGGTTTTGACGACGTTGAGGATCACCTCGGCGCCCATCCAGGCGAGTTGGCGGGACACCTCCGGGAACCAGGCGTCGTAGCAGATGTTCAGGCCCACCCTGCCGACGCCGGCCAGGTCCACGGTGGTGAACCGGTCGCCGGGGTCGTAGGGCTCGAACGGGCGCCAGGGGAAGACCTTCCGGTAGTAGCCGGCGAGCTCTCCTTCCGGGGACAGGACCAGCTGGGTGTTGAACAGCTGCCCCTCGGGACCACGTTCGCACACGCTGCCCGGGACCAGCCAGATGCCCAGGTCCGCGGCGAGCTGCTTCAGCTCCTTGACCCGGGGACCCTCCAGCGGTTCCGCGGCGGCCTGGAGCATTTTTGTGCGCTGCTGGTCGGTCCTGATCTCCAAAGAGGTGCAGTTCGGGGAAGACGATGAGCTTGCTTTGCGGCTGGGCGGCGAGGGCGGCGGTGACCTCGTCCGCGAAGGCCGACACGGGTTCACCGATGAGGCGCGGCGGCGCTTGGGCTGCGATGAGGGGAAGGGTGCGTTGCATGGTTATCTCCACGTTGGGGATGTGATCGGAGTTATATTAGATCAGAATGATCCAATTATGGGAGGGGGGGTTTGGGCCATAAAGTAGCGGATATGACCCGTCAGTTGGAGGACACCGCCGACACCTCGCCCATCGGCGCAGGGAGGCTGGCCGGCATCGACCGGCGCAGCGCCATCGACGCCGTGCGGCTACGGATCGGCATGGCGATTTCGCTTGGGCTGCTGAAACCAGGTGAACGCCTGCCCGACCAGGAGGACGTGGCCCTGGGCCTGTCCGTCAGCCCGATCACCGCCCGCCGGGCGCTGGCGAGCCTGGCGGAACAGGGCGTGGTGGTCCGCCGCCGCGGCCGGGGCGGCGGAACGTTCGTGGCCGATGAGCCGCCGCGGAATGTGCTGGCCGAGCTCTCGGCATCACCTGCCGAATCCCAGGCCGTGAACCGGCTGGTGGACCGGAGGCTGCTCTTTGAATGCGCTGTGACGCACTACGCGGTGCTCAACGCCACGGCTGAACAGCTGGACGAGCTCGACCGGCTGACCAATGACATGGCCGAATCCACCGACTGGTCCGACTACCATCAGGCAGACGAGCAGTTCCACCAGCTGGTGGGCACGGCGTCGGGGCTGGGGACCGCCGTCGAGGTTTATTACGAGACGCTGGCGGAGCTCTACGCCTACTTCATCCCCTACCCGATCGAGCTGCTGCACAAATCAAACTGCGACCACGTCGCGCTTGTGGCTGCCCTGCGTGCCGGCCACGGCGACGAAGCGGTGGAGATCGCCCGCAAGCACGTGGACATCCTGCACCGGACCATGTTCATGGGCCTGGCAGAGCGAACGGACAAATGAGGCCCGCACTGACCGTGCCATCCGTTGCCGCCGCGCGGCCCCCTTGGCATACTGCGTGCATGCCTTCACTTCCAGCCACTTCCGCCGAGGACGTCATCAACGAGCCGGTGCGGATCCAGTTCGAGGCCTTCCTCGATGAGCACCGCAGCAGGCTCAATGCCTGCCTGGACGGCCTGACCGAGGAGCAGGCGCGCCGGACTTTGGTGCCCTCGCGGACCACGCTGCTGGGACTGGTCAAGCATGCGACCTTCGTGGAAAAGGTCTGGTTCGACGAAGCGATCAACTGCCGCTCCCGCGCAGACATCGGCATCCCGGCCACGCCGGACGAGTCATTCATCCTGAGTGACCAGGATTCGATTGACAGCATCCAGTCCGCCCACCGCGACGCTTGCGAGGCGTCGCGCCGGGCGGCATCCGCGCTGCACCTCGACGACTTTGTCAACGGGAATCGGCGGGGCCCGCTGCCGCTGCGCTGGGTGTACCTGCACATGCTGCGCGAGCTCGCCCAGCACTGCGGGCACGCGGACATTCTCCGCGAACAGATCCTCAGGGGCTGACAGGTTGGACTACAGCAAAGACCCGCGCGTCGACCAGTACATTGACGCGCCGATGCCCGCGACTGCTCGCAACACCGGTACGGACGCACGCGGCGACATGGTCACCGAACTCCTTGGCCTGTGTGTTGCTGGCCGTTTTCCTCGACGGCTGGGCGCACATCAACCTGCCGAGCCTGGAGACGTTTTTCACCCCGTGGCACGCGGCCCTCTACTTAGGCATGCTGGCGACTTAGGCATGCTGGCGACGGCGGCGTGGACCGCCGTCGTGATCTGGCGCAACCGGACGCCTGGGCAGCCGCTGCTGCAGGCGATTCCCCCGGTCTACCGCGGAACGGCGATGGGCGTGGTCCTGTTGGTCCGCAGTGCCCGGGCGAGCGGGATGCGGGGGTTCCGGCCTGCTGAGGCAGCCAGCCGTCAGGGATTTCCCGTCAGCCTGGCCACGGCGGCAATGTCCTTGGGGGTCGTCCGGCAGCACCCGCCGAGGAGCCGGGCACCAAGTTCACGCCAGACGGCGGCTCCTTCGGCCAGGCTTGCGGGCTGCTTGTTGCCGGCTCCCCCAGATGTGTCCCCGGCCGCGGCCGGCCGCCACTTTTTGGTGACCGCGTCGTAGATTTCGCCAGAATTTGGATACGCGATCAGGGGCGTGTCCGTGGCTTTGCCCAGGGCGCCCAGGGCGGGGGAAACCAGCTCCAGCGGCACACAGTTCACGCCAATGGCCACGACGGACGGCTGCGCCCTGGCGAGCTTTGCCACCTGAGCCAGCGGTGTGCCGTCGCTGATGTGCCCTCCGTCCCGCAGCGTGAAGGAGAGCCAGCCTTCGACGTCGAACTCTTTCATGAGTGCCATCAGGGCCTCGGCCTCCGGCAAGGACGGCAGCGTCTCACAGGCAAGAAAGTCCGCTCCGGCGTCCACCAACGCGGCAATTCGCGGCCGGTGGAACTCCATGAACTCGTTTCGGCTGAGGAAGTAGTCTCCCCGGTATTCCGACCCATCGGCCAGGTATGCGCCGTACGGACCGACCGATCCTGCAATCAGCAGGGGGCCTGCACCCGGGTTTTCGGCCAGGTGCTCGCTGCGAGCCTCGTCGGCCAGGCGGACACTCAATGCCACCAACTCCAGGGCCTCTCCTTCGCCAATGCCGCGCCGCGCAAATCCCTGGGGTGTTGCCTGATAGCTCGCCGTGATCGCCACCGCTGCTCCGGCGCGGAAGTAATCGCGGTGCACGCGCTTGACGAGCTGCGGCTGTTCCAGGAGGACTTTGGCCGACCACAAGGGGTCGTCCAGATCGCAGCCGTGCGCTTCCAGCTCGGTGGCAAGTGCGCCGTCCACGGTCAGGATCGCTCCGGCATCAAGCATGCGGGAGAGCTTGGTGTTACTGGGCATTGTTTGGGCTCCAAGCGGTTCGTTCGTCCATGGCTGTCGGGCACGGTGCACGTGGTGCACGCGTTATGCACGATGGCTATGTTCATAATAAGCATTTTTCAATGCTTGTAATGATCATCACACCGTGCCACGATGGCATGCAAACACGTTACGGACCGATCAGGAGACTTCCCTTGAAGATTGAAATGAAACCAGTACGCAAGCTGCGTGTGCATTGGCCCGTAGCTTCGGAAACCTTCTCGCGGCTCGCCAGCGGCGACGCAGAAGCATTCAAAGACGAAGCGGGCATTGCGGCCCTGCTCGACGCTGTCGCGGAATCCCCTGACCTCGGGGACTTTGGCAACTACCGGCATGTCTTCGAATCCGGTTTGGGTTTTGAGGGGTTCACTTGCGCTGAAGGCGCCAATCCTACGTTGGGGCAGGTTGGTCAGCAGACAATTTCGCCGACCCTCGTCTTGACGACGTATTTCGATGCTGCGCTCGACGACGCTGCCGTGGAACGCTTCCTGCAGCACATCGTGGATATCCACCCTTGGGAGGTGCCCGTCATTGAGCTGACAGGGCCAATCAGCGTTTCCAACACTGCGCTTCCTGCATTGGTTGAAAGCCAGGCCACGTCATGACTCAAGTCACCACAACCGCCCTCTGGGACGGCCTGCAGACGCTGATTGCCGGCAGATCGTTCACTGACCTGACGCACGCCTTCCACCCCGGCCAGCCACACTTCCCGGCATTCCCCGACGAAATCAGGGAGCCCGTCTTCGATCTGGAGAAAGGTGACGGTTTCACCGCTCACCGCTACTCGATCATCGGACAATGGGGAACACACGTTGATCCTCCCTCGCATTTCATCTCAGGAGGAAGGACCCTGGACCAGATTCCCGTGGAGGAGATGGTCCTTCCGCTGGTCCTCTTGGACATCACCGAGCGCGTCATCGCTAATGCGGACGCCACTCCCCAGATGGAGGACGTCCAGGCCTGGGAACACCGCAATGGCGCCATCCCACCCGGGGCCTTTGTGGCATTGCGGACAGGCTGGAGTGACCGTTGGCCTGACGCTGCCGCCATGGCAAACAGGGACGATCACGGTGTCAGCCATACACCGGGCTGGTCGCAGGAAGTCCTCTCCTTCCTGATTGAGGAGCGGTCGGTTACCGCCGTCGGTCATGAGCAGACGGACACAGACCCGGGACTGGCCACATCCCGCCAGGATTTCACGCTGGAGACCTACGTCCTGGCACAGAACCGGTGGCAGATCGAGCTGATGGCGAACCTGGACGGACTTCCAGAAGCGGGCGCTGCCCTCATTGCCACGTGGCCCAAGCCACTGCGGGGCAGCGGTTTTCCTGCCCGGGTCTTCGCCATCCATTAGGAGGCGTTCCTCCAGTGACTAGAATCGGACCCATGTCTAAGACATCCAGCATGGGCCGGGGAATCATGGCTGTCCTCGCGGTGGGCTCCCGCAACGCAGAAGGCCTGCCTGGCGGAACGGTCGCTGATATAGCAACCGACCTGGGCAAGGACCGCAGCCAGATTGCGCGCAGCCTGCGGACGGCCCAGCAGGAGGGGTTTCTGGTCCGCAAAGACCACCGGACCTACACCGTCGACTGGTCGCTCCTGACGGACGCGCAGCTGTTGTCCGAACAACGGTTGCAGACCGACGGCGCCACCGCGCTGGCAGGCTTGGCCCGTGAAACTGATGAAGGATGCTTCCTTGGAATTCTGAGCGGAGACAGCACCGTCACCATCGGTGAGCATGTTCCGGCAAGTAGCAACATGATCGGTTCATGGCTGGGCCGGCCATACCCGGCCTACTGCAGCGATGCCGGCCAGGCTCTGCTGTGGGAAACGTCCGACGACGAGGTCCGGACCCTTTTCTCCGGTGTCGCTTTCGTGCGCCATGGCCCCAATACGCCCCTTGACGTGGAGGACTTCCTGTCACGACTACGCGCGGCCCGGGCGCGGGGATACTCCATTGTCGACGAGGAAGCCGAGCCGGGGCTGTATTCCCTGGCCGTTCCGATTCGGGACTTCAAGGGCGACGTGGTGGCAGCGCTGCAGGTCGTAGGCGCCAAGACCCGCCTGCAGCCGAGGTTGGAAGCCTGCGCCACGGCTCTCGTGTCCTGGGGAAGGTGGCTTGAGTCCATGCTGGGTCAGGTCCCGCCGAAGAATGTGCCTTAGCTGGCAAGACCCTTCCGGCCAGCGCTGTTTCGCGTGCCGCCCTGGCAGGAGCCCAGCCGTTGGGCTGCTTCCCACAGGGCCTTTGCAATGTCATCTGCGCCGGACATGATCTCGGCCCGGCTGCCCAGGACGCTGAGCGCTGCAAGAACGGAACCGTCGGCGGTGCGGACCGGAACCGCCAGTTCGTAGACTCCATGCTCGAACTCTTCCTCCGCGACAACGAAGCCCCGCGCCCGGTCCCGGTCCATCAATTCGACGACTTCCTGCGGCGAATGGGCCGCCCCCGGACCGCCCACGCCAATGAAGTTGACGTCCGCAAGGAGGGCCTCAACGGCTGGCTGCTCCTCGTCCCACAGCAGAGCCCGGCCGGACCCGGTGCACCACACGGGTGTCACCATGCCGGGTTTCACGAAGCCGCCGGGAACCGCGTCATTGCTGGAGGTCCGCAGGAGCATGACGCGGAAGCCCTCCCGGACGGAAAGTCTGGATCTAAGGCCGAACGAGGCCACCAAAGCCTCAAGTTCGGTTCTTGATTCGCGGACCCAGCCCGTATTCAAAGCGGCTGCCAGCGTAAAAAAACGTGGACCGGTCCGGAATGGCCCGCGTTCGACGCGTTCCAGCAGTCCCAGCTCGCACAATTCCTGAGTCAACCGGGAGACACGGCTTTGGTCCATCTCCAGCTCGGATGCGATCTGGGAAACGCCGAGTAGCCGCCTTCCCCACTTCTCCCGGTCTGCGACCAGCCGAACTATCCGAAGGCCTTGGGCCATGGATGACGCTTCCGAGGAAGAATCCATGCTCCGTGCTCCTTCCGCCTGATAACTACGCCTATTCTCACATGTCCCCACAGAACGCCGAGCTTGGTGGCGGGGGACGAAAGCCTCCCGCCACCAAGCTACGCGGACGATAGTTTGTGACGGCGTCAGGAGGTCTGGTTTGCGCGCGCCTTGCGTCCGTACTTGAAGTAAAAGAAGGCATAGCAGGCGCCAACGAAAGTGAATCCGAAATAGAGCGCTGCCACCTGGTTCGGGTCATAGGCGATGCCGATGAGCGAGATGACACAGAGCGAGAAGGCCAGGACAGGCACCAGCGGGAACAGCGGGGCCTTGTAGGGAAGCGCAGCGACATCACCGCCATTCTTGACGAAGGATCTCCTGTGGAAGAAATGCGAGGCGGTGATGGACATCCAGACCCCGACGACGGCGAATCCCGCCACCGATACGAGAGCCAGATATACCGTTTCAGGTGCAACGACGCTGCTGATGAGGGATGCCAGGCCACCGAGCATGCTGACGGAGAGTGCAGTCATGGGAATACCGCGTCGGGTCAGCTTCTTCAGCGCCCGGGGCGCATGCCCCTCGTCGGCAAGGGAGTAAAGCATCCGTGCGCAGGAGAAGAGGCCACTGTTACCGGCTGAAAGGAGTGCGGTGATGATGACGAAGTTCATGATGTCGGCGGCATAAGGAATGCCGATGGATGAGAAGACCGTCACGAACGGGCTTTCATCCAGCCCGACCTGCTCGAAGGGGACGGTGGCGGCAATGACAGCGATTGCCCCGACGAAGAAGATCAGCAGACGGATGACGGTGCTGCGCATCGCTTTGGGGATACTGGTGGCCGGGTCAACGGTTTCGCCCGCCGCCACACCGATGAGTTCTGAACCCGAGAAGGCGTAGAACACCGCAAGCGCAGTGACCAGGACACCCGTGAAGCCGTTGGGGAAGAGACCGCCGGAAGTGTTGAAGTTTTCAAACATGCTGGGATGGTTGGCCGCCTCGCTGAGCGGGTGGAAGCCGAACAGCGCCGCGCCGCCGAAAACGATGAGAACCACGATGGCGCCGACCTTGACGATGGCAAACCAGAACTCAGATTCGCCGAAGAATTTCGAAGAAACCGCATTGAAGCCGAACAGGACCGAGGCGAAGATAAGGCACCAGACCCAGACGTCAACACCCGGGAACCAGCGCTGCATCAGGAGACCGGAAGCCGTGAACTCCGATCCGATGGCCACCGCCCAGCAGAGCCAGTAGAGCCAGGCGGTGGTGAACCCGGTGGCCGGCCCGATCGACCTCGCCGCGTAGATATGGAAGGCCCCTGAGACCGGATAAGCGATGGCAAGTTCACCGAGGCAGGCCATCACCAGGTACACAACAAAGGCGCCGATGAGATACGCGATGACCGCCCCAAGCGGCCCGGCCTGGGAAATGGTGTACCCCGAGCTGAGGAAAAGCCCGGAACCGATCACCCCGCCCATGGCGATCATGACCAGATGCCGCGCCCCCATGGACCGCCGGAGCCCCGACTCGGTCGAGGGCGGAATGGTGGGCTGCGGTTCTAGCTGGACAGGTGATGACGGTTCCATGGTTTCTCCCAGGTGAGTGGCAGGTGTGATGCGAAGGATGCGCACGTGGCCTGGCGTGGGTCAAGCCGACTCGGGCTGCGCAGTAGCGACAGTGATGAAAGTAACACGAAACGGCCGTTCTGGTCATTAAAAACATCTTCACATGTCTATGTTGAACGTAAGTTACGTTCCGGTGTACATGCCGAATCGGCAGGCGGATGGTCAGTTCGCCCTGCTTTTCGGTCACAATCACATGCGCTGACGGACATGGAATGCGGTCAGCATTGGAGGACCGATGTAACTGACTGAAGGAGCACCATGACCACCTACGACATTGCGCTGATCGGCTTCGGCGGCGTCAACAGGACGCTGGCCGAACTGATCGCTACGCGTGGTGAGAGACTTCGTTCCGAACTGGGCTTCGGCCTGCGGGTCGTGGCCATCACCGACCTACGCTTCGGATCCTTGGTCCAGCCCGAAGGCGTGGACCTCTCCGTTGCCCTCAAACTGGGCGGCGACAATGAAACCTTTGCAGCGTACGGCGGATCCGCCGACACCAACAACGAATCCGTGATCCGCAACTGCCCAGCGGACATCATTTGCGAGGCCACCTTCACTAATCCCGAAGACGGCGAGCCGGCAGTTTCACATGTGCGCTGGGCACTCGAATCCGGCAAGAGCGTCTGCACCACAAACAAGGGCCCGGTTGCCCTCCGCGGCGCCGAACTGAGCTCCCTCGCCGAACAGAACGGCGTGCACTTCGAGTTCGAGGGCGCCGTCATGAGCGGCACCCCCGTGATCCGCCTGGCCAAGAAGATGTTCGCAGGGCTGAAACTGAACGGCTTCGAAGGCATTCTCAACGGCACCAGCAACTATGTGCTCGGGCGGATGGAAGCCGGCCTGGACTTCCACGCGGCCATCAGGGAGGCACAGGAACTCGGCTACGCTGAAGCAAACCCCGCAGCCGACATCGAGGGCTACGACGTTCAGCTCAAGGTCCTCATCCTCGCCAACGAACTGCTGGACGCCGGCATAGAGCTCAAGGACGTTCATCGGCAGGGGATTTCCACCGTGACGCCGGAAGATATTCGGAAGGCAGCCCGCGCGGGGCGCCGCTGGAAGCTCGTCGGCGCGGCACGACGGAATCCGGACGGGTCCGTGACTGCAGGCGTATCCCCTGTAGCGCTCCCCCTTGATCATGGGCTGGCAGGGGTTGCCGGCGCGACCAATGCCGTGTCCTTCGAGACCGATCTTCTGGGCGCAGTAACCATCTCCGGACCGGGAGCCGGGCGCGTGGAGACCGCCTACGCGCTGCTCTCTGACATCATCGCAATCCACGTAGCCAGGACGGAGGTATCCGCAAATGCCTGAATCCACGCTCTGTTCGGCAGAAACCGCGCTGCCACAGTTCCGTGACGTGACGAGCCCCTACGACGGCAGCGTGGTCGGCGCGGTTTCGCTGACCGATGCCACCGCCGGCAAGGCCGTGATCGAAACGGCCCGCGTCGGCGCCCGGAAGGCACGGGCCCTGTCCCGCGCCGCACGCGGGAAGATCCTGGACGGTGCCGCAACGGAGATCGAGCAGCGCAGCGAGGAGTTCGCACTAACGATAGTGTCCGAGGCCGGGAAAACGATCCGCCAGGCACGGAAGGAAGTGCTGCGCGCGGTCAACACGCTCCGCCTGTCCGCTGCCGAAGCGCGCCGGAACGCAGGCGAAGTCATCCCCTTCGACTCCTATGAAGGCTCAGAGGACCGCACCGGGTGGTACTCGCGCGAACCACTGGGCATCATTGCCGCGATTACCCCGTTCAACGATCCCCTCAACCTGGTGGCGCACAAGATCGGCCCGGCAATCGCCGGAGGAAACGCCGTGATTCTCAAACCCTCCGCGCTGACGCCGCTGTCAGCCCAGCAGCTCGCGGACGCCCTCGTGAGCTCGGGGCTCCCGCCGGAGGCCCTCACAATTGTCCACGGCGGCCGGGAAGTGGCCGAAACAATCATCAGGTCCCGGGACGTACGAATGGTGTCCTTCACCGGGGGGTTCTCTACGGGTGAAAGCATCGCCCGCACGGCGGGCTTGAAGAAGCTGTCCATGGATCTCGGCGGAAACGCACCTGTGATCGTCCTGGACGATGCCGACATCGAAAATGCAGTGGAATCCTGCGTCTCCGGAGCATTTTGGGCCGCTGGCCAGAACTGCGTGGGGGTGCAGCGGATTCTCATAGCCGCCCCGGTGTACGGCGCGTTCCGCCGGCGCTTCCTTGAGGCGGCGGCCAGGCTGGTTGCCGGAGATCCTTTAGATGAACGGACGGACGTCGGGCCCATGATCAGCCCGGCTGCGCTGCATGAGCTCCAAACCAAGCTGGACGAGGCCCTCGGCGCCGGCGCTGTCCTTCTTTCAGGCAATGTCACGGACGGCAACGTGCTTCACCCGACCGTCCTGGAAGCGGTCCCGACGGACAGCCGGCTGTGGAAGCAGGAGGTTTTCGGGCCCGTGGTCATGTTCCGCCAGTTCAGCACGTTCGAAGAGGCCATCGAAGTCGCCAACGCCATCGAGTTCAGTCTTCATGCGGGCATTTTCACCGACTCCCTGGCCAGGGCCATGGACGCAGCCCAACAGCTCGAAGCAGGCGGCGTCATGATCAACGACTCCTCTGATTACCGCTTCGACGGCATGCCGTTCGGCGGGGCCAAGTACGGAAGCATGGGCAGGGAGGGCGTCCATTTCGCGTATGAGGAGATGACCCAGCCAAAGGTCATCTGCATCAGGAACTGATCGAACCGGCGGGGGCGCGGCGGCGCCGTGCGCCCCCTCCAGTTCCTCGCTGTGCTGCCCGCCGGAAGTGCGGACCTCTCCGGAGTCTGATCGCTTCACTCCGTGGCGCGGGCCCCTCCGGGGCCCCGCCTGATGTAACTGGACAGCGTCATGGCCGTCACCGTGTCCGCGACGCCGGGAATGGCCGCAATCTGTTCCCAGATCTCCTGAACCCTCTCCAGCGACCGGGCCTCGACCCTCACCAGCAGATCAAAGTCACCGCTCACAACATCACACAAAACCACTTCCGGAATCGACCGCAGTACGGTGATGACGTCCGACCCCCGCACCCGGTCCTTCCTGTAAACCATCAGGAAGGCGGACACCGACCCCTGCCCCGGTGGGCCGGCAACGATCGTGTACCCCTGGATATACCCTTGCCGTTCCATCCGTTCGATCCGTTGGCGCACGGCATTCCTCGACAGCAGGACTTTGGTCGCCAGCTCCGCGTGGCTCATCCGAGCGTTCTTCGTTAGCTCCGCAAGAATCCTCTGGTCTATCTGATCAAGACTCACTCGATCCATGCCTACCCTTCACACCAAAATTTTCCCCGGCACACCCAGAACCGAACCAACTCCACGACCGAAAGCACTCGAAAAATGACACTTCTGCAGCAAGACCGTCCACCTCTCACTGGCATTAGCTGCGTCCTGTTCGACATGGACGGGACGCTGCTGGATTCAGCACCCGGCGTTACGGCAAGTGCTGCCCGAGCCCTGGCAGCCGTAGGCGCGCCGGTCCCCGCGATGGACAAACTGCGGCAATTCGTCGGCCCGCCGATGATCGAGTCATTCAGAACAGTCTCACAGTTGGACGACACAACCGCCCAAAGGGCCCTCCAACACTACCGCAAGGCATACGCCGACCACGGCGCTGAACAGTCTGGCCCATACGACGGGATCATCGAGCTGCTTGACCACCTGCGCTCGGCCGGCATGCCGATGGCTGTGGCCACATCCAAGGTGGAAGACCAAGCGGTAAGACTCGCACGAAGGTTTGGAATCGAAGGCCACTTCATCAACATCTGCGGGGCGTCCGACCGCGACGGAAGAGCGAGCAAGGCAGAGGTCATTGCCGAATTGCTGCTCCGCCTTCAATCCGAAGGCATAGACATCTCCAGTCCCGTAATGGTCGGAGACCGGAGCTACGACATCGCCGGAGCAGCCCACCACGGAATCCCGACAATATTCGCGCACTGGGGCTACGGGGACGCGGGCGAAGCGTCGCAGGCGGCCGCCGTTGTCGCCTCGCCTGCAGCCCTGCTGCCACTGATCGTTGCCAACCGCCGCCCGTCGGATGACCAGCACAGTTCTGCAAAGAGGTCCTGGCCGTGATCACCGTGCTGTTCGAACAGGAGGGCTACAAGACGCTCTCCCGCCAGGCCGTGACGGACGGGAAGCTGCTGACCGTCACGGCCCGGTGGGAGTAATCAGGACCTCCGGGGGCCGTGAAGTTGCCAGACTTCAGTCGATGAGCACCGGAGGCTCGGCGCGCTCCGAAGACTCGACGCGGCCAGGGACGGCGTTGGCAGAGCGCTTCATAGAACGGCGATGCAGCCAGTTTGCCACCGCCAAAAGCGCCACGAGTGCGAACGTGCTCAGGAGCTGGGGACGGGAATCCTCGCCGATGAATCCCACCGTGAAGATCGCGGCGAGGATGACCAGACCAAACACCGTGAGCCACGGGAAGCCGGGCATCCGCAGGGGAAGCTCCGTTCCCTCGCGGTCGGCGCGGAGGCGCAGCGCGAGCTGGGCGAGGAGCGCGGACGTCCACACCAGCAGGCAGGTCGAACCCACAATGTTCAGCAGGACGGGAAGGACCTTCTCCGGGAAAGCCAACTCCAGCACAACCGTGACAACGCCGAAAGCGACGCTGGCCAGGACTGCGACTACCGGGACCCGGGCCTTGGACACGGAGGCAAGCAGACGCGGCGCTTCCCCGCGCTCGGCCAGGGAGTACGCCATCCGTGACGCGCCGTAGAGGTTGGCGTTGAGGGCGGAAAGCAGTGCCGCCACGGCCACCAGGGTGATGGCGGTGGCCGCGCCGGGCATGCCGGCCGCGTCCAAGACCGCGGCGAACGGGCTCTTCAGCCCCGCCGAACCGACGGGAACCACGGCTGCGATGACGAAGATGGCGCCGATGTAGAAGACCAGGATGCGCCACAGCACGGTCCGGACTGCTTTCTTCACGCTGCGGGCAGGCTCGGCGGTCTCAGCTGCCGCCACGGACACGATCTCGGTGCCGCCGAACGCGAATGCCACCACGAAGAGTGCCGTGGCGATCCCGGCGAAACCGTTGGCCGCGAATCCGTCGCCGGTGAAGTGGGCCAGGCCCGGCGACGGGACGCCCGGCAGCCAGCCGAAGAGCAGGGCAGCGCCCACCAGGAGGAACCCGACGATAGCCGCCACCTTGAGCAGCGCAAACCAGAACTCGAACTCGCCGAAGTTCTTCACACTGGTGAGGTTCACGGCAGTGAGCACCACGATGAACACGAACGCCATCAGCCACACCGGCAGCGCCGGGAAGATGGTGGCCAGCAGGCCTGCCGCACCGAGCGCCTCGGCCGCGATCACGACCACGAGCTGCAGCCACCACAGCCAGCCCACCGTGGCGCCGGCCACCGGCCCGTAGGCCTTGGCGGTATAGACGGAGAAGGCACCGCTGTCCGGATTGGCGGCGGCCATCTCGCCGAGGGCCCACATCACCAGGATGATGAGGGTGCCGGCCACGAGGTAGGAGATCAGCACGGCCGGGCCGGCCGCCTGGATGCCGGCGCCGGAGCCGATAAAGAGGCCCGCGCCGATGGCGCTTCCCAGGCCCATCATCGTGAGCTGGCGAGGTTTGAGTGCGGCGCCCAGGGGGCGGGCAGACGTCATTGTCTGTTGTTCCATGGTGAGTCCTCTGGTTGTAGGTGGAACGGATGGGATTTCAGGTCAGTCGGTTTTCAGGCCGTGTGGGCTTCCAGGAGCCGGAGCACGCGATCGTTGGAGGCTGCGTCGGCAACGGTGATCCGCACACCGTCCCCCTGGTACGCCCGGACCAGGATGCCCGCGCGGTCAAACGCATCCACCAGCCTCGCCCGAAGACTTTCATCGGCACGGACCCACAGGAAGTTGCCCTGGCTCGCCTGGAGTTTCCAGCCCTGGGCTTCCAGCTGCGCGGTCATCCGTGCGCGCTCGTACTTGACGGCGGCGACGCGGGCTTCCATCTCCTCCCCCGCATCCAGCGAAGCGATGGCCGCCTTCTGGGCCAGCGCGCTCACGGAGAAGGGAAGGGCTGTCCGGCGCAGTCCCTCGGCGATGTCCGGTGCCGCCACGGCGTATCCCACGCGCAGGCCGGCGAGTCCGTACGCCTTCGAGAAGGTCCGCAGGATGCAAACGTTCGGGTACTGGCGGTAGAGCGCCAGGGAATCGGGGCCGCTGCCCGCTTCGGCGTATTCCACGTAGGCCTCGTCGACCAACACAAGGATGTCCGAGCGGACGGATTGCAGGAAGGCCTCGATGCGTTCTTGGCTGATCGGCACGCCGGTCGGATTGTTGGGGGTGCAGAGCAGGATAACCTTCGTGCGGTCAGTGACGGCCGCAGCCATGGCACCGAGGTCGTGCCCCTCAGCGGCGTCCAGCGGAATGCGGACCGGCCGGGCGCCTGCCAGCTCAACCAGGATGGGGTAGGCCTCGAAGGAGCGCCACGCGAAGATCACTTCATCTCCGGCGTCGCAAAGGCCGGTGATGATCTGCTGGAGGACGCCGACGCTTCCGGGTCCCACCGCTACCTCTCCGGCCGTGACGCCGAGGTGGCGGGCAATCCGTTCACGGAGTTCGACGGCGGCACTGTCAGGGTAGCGGTTCATGGTACCGGCCGCTGCGGCCACCGCGGCGGTGGCAGCGGGAAGGGGCTCGTAGTGGCTTTCGTTGCTGGCGAGGGCCGCAATGTCCATGCCGGCGCTGCGCCGGCCCGGGACGTAGGGCGGGAGGCCGGCCACCGCACCTCGAAGGGTGGGAAGCGCGGTGTCCGGTGCGGTCAGGAGCTGATCACGGGTCATGAGGACTGATCATGATTGTGACCCGGCCCACATTGCAAGATACCCTCTACCCATTGGGACTTCTGCTCAACTTCTACTCTCTGTGGTGAAAATATGACCATCCCGAACCCCCGCACCGTGGATTCCCTCGACGGCAGGATCATCCTGGCGCTCGACAAGGATCCCGAAGCCAGCGCCCTGGCACTCTCCCGGACGCTCGGCGTCGCACGGAACACGATCCACGCCCGGCTGGCACGGCTCGAGCGCAGCGGCGCCCTCCGCTCCTTCAGCCGGAGGCTGGATCCCGCCGCACTTGGATACGACCTGATGGCCTTCCTCTCACTGTCCATCAGCCAGACGCGGACAGGTGCAGTGGAAGACGGGCTCGCCGCTATTCCCGAGGTCATCGAGGTGCACGCCACCACCGGGGATGCGGACCTCATGGCCAAGGTGGTGGCACGCAGCACGGCCGATCTCTACCGCATCACCAACGAGATCCTGGAAATCGAGGGGATCCAACGGACCAGCACGGCCATTTCCGTACTGGAACTCATGCCGCCCCGCTACGACGGCCTCCTGAGCCGGCTTTCCGAGCAGGAAACCCGCTCTTCGAACTAAATGCGGGTGATGCACACCACAAGTGCGCATATTTTCAGTTCAATTGGCACTCGCCTGCCAAATATCCCAATCCAACTCGGCTCTCTTGCCTATCTGTGAACCAGCACACAAGATTCCTGCATGACTTCACTTACCGTCTCCGGCCGCGTGGCGCAGGTTCTCAGCAGCTATCTCAGCGATGTATTCGGCGTCATGGGCAACGGAAACGTCTACTTCCTGGACGCCGCGGAAAAGCTGGGCCTCCGCTTCTCCCCCGTCCGCCATGAAGGCGCCGCCATCGCCGCGGCCGACGCCTACTACCGGACATCAGGACGCCTCGCAGCGGGCACCACCACCTACGGCCCCGGCTACACCAATGCACTCACCGCCCTCGCCGAGGCGGTCCAGGCCCAGATCCCCGTGGTGCTGGTCACCGGGGACGCCCCGAGCAGCGGCGCCCGGCCTCAGGACGTGGACCAGGCGGCAATCGCTGCAGGCCTCGGCGCGGCGACCTTCACCGTCACCCGCGACGCCGCGGGCTCCATCACGCAGCAGGCGGTGGAGTACGCGCTGACCAAGCGGACCGCCGTCGTCCTTGCCATTCCCTACGACCTCGCGGCACTCGAAGCTGCGGACGAAGAGCTTCCCGCGCCGTCGGCACCAAAGTTTACGGACGACGTCGACGGCGGGCTCGGGCAGGCAGCCCGGCTGCTCGCCGGGGCGAAGCGGCCGCTGATCCTCGCCGGCCGCGGTGCGCATCTTGCCGGCGCCGGCCCGGAGCTCCGGGAGCTTGCCGACCGCCTGGGCGCGCTGACCGCCGGAACCGCCCTGGCGCTCAACCTCCTCCAGGGCGAGGGGTATCTCGGCGTCGCGGGCGGCTTCGGCACGGACACCGCGGCCGGGCTCATGGGTGAGGCTGATGTGGTCCTCGTGGCCGGGGCAAGCCTGAGCCCCTTCACCATGCGGTTCGGGCACCTGCTCGGCCCGGACAGCACCGTTATCCAGATCGATGCCGCCCTGCAGCCGACGCACCCCCGGGTGGACACCTTCGTCAGCGCGGACGTGAAGTCTGCTGCGGGACGCCTACTCCGGATCCTGGATGGCACGGCCTCGCCGGACGCCAGCCGCGCAGAAGCCTGGCGCGCGGAAGCGCGCAAGCGCCTGGCCGAAGGACCGGCCCACCATCCAGGCTCCGACGAGACCCCGGACGGCCGGCTGGATCCGCGTTCGCTTGCCACGGCACTGGATTCGGTGCTGCCGGAGCGCCGCACGGTGGTCCAGGACGGTGGGCACTTCGTCGGCTGGGCACCCATGTACTGGCGCATCCCGCGCCCCCAGGACCTGGTCATGGTGGGGACCGCCTACCAGGCCATCGGGCTCGGCCTGGCCAGCGCCGTCGGGGCAGCCCGCGCAGTGGAGGACGGCCGCACCCTGGTGCTGGTCTCCGGCGACGGCGGTTTCCTGATGGGCCTGTCCGACCTCGAATCGCTCATTGGTGCGGCGAGCAGCGCCGTCGTTGTGATCTACAACGATGCCGCCTACGGAGCCGAAATCCACCAGTACGGCTCCCAGGGCCTGACCGAAAAGCCCATGCTGATCCCCGAGGTGAACTTCAGCGGCATCGCCCGCGCGCTCGGTGCCGAGTCAGCGATCATCCGCTCCCTGGCGGACCTTTCCGCGCTCACGGACTGGATCGACGCCGGAGCCAAGGGAACCTTCGTGGCCGACTGCCGGATCACGTCGAGCGTCCGGGCCCCGTGGCTGAGCGAGTGGATGAAGGCCAAGCAGGAGGCGAAGGCGGCGGTGGCGGGCTAGCTAACCCTGGCGATAACGAAGTGATCAGGCATGCCAGGCGAATGCCACCCGCACAGTCCCGTTGAAACCCCTAGCCTTGGAACATCGGATACAAAGCCTCATCTGCTGTTCCAGGCTCCTGTTTCCGGTTAATCCTTGAAAACCACCCCGGAAAGGTATGTACCCATGCGGATACTCGTCGTCGGAGCCGGAGCCACAGGCGGGGCGTTCGGCACGCTCCTGCAGGAAGGGGGACGGGATGTCACCTATTTGGTGCGGCCGCGCAAGCAGGACGTCCTTCGCCGCGACGGGTTACGCTTCATCTCCCCCACCGCTGACCGGACGCACCCGGTAAAAACCATCACGGCACCGGACGGGTCAGAGGCCTTCGATCTGATCCTCGTCACGGTCAAAGCCACCGCGTTCGAGGGCGTACTCGGCGAGCTTGGCGCTTTCGTGGGGGCTGGAACCAGCATCATTCCCATCCTCAACGGCATGGCCCATGTGGAGCGGCTTGAGCAGTTGTACCCGGGCCACGTGCTCGGCGGCCTGGCCCGGATCGTCGCCACTCTTGACGGCGATGTGGTCCGCCAGCAGATGCCCCTCACTTCCCTCACGGTGGGCGGGCTCAACGGAAACCTTGTCCCTACGGATGTTTCCGAGGCTCTGGACGTGCCCGGCGTCGACTTCTCGGTAGTGGACGACGTAGCCGGCGCCCTGTGGGAGAAATGGGTATTCATCGCGGCCGCGGGAATCGTCAACTGCCTGTTCCGGGCGCCGGTTGGACGGATCATCGAGGCCGGCGGGCGGTCCAGGATCCTGGAGGCCATCAGTGAAACCGAAGCGGTGGCGGCGGCGGCAGGACATCCCGTTTCCGACGCCGGTCATGCGCAGGCGGTCGGTATCCTGACTGAACCGGGATCGGCGTTCACTTCCTCCCTGTACCGGGACCTCAGCGCAGGGCTCCCATCGGAAGCCGAGCACATCCTCGGCGACCTTGCAGGCAGAGGCCGCAGCCTCAACGTCCCGACGCCACTGTTGGAGCTCACCCTCATCCAGATCAGGGCCAGCCTTCCAACCTGAACCACCACTCCGGCGCGGCCAGCAGGCGGCGGAGCCAGGGTCAAGAGCCGGCGAGCTGATCAACCGGCGACGCCGTGCTCTTCCCGCTGCCACAAGACCGGACAAGACCCTCTTCCCAGCAGAACTCGCGTCTAGGACCCCCCGATGGAACCTTCGTGGCCGACTGCCGCATCACGTCGAGCGTCCGGGCCCCGTGGCTGAGCGAATGGATGGAGGCCTCCCGGGCCGTGAAGGCTGCGGTGGCGGGGTAGTTGCCCGGCTGGCACGAAAAAGGAGGCCGACGACGACACCCAGTGTCGCCGTCGGCCTCCTTTTTATGCCCGGCGGTGCTATCCCCCGCAGGCCGCTGGACCCTATGCCGCCATTGGAAGCGATACGTAGCTGCCCTCGATGACGCTGGCGGCAACAACGGGAGTGCCGTCCACTGTGACATAGCTGCCACGGGTGACGGGGGGCAAGTTTCGGCCGCCGGCGACGGTGACATAGCTGCCCTCGACGCCGACGGGGACGCTGCCGGCGGGGAGAGTCACGTAGCTGCCGCCGCGCACTGCGGTGTCAGCGACAGTGATGCCGGTAGCGTTCGTGAGAGTGGTTTCGGTGGTGGATGAGGAGGTTGCGGGGCGTTCGGTCAACAAAGTCATGGGTTCTCCGTGGGGTTTCGGGATGAGGGCCATACAGGTTCTTGTGCCGCTCAAGCAGGAGGGCGGTTGCGCGTCGTGTCGCTTGCCCCGCTGGCCCGGGTATGTTCACCGGTGCGGTACTCAAGGGCTACGGTGGCCTGTACCTAATTTTACGGCTTAATGTGAGCTACTCAAAATAAGGTGGGGAGACTCACGTTGCCAGCGCCGTCGGGGCAACCCGCGCGGTAGAGGACGGCCGCACCCTGGTGCTGGCCTCCGGCCGGCGGTTTCCTCACGGGCCTGTCCGACCTCGAATCGTTCATTGGGGCGGCACGCAGCGCCGTCGTCGGCACCCAGCCCACGCGCCGCCGTCGTACTCCCGACCGCGGCCGCTGGCCAGGTGACCTGACGGCTACGCCCTATCGCACCGGACTATCGGCGAACAAGCCGCCACAGCGAGGTGACCTCGGCCGTGCGCGCCTCGAACAGGGGATCGTCGCGGTCCGATGCCTTCGGATGCGTTGGCTTGGTGTCTAGCCGTTCCACAACCTTCAGCCCAGCCGCCGCGATGGCGGTCAGCAGATCCTCACGCGTCCGCAGGCCAAGGTGCTCGGCCAGGTCGGAGAGGACAAGCCAGGCCTCACCGCCCGGTTCCAGATGGTCGGAGAGTCCGTTCAGGAAGCGGAACAGCATCCTGCTCCCGGGGTCGTAGACGGCGTTGTCCAGGGTGGAATGCGGCGTGGCCGGAATCCAGGGCGGGTTGCACACGATGAGGGGTGCCCGCCCGGGCGGGAACATGTCGGTCAGGACGGCCTCAGCACGGTCCTGGACGCCGAGGTTCCGGAAATTCTCAGCGGCGCAGGCGATTGCACGCGGTTCATTGTCCGTCGCCACCACGCGGTGGACGCCACGGCGGGCGAGGACGGCAGCGAGCACCCCCGTGCCGGTTCCGACGTCGAACGCCAGCGTGTCAGAGGGAAGCGCAGCGGCGGCCACGAGATCCACATACTCGCTCCGGGTGGGGAAGAACGTGCCATAGTGCGGGTGGATGCGGCCCTGCAGGGCATCGACGTGGACGCCATTACGGCGCCACTCGTGGGCGCCAATGGCCCCGACAAGCTCGTGCAGGGACACAATGGAAGGTTCGCCGATATCACCGTACGCTTCAGCGGCGGCCTGCCGGATGTCCGGTGCGCGGCGCAGCGGCACCACCGGACCCGGATCAAGAGGAATCAGCAGCAGGCCGAGAATGCGTGCACGGTGCGAGCGGGACTGGCGGTGCCGATAGAAGTTATCGGCCGGAGTTGCTGCGGTCTCTTTCTTTCCGGCGCCTATCCGCCGGTCCATGGCGTTGAGGATCTGCCGTGCGTTGTGGAAGTCACCGTGCCAGAGCATCGCGATCCCCTGTGACGCCATCCGGTTCGCATCATCGGCCGTGAGAGAGTCGGAGACCACTTCGACGCGCGTCGGCGCCGGTCTGCCGTTCGCCGAACGCCATCGCGCGGTCATGCTCTCACCAGCCTCGGCCCAGGTCACGACGGCGGGATCATTCATCGCAGCTGTGCGCGCGGGCTTGAGGACCGGCGTCGGGATTCCCACGGGAGCTGGCGTGTCGGTAGTGATAAGGATCCATTCCAAGAGTCCGGGGACCGATCGGCGACTGACGATTGCGGCGGTGATTCGACAACGTGGATGGCGACGGCCCAAGCTTCCGGACCGTCATCCGGCCGCGAACCGAGCTTGGTTGATGGCCGCTGGAACCATTCAACCTGCATTGTCAGGATACAGGTGTGCCGTGGCCGAGAGCGGCGCAACCGCGGCAGTATCCGATCTGCGCTGGGCGATCACGCAGCCGACGTGAACTCCCCGGCCAAACCGGGTGCCGTCGTCGTACGTGGATGACGGCGACACTCAGGGGTCGCCTTGTTCCGTGGAAGTATTCACCTATGACTATCGATGGCGACACCGCCAAACTACTAGCCTTCGTTGACTCCCACGGCATCGACGCCTCGACTGAGGTTAGCCGTGGTTGGGCTTCCATCGGAGCGATCATTGTCGATGCCTCCTTGCAGCGACGGCAAAATTACGAGGCAACCGTGAAGCCGCGCGTTGACGCTCTTCTTGCCGCATGGCCAGATGCAAGAACCACGAGTGGGTTCCGGAAACGTCTTGCTACGGGAACCCTCTCGGACGTCATCGATTGGCCATCGCCGGGCCGCCTCGCTCAGATAGACGACTTAACGTGTGTGTTTGAGGATCAGGGCATCGAAACTGTAGAGGAACTCCGCGCCAGACTCACTGACCCAGCAGAAAGGCCGGTTCTTCGTGATGCCCTCGCAGCTGTACGTCATGTGAGCCCTAAGACGCTGGATTACATCGACAGTCTCAGTGGACTCTCAACGGGGGTGACTACTGATGTGCGGATTCGGCGAGTGGCCGAGGCCGCCGGTATCGAGGACACCTCTTACGACAACATGTCGGCCGTGATCCGCGCTGCTGCAGAGTCACGAGGGTGGCGCGCTGCGGACCTGGACGCCGCGCTGTGGCACTTCGGTATTGAGAGCGCCCCCGAATCATCCACCTAAGGAGTTCGGAACTCGTCCCAGGTCAGAGGCACGAACCTGGTATCCGTGGAACTACACCACCTTCGTTTAGTTCGGGCCCCGAACCGGTACGCGGCGACGGGTAGGCCCGCAGGGCGCGATGCCGGCCGGCATGGACGGGGTGAATATGAGGCTGCGCGTAGTCTGGCCGGGACGCCAATTCCCATTGCTCCTCCCGTTCGTGGATCGCCCGCCCACGCCGGCAGTGACTACGGCCTGCTCCCGCATTTAGCCACACGTTCTTGGGGTCAGATCGCTCCCGTCAGGCTCAAGACCCATTTGGCCGGATCCAGGCAGCGAAACGGCGCTATCCCCCGCGGGTGGAGCGATTCCCCGCGAGGGGCCTCCCCCAGTGCGGACACGGCGAAGAAAGTGTACGGGATCGTTTGCCCCTTTATGGGGATTCTCCAGACTCAAGACCAGACGGCTACGCCTACTTCATCCCCTACCCGACGAGCTGCTGCACAAATAAAACTGCGACCACGTCGTGGACATCCTGCACCGCATGTTCATGGGCCTGACGGATGGCCAAGCTCAAACCACGCCTGAGTGACGAACTCCAGCCGGCGCACGACGGCGTCGACGGGCGGTGGCTGCCGCCCTCCGGGTCGCTGCTATACCCCTAACCTGCGGGGCCGTCGAACGCCGGACACCAACTCGGTCCCGAGTTCAATCCGCTGCGGGAGTTATTCGTCTTCGTCCAGATGGAACCTGAACCGAACACGAAATTAGCCTCTGTCAAAGACTCTGGCACCCACAGGCGCCAGAGTCTTCCCATGACACGGCAGGTGGTGTGCTCAAAGCTGCGCAGAACACTGTTCATGCGTCATTACTGGGCAAAGCCTTTCACAGTCCTGTGCCAATACTGCCTATATCCAAGCCTGCACCGAGGCATGCTTTAACCCTGGCGGCTACACCGTAGACGCACTTCTGGGGGGAAGCGATAGACGCATGTGCATGCCATGGCGCCAAGCCATCCTTCCGCACAGTCCGACGGCGAATCACCGGCGAACCCCTTCCAGCAGACCGCACATCTCCGCACCCACTACGCCCTCCGGGCGCGCCTTGCCCAGAGGCGCCCATTGAAAGGAACCCAATGAGCTCAACCGACCCCTACGGAACGCCGCAGCAGCCGCAGACTCCCTACGGGCAAGCACCAGTGGCCACACCGCCGTATTCAGGCGCCCCTGGGCTCTACCCCGGTGCCCCGGCACCCTATCCAGGAGGCCCAGTGCTGGGCGGATACGGCGTCAGCAACAAGTCTTTCCTCGTTACCTGGCTCCTCTCCCTGCTCATCGGTGTGTTCGGCGTGGATCGCTTCTATCTGGGCAAAGTCGGAACCGGCATCCTCAAGCTGATCACCTTCGGTGGTCTGGGCATATGGGCCCTGATCGACCTGATCCTCGTACTGACGAACAAAACCCGCGACAAGCAGGGTCTGCCGCTGGAAGGATACGACAAGCACAAGAAAGTGGCCTTGATCGTCACCGGCGTCTTCTTCCTCCTGAGCATTATCTTCAACGCCAGCCGCGGCGCAGCTGCCCCAACGTCCATTTCCACTGTGAATGACTCTGCTGCTGCCCCCGCAGAGACCGCAACGCAGGATCCGGCCGCCGCGAAGGCTGAAGCAGACGCTGCGGCCAAAGCCGAAAAGGCTAAGGCTGACGCTGACGCCAAAGCCGAAAAGGCCGCAGCTGACGCTGCTGCCAAAGCTGAAAAGGCTAAAGCTGACGCTGACGCTGACGCCAAAGCCGAAAAGGCCGCAGCTGACGCTAAAGCCAAGGCCGAAAAGGCTGAGGCTGCTGCTGCCGCCAAAGCTGCTGCTGAGGCCGCTGCCAAACTCGGGACGGTCAGTCAGCAGAACGCCCTGCGGAAAGCTGGAAGCTACCTGGAATACTCCGCCTTCTCGCGCACCGGTCTGATCGGGCAACTGGAGTTCGAGGACTACTCGACGGCAGATGCGACCTGGGCAGTGGACCGCGTGACAGTCAACTGGAACGAGCAGGCAGCCAAAAAGGCTAAAAGCTACCTGGAATACTCCGCCTTCTCGCGTTCCGGGCTTATCGACCAGCTGACCTTCGAGGGCTACACTCCGGCGCAGGCCGAGTACGGAGTGAGCAAGACGGGTCTCTAGCAGCCTGTCTCAGTTCTATTCGTGATGGTGTCGAGCCTGACGCCGCCGCTGGAACTCAGAGATGCCCCGGCCGTTTCTGGCCGGGGTATCTCTGTTCGAGTGTAAGCATTTCCCCAGCGTTCTCTGAGGATTGGCACAAGCTCGGCCAATCCCGGCAGTTTTGGAGCGAGAATAGTTTTAGAAGCTGCGATTCCGAGTAATGGGATGAATATCAAGATCCAACAATTGAGACAGGATTTTCTGCGTCGGATCCTCCACATGATTCTCCTTAAGATCAGTGTGCTGAAGAATTAACAGCTACATCACTCCGGAAACTATCGTTCACGACAATGGAAAGAGAACCCATTTATATGAAGAAGGCATTAGCCGCTGGAGCATTCTTGTGTATGGCACTCACCGGCTGCGCCGGCGGCGCAACGCAAGCGGCTCCCGCAGTCACCCAAGTTGTGACGCAGACAGCCACGGAAACCGTGACGGCCACCGCTACCGCAACTGTGACAGCTGCACCACAGCCTGCTGAGGTGATGGCCGCGGCACCCGCAGCAGCTGCACCGGCCGTGCCAGCAACGGCTGTCATTCCTGCAGATGTGGCGGGGATGAATGCCGAAGCCCTCGACGACGACCTAACCGCGTTGGGATTCAAGAAGGTTATCTACAATTCCGATACAGGTAAAACCGTTCTGCTTCTCAGCAACTGGACAGTTACGGGTATAGACCGACCTGGCACCAAGCAGTCCGTCGATAAGGCTATTGTCGTCCATGTGACGAAATAGCCGGCATTCCTCCAACGTGGGCGGTTATCCCTTTTGTCCGTCCACTGACACTTCACGTCCGTGTGTCCTATATGGACGCGGAAAGTGCTGGAACCCGTCCCAGAATCGGACTCAAGGATTTCCGGATTCGAACACCACCGGGCTGGTGGGCACCGCGTCGGAGTTGGGGACCGCCGTCGAGGTTTACCACGAGACGCTGGCCGAGCTCTATGCCTATTTCATCCCCTACTCGATCGAGCTGCTGCACAAATCAAACTGCGACCACGTCGCGCTCGTGGCAGCCCTGCGCGCCGGCCAATGGGACGAAGCCGAGGTCGCCCGCAAGCACGTGGACATCCTGCACCGGACCATGTTCATGGGCCTGGCCGAGGGCGGATCCGCCTCCTCCTCCCCTGCCTAGAACACGGCCGCCCGGAATGCTCTGGAAAGCCCCTTTATTCCCTGCACAGGCGCGGTTTTCAGGAGTAGGATTTGGGCGTCGGCAGAAGTCCGGCGACTCCTGCCGCGAGGCCGGTTCTCCATCTGAAGAGCCGGTAACCAGCGTGAAAGGCAGACCAATGACTACCGCTTCACACCCCACCGAGCACCACCACATGATGGGGCTGTCCCTCCACAACACCGCCATGGGTCTTGGTGCGGTTTTCCTGCTGGTTGGAGTCCTCGGGTTCATCCCGGGAATCACCACCAATTACGGCGCCATGAACTTTGCCGGACATGAGTCCGGGGCAATGCTGCTTGGAGTCTTCCAGGTGTCCGTACTGCATAACATCGTCCATTTGCTGTTCGGCGCGGCCGGCATTGCAATGGCCCGGACCGCCCAGATGGCCCGCTGGTTCTTGCTCGGCGGCGGCGCGGTCTACGTGGTTCTGTGGATCTACGGCCTGTTCATTGACATGGACGGGGGCGCCAACTTTGTCCCGCTTAACACTGCCGACAATTGGCTGCATCTGCTCCTCGGCGTCGCCATGATCGGTTTGGGCCTCTGGCTCGGCAGGGATGCGATGGAGAGGACGAGGGGAAGCGCCACATAGCGCCACCCACGGTTCTGAATAACCGACGACGGCGGCCGTCCCCCGGGCGGGAAATCTGCACCGGGGACGGTCTGCCCTCTGCGTCCGCGGCTCCCGATGCTGCCTGAACACGGACGCGTATTCCCGGCTGATCCGGACTGGAACGTCACGTTGACGTGGCAGTCGTTCCTGTCCAGCCACCGATCCAACTGGCAAGGAGATCATCATGCTCGGAGAACAAATCGGGGAACTCAACGGCGAGACCATCAGCACGCGGGTTCTGGAAGACACTGGCCGCGGTCCGCGCACCGAAGTGACCGACCATCAGGTCGGCACGCTCTGCGGTGCCCAAGTTGACGTCAATGTCACCTATGTCGGCACGCTTCGCCCCAGCGGCACAGTCGTCGGCAACGGAAACGGATTTGTGGTCACCGCAAGCGGGCAGACAGCCACCTTCACCGGCCACGGTGTCGGTAGCTTCACCGGTCCGGGTCAACTCACCTGGCGGGGTGCATTGTTCTACGAAACGACTTCAGACGAGTTGAGCCGCCTCAACGGGATCGCAGTCTTGTTCGAGTACCAGGTGGCGGACGGCAAGTCCGAAGGCCGCCTTTTCGAGTGGAAGTAGAGCGACGTCGACGGTTCCGATCCTGCCTCCGCCCCAACGCCGGGCCCTTCACGCTATCCGCTAATTACTCCTGTCCGCGCCTTCCAGACCAGCCGGCCGCCGCGGAAATCCGATTCCCGGCCGCCGGGAACCGAGTACTCGTCTGTGACTGGATAGCCGAGCCGGCCTTTCTCCCAGCCCAGCGCCGCCCACCTGGCCCGGATCGCGCCGTGGACCTCATGCGAGCCGGTCTTCGGCGACCAGTAGATCGAAGCCCCACCCGAACCGGAGAAGTGGGCATACCGCCCCACCCGGTCCGGGGTGCCCATTTCGTCAGTCAGCGGATAACCGAGCGGGCCTTTCTCCCAGCCCATCGCCGCCCACTTGGTCCGTATCGCTCCGTGAACCTCATGCGAGCCGGTCTTCGGCGACCAGTAGATCGAAGCCCCACCCGAACCTGAGAAGTGGCTGTACCGCCCCACCCGGTCCGGAGTGCCTTTCTCGTCACTGGTTGGATAGCCGAGCGGGCCCTTCTCCCAGCCCAGCGCCGCCCACTTGGTCCGGATCCCGCCGTGGACCTCATGCGCGCCGGTCTTGGGCGACCAGTAGATCGAGGCCCCACCCGAACCGGAGAAGTGGCTGTACTGTCCCGCCCCATCCGCAGTGCCCGTCACGTCGGTGGTCGGATAGCCGAGCAGGCCTTTCTCCGAGCCCAGCGACGCCCACAAGGCCCGGATGGCACCGTGCACCTCATGCGCACCGGTCTTCGGCGACCAGTAGATCGAGGTCCCGCCCGAACCGGAGAAGTTGCTGTACCGCCCCACCCCATCCGGCGTGACCGTCACGTCGGTAGTCGGGAAGCCGAACGTGCCCGTGGCGCCCCCCGCGGCCTTGTAGCTGGTGTAGATCGCTGTATGGACCTCATGTGCACCTGTCGCCGGTGACCAGCAGATCACCCCGCTGACGAAGTCCTGGCACTTTCCATCCGCGACGGCGTACTGTCCGGTGAGCGCGCGCCCGAGGGACGACGCGGGGCGGCCGGCACTGATCTGTTGTGCCTTGACGGCGATTGGGTCGTCGGTGCCGTTGCCGGTGAGCATCACCTTCAGCGCGCCTTGGCCGTCATCGGTGGTGATCAGATAGAAGGTGTCCTGTGTGCCGGCCTGCCCGAGGGCCGTCGGCGTGAAGGTCACGCTCTGGAACGCGGATTCACCTGGCGGAATGGTGAGGCCCTCGGAGATGGGCGCGGTCGTCGAGAAGTCGCCCTGCGGCGCCTTCGCCTTGGTGATCATCATCGGGATATTGCCGGTGTTGAGGATGGTGAAGTCCGCCGTGGCCGATGTTCCGACGGGGACGTCACCGAAGTCCAGCGAGGGCGGCATCTCCAGGTGCGCCGTGCCGGACACGGCGGTCGCGGTCAGCGGCACGGTCACGGAACCGCGGTCGCTGACGATGACCAGCGAGTCGGCCACCGGGTCCGCCGTCGTGGGGCTGAAGGTCACAGACACCGGAACCGACGCGAGGGGTTGGATCTGCTGGCCCGCCACCGGCAGCGTGGTCGGGTCGACGCTAAGCTCCGCGTTGGCCGGCAGGGTGACGCCGGTGATCTCGACGACGGTCGCACCGGTGTTGACGATGTTGACAGTTTGCTGGCTGCTCGTCAGGGTCGGCACGTCAGTGAACAGGAGCGCGGCGGGGGTGGCGCCCAGGCCGTCTCGTGTGCCGACGCCGTGGATGCCCAGGAGCACGGTCTCGCCGTCGGCCGTCGTGACGGCCAGCGTCCCGTCAGCCTGCCCGGGAGCTGTCGGCGAAAAGGTCACCGGGACGGTCAGGCTATCACCACTCTGCAGGGTGCCGGTCAGGCTGCTCGAAGCTCCGATCCCGAACGGCGCCCCTGTTGTGACGGAGCTGAGCGTCACCGCCCGGGTGGCGGTGATCGTGACATTGCCGGTCTGGGTGGCGCCCACTTCGGCTGCGCCCAGGTCGGTGTCCGCCGCGCCCACGGCTGCAGTTGTCGGGGCGCCGAAGCCATGCACGTGGCCGTCGCGGGTGCCGACGTACACCCGACCGTTGTCAGTGGCCACCGAGGAGAACTTGGCGGCTGTGCCTAACGGGGCACTGAACACCTGTTGGAGGGACCCGGTGGTGTCAGGGAGGGCGCGGTAGGCCCGCAGTTCCGCGTTGACCCCGGTTGCTCCGGTGGAGTAGACCGCCCAGACAAGGGCGGAGGACCCGTCCGTGCCGGAAGAGGTCACCGCTGGCGCGCCGGAGGTGTACCCGAATGTGCCTGCGGACGTCCCGACGGAGGCGAGCAGGATCCCGCCCGTGCTGGTCGGCACAAGCTTGAACGCGCGCAGAAAACCCCTGTTCTCGACGGTGTAGAGATACCCGCCGTCGGCCGTCCCGAGAAACGCGGGCCGTCCCCACACTCCGTTGTACGGTCCGGCTGCGTCGAGGACTGCGTCGGTTCCGCCCGGCCCCTGCGCCATGCCGCCCAGATTGTCCCGGTCCAGCAGGTAGACGTGCCCGTCCTTGCCGACCTGTGCCAGCAGGTGCGGGTGCTCGGCCGTGCCATAGCCGTCAGGGATGGCAACCGGGGCCCCGGAACCCAGGTCGGCGTCGCTCTGGTCCAGCTTGAGGTTGTTGGCGGGGCTGAAGAAGTCGGTTGGGCTCAGGTTGCCGTCACTTCCAACCTGGACTCTGACCACCGATTCCGCCAGGGTGCTGGGAGGAATGTTGCCCGGGCCAGCCTTCGGGGAGATGCCGTTCCCGGTGGCGAACAGGATTTGACCGGGGCCGTCGGATACCAGCCCTCCGCCGGACTGCCAGATTCCGCCCTCCGCGTTGGCGTTCCCTGATTCCGTGGCCCACATCGTTGTCTGCCGTCCGCTGGTGGACACCCCGATGACGTAGCCGACGAAGGGGGTGTAGTCGCAGTGGCTGGCGAAGCCCGCGTACACCACCCCGTCCATAAGCAGCAGTCCGGGCCGCTGCATGGCGGTCATCGCATTGAAGGGGCGGGTCGGATCGTTGGTGGGGGCGCCGCTGATGAGGACGGGGAACCCGGGCCTCTCCGCCCCGGTCACCTGGTCGAGGGAGTGCATGTACCAGTGCGGGAGCTGTGGGCTGGCTCCGTCGTTCGTCTTCGCCAGCAGGAAGACGCTGTTTGTTTCCGGGTCGAACACCGGAGTGGAGGTGATTCCAATGTTGGGCGTGAGGTCACCGCAGCTGACGGTCGACGCCGGCCAGGCCGGCCCGAGGGAACGCTGCCACTTCGTCTCCCCTGTGACACTGTCCAGCCCGTAAACGGTATTGTTTTCCGTCGCGGCAATCACGGTGCCGGCGACAACGAGTGGCTGGGCGTAGACCTGTCCGTCCACCGCCGTGGAGAACAGCTTGCCGAAGTTCGAGGACGAGACGGACGACGGCGAGAGCGTGCTCTCGGTGCTATCCCACCCGGTCCGAAGCGTGTCGCGGCCAATCGTGCCGACGTCCGCGGCGGCGATTCCGCTGACGGACAGGCCGGCGAATGCAAGGGCTGCCGACAAAAGAGCACTCCACGCGCGTCGGCGTTGCAGCTGCAAAGAGCGCCGCGAGCGTCCTTCTCCCTTCGCGGCCTCGTTAAACATTGCCTGCCCCGTATGAGGAACCGTGGCCGCCGAAGCGCCTGGAGGACACCTTTGTAGCCGAGGCGCGAGTCAACGCCCCAGTTTCCCGTTGATCGCGCATGTTTGAGACCTGCTTCAGACCGTCGTTGGACTTGGCGCCGTGTCCGGTGCAGTTAAGTGCATCGGGCCCGGTAGTCCTGAGCGGGGCTCCCA
Source organism: Arthrobacter sp. 10L430 (assembly GCF_056395245.1). NCBI lineage: Bacteria > Bacillati > Actinomycetota > Actinomycetes > Micrococcales > Micrococcaceae > Arthrobacter > Arthrobacter sp. 10L430. The sequence continues at coordinate 57,963 of NZ_JBFTJD010000007.1, read as the reverse complement.
AACCACCAACTTCAGGACCATCCCACTGTCAGCGTCGCGCCCTAGGAAAAAATGGGAGTCGACCCGCAAAAAACTCATTCCCACCCCCTAAGGAGGGGGTTGATGCGTCGCAACCTGGTCCGCCGGAGGTGATCGCGTTGGCTGCCGGCCGTATTGCCAGCGGTATCAACGTGGCGAAGCTCGCCGCCGGGCCCTGCTACGAGGGATTCCACCCACGGCCTAGCCATAATGCGTAAAACCAAGATAATGTATTCCTTATTTAAGGATGCACATTCCTCCTGCCCGGCACAGCCGCCGACAGGGAGGGACTGCATCACCTCCCCGGCGCGCCGCCGCCGCGAAAGGAACCACCATCATGAACTACGCAAGCTTCGTATCCCCAGACGGCTCCCCCACCTGGGGCATCATCGCCGACGGACGTGCCTACGATCTCGGCCCCAGCGGAGCCAACCTTGCCCGCACACTCCGCGCCGCCGTCGAGCAGGGCATTTTCGGCACCGTCGGTGAAGAGTTCCGCAGCGCCCCGTCCCGCGAGGAGGCGGACATCGAGTTCCTCCCCGCCGTCACGGATCCCGGCAAGGTCATCTGCATCGGCGTGAACTACCGCAGCCACCAGGAAGAGTCCGGCAAGACGGAGCAGAAGGCCCCCACCATCTTCACCCGCTTCGCCGACTCCCAGATGGGCCACCTGCAGCCGGCCCAGATGCCTGCCACAACCACCAAGTTCGACTACGAAGGCGAAATGGCCCTGGTCATCGGCAAGGATGCGTTCCACGTCGCCGAAGACGACGCCTTTGACTACGTTGCCGGCTATGCCGCCTACAACGACCTCAGCGTCCGCGACTGGCAGCTCGCGGCCTCCCAGTGGATCCCCGGCAAGAACTTCCCCGGCACCGGCGGCTTCGGCCCCTACCTCGTCCCGGCTGCCGCCCTGGGCGACGTCAACGCACTCACCCTGGAAACCCGGGTCAACGGCGACATCCGCCAGAAGGCCTCCGTGGCCGATCTGTACTTCACCATTCCGGAGCTGATCGCCTACGTCACCGGCTTCACCAAGCTCTCCGCCGGCGATGTGATCGTCACCGGCACCCCCGGCGGCGTGGGCCTGTTCATGGAACCGTCCGGACTGCTCTCGGAAGGGGACGTGGTCGAGGTGGAAATCACCGGCCTGGGCACCCTGAAAAACACGGTGGAACTCGTCTCCTGACCTGCCCGGCTCCCCCGACTGCACTCCTCAAGGAACGGAACTTTGATCGGCATGGACAAAATCATCGAAACAGACGTGGTTGTCATCGGGGCGGGCCCCATCGGCCTGGCCGCGGCGAACCTGCTGGCGGACCAGGGCGTCAACGTGATGCTCGTTGAACGCCATGCCGGGACAAGCGACGAACCGCGGGCCATCAGCGCAACCGACGAGACGCTGCGGGTCATGCAGCAGATCGGCATTCTGGACCGGCTGGCGCCAGAGATGCTCATGGACACGGGCGCCCGCTACTTCGGCCGGAAGGAACAGCTGCTGGCGGAGGTCTACCCCGCGAGCCCTCGGCTGGGCCAGCCCGGCAAGTCGCAGTTCGACCAGCCCGTGATGGAATCACTGCTCCTGGAAGCCGCCCGGGCCCGTCCGCTGATCGACGTCCGCTTCAACACTGAGGCGTTTCGCATCACGGACGGCCCCGGGCACGCGGACACGGTGCTGATCGACGACGGCGGCAAGCACATCGTCCGCTCCAAATGGGTGGTGGCGTGCGACGGCGGCCGCAGCCCGGTCCGCTCCCAGCTCGGCATCCCGATGGAAGGTTCCACCCAGGTCCAGAAGTGGATCGTGGTGGACATCATCAACACCCCGGGTGAGCCGGAGCGGTTTTCCGAGTTCCACTGCAACGGGACACGTCCCGTGGTGGTGGTCCCCGGGGTTAACGGCCGCCGCCGCTACGAGTTCATGCTCCTCCCCGGTGAGGAGGCCGCGGCGGTGACCGCCCCGGAGGCCATCATCAGGCTGATCGCGCCGTTCCAGACGATCGTCGCGGCGGACATCCGCCGCGCTGCCGTCTACGTTGCCCACCAGCGCGTGGCCCTGAACTACCGCGTGGGGCACGTGCTCCTCGCGGGGGACGCAGCCCACATGATGCCCCCGTTCGCCGGCCAGGCCCTGAACGCCGGCATCCGTGACGTCGCCAACCTCGCCTGGAAAATCGCCGCCAACGTCCAGGGCACCGGAACCGATGCACTGGTGAACACCTACCAGGCCGAGCGGCGTCCGCACGCGGTGGACATGGTGCGCCTTTCCCACCGGATCGGCACAGTGGTGATGAACGTCAACCCCTCGCTCACCGCCATCCGCGACGCCGCCATCACCGCTTCCGGCATCGTTCCGGCCGCCAAGGCATGGCTCGCCGGCATGAAGTTCCTCAAGCAGCCGCACTTCACCGACGGCTGCGTGGTGGCCCCGGGCGCCGGTGTCCCGAAGGCAGCGGCCGCGCTGGTGGGCCGCTCGCTGTCCCAGCCGCAGGTCACCCTGCCCACCGGCGACGCCGTCCCGCTGGACGCCGTCCTCGGTACGGGGTGGGCACTGCTGCATTTCCCCTCTGACGGCGGCCCAGCCATTGTAGTCCGGCGCTTGGGCACTGAAGGGAACGGCACTGAGGGGAACGACACTGACGAGACCGACGACGGCGGCTCCCCCCTTGCGCTGTGCGGCGCCACCGCAGTGACCGACACCAGCGGTGCTTTCAAGGCTGTTGCCGGCAGCGGCGTAACCCTCGTGGTGCGCCCCGACCGCTACGTCGCAGCAGCCATCACCCCGGACACCGAGCAGACGGCCTTTGACGCGCTGGCCGCGTATGTGCCGGAGCTGCACCTCCTGCGGCACGCCGAAACAGGAACACCGGCTGCACGCTGACAAATAGACGGGCACAAAGGAGCGGGGAGGCCACGTGGCCTCCCCGCTCTTTTGCTGTCCCAGGCTGTTCCTGTACAAAGTGCAGCCGGGTACAGAACAACTGGTACAGAACGACGGCGGGGCCGCACCCGCCGGGATCGGAATCCCTGGGTGCGGCCCCGCCGTCGGGCTTCGAAGCTGCTGCTTACACCTCGCCGCCGTGGCGTTCAATCACGTCGCTGGCCAACTGCTTGCCGAAGGACGTGTGCAGGCGGAGCGCTTCCGCCGCCCGCTCGTAGTCGTGGTCCTTCAGCGCCGCCGTGAGCTCGACGATGTGGCTGTGGTCCATCTTCCGGGCCCACTCCTCGCTGTTGAGGGCCTCGCGCCAGACCGTGCCGATTCCGAGGCGGCGGAAGGCGTCGGTGAGCTGGGCGGAGCCCGCCACGCTGACCAGGCGGTTGTGGTACTTCGCGTTGGTCTTGAGGAACTTGTCCAGGGCTTCCTGGCCGCCTTGGCGCAGCAGTGCGAGCTCGTCGGTGAGCCGGCTCAATTCCGCGATGTCCTCGTCCGTGAACTTCCCGAAGTGGCTGGCGAGGACGCCGAGTTCGATAGTGAGGCGGCCGTCGTAGACACTGTCCGTCAGCTGGCGGGTGATGGGCGCGGGCAGGAATTCGCCCCTGTCCCCGCGGATGACCAGGGATTCGGCCGTCAACTTAACCAGGGCGTTGTGGACGTTGTGCGGATCGGACTTGGCCTGTTCAGCGATCTCCACCGGATCCAGTGCCTGGTGCAGCGGGGTGCGCCGGCCCAGCACCCAGTCACGCACGGCGTCGTAGGCCGCGAGCTCCTTGACCCGTTCCAGTCGACCGAAGGCGCCGCGGAAGTACGCCAGCGGCTCCCCTGCGGTGGCCTTGGCATCCGTAACCTGGCCAAGGAACACGGTGTGCGTGCCACCGGTGGGGGTTTCCGCAACCCGGCAGACGATGGTGGCGAGGGCGCCGTCCAGCATGGGAACGCCCTCGGCCGACATGGTGACCGAGACGCCGTCGAACTTGTCTCCGCCCTTGCGTCCGAACTTCATGGCGAGGTCGCTCTGGTCCTCGGCCAGGATGTTGATGCCGAACACTCCGGCTTTCAGCACGGCGTCGTGCGTGGAGCTGGAGCGGTTAAGGCAGGCGAGCATCATGGGAGGCTCCATGGACAGCGACGACACGGCCGACGCCGTCGTTCCGTACAGCTCGCCGTCCACAACCGTGGTGATCACCGTGACGCCGCTGGCGAAATGGCCCACGACGTGACGGAAAGCGGCGGGATCGACGGTGATCTCCGCGGTGGGTACAACCTGGGGTGTATTCATTTCATCCTCCTGGGATTTAGTGCTGAGAAGTCGGGTGTGAAGAGTTTGATGAGGGGCGCCAGGCTGTCCAGGTCCTCAAGGTGCTGGACGAGCCGGACCGCTTCCTCGGCATTCCTGCGCGGGATCCTGCCGCCGAACTCGGCATTGGCGTAGTACTTGTCCAAGATCTCCGTCCCGCTCATCGGGCTGGCGTAGATGTCCCCCTTGGGCACGTCCGTCCTGGTCCTGAGCACGGAACCGTCCCGGAGCCGCAGCTCCACTTCGGCGGTGAGCGATTCCGCCGGCGGCAGCGAATCAACCAGCCGGATCTTGTCCAGCAACCGCAGCAGCCGCGGATCCTGCATATGCTCCAGCGTGAGGTGTTCCGGCCGGACCGTCCTGTACATCAGGGCCGTGGCGGCCGTGAAGCGGATGCTGAAGGCACCGGAAACCTCCGGGCATTCCCCGATCACGAACGGCTGGCCCACGAAACCCTTCAGGGTCCGGGGGGTCACATGGATGAGGATCTCCTCGATCTCATCCTCGTTGAGCCGGTTCTCGGTGGCCAGCCGCACGCAGGCGTCCAGTGAGGGGTGGCTGGCCCGGCACGAGGACCACGGCTTGATCACACAGTCTGCATAGAAGGCCCGGCCGAGCCCGCGGGTCACCTTCTCGGGTGCCGGTGACGAGCAGTACATGTCCAGGAACCCGTGCGGACCCGCGATGGCGTCCGCCGGCCCGGTGAACCCGGCCTGCGCCAGCTCCGCGGACACAATGGAGTTGCGGGCGGCGAAGGCGATGGGCAGTTTGAACGCGAGGGTCTGGTCGAAGATGTTGGCCACGGTTCCGGACAGTTGGTTCACCGCGATTCCCAGCGCGTTCCGGACCTGGTCCGCGTCCAGCCCCATCAGTTTGGCGGCGACGGCGGTGCCGCCGAGGCCGTTGACGGTGCCGGTGTTGTCCTGGCCGCTGTAGACGTCAAAGCCCGACGCCGCGGCGAGGCGGGAGGTGAGGTCGTCTCCCAGGATCAGTGCGGTGAGCAGGTCCCGGCCCGAGGAGCGCTGCTGCTCGGCGACGGCCAGGGCCACCGGTACCGTGGTCCCGCTGATGTGGGCGGCGGACTGCGTCTGGTCCTCGTATTCGGCACCGATCGGCTCGAAGTCGTAGGACCGCATCATCACGGCGTTGACCATCGCCGCATTGTGCGCAGGGAGGCGGATGCCGTGGACCAGCACCCGTGACTCCGGCGCGCCGCCCCAGCGGCGGGCGAGGTCCAGGACGGCGCCGTTGCCCTGGGCGCGGTGGCCTGCGGCGATGTTGCCCAGCGAGTCGATGATCCGGATCTTGGCCCGGGCCACGGTGCCGGCGTCGAGGGCCTCGAAGCTGGTCTCTGCGACGTGCCGGGCCACTGTGCCCGCCATGTTTTCAGTGCCGTTTTCGAGGCCGTTTCCGCGGCCGGCGGCCTCTGCTATTTGCGCTGTCATGGCGGAACCTAGCCCCGCGCCCCAACGGCGATCCGGTCACTGGCGGACGCGGCAGGAAAGCCGTCGTCCGCAGCGGGGATGCCGTCGATTTCCTCGAACATCGCCTTGTAGGCGCCGGTCTCCCCGGCGGCCTGGGCCTTGCGGTGGTCCAGGGCGCGGGCGCGGCCGATGCTGCCAAGATAGAAACGTTCGTAGAGCTCGATCCGGCTGCCCAGTGCCGAGCCGGCGAAGTCCCAGGCGGTGCGCATGATGCGGGCGCGTTCCTGGGCGCTGATGCCGTTCGCGCCGGGCAGGTACTTCTTCAGCAGCGGGCCCAGGCGCGGATCGTTGAAGGCACCGCCCGTGGGGGTTGCCAGCAGGTTGTGCGAGCCCATGGATTTGATGATTTCGTTGATCCGGATCATCCAGCCGGGCATGATGGCCCGCAGCGAGCTGATGTCGTCATGGCAGAAGAACGCTCCGCCGCCCCAGTCCGAGGCCCGCATTTCCGCGGAGTGGATGGCCGCGCGGGTGAGGCGCAGGTAAGTGTAGATCTCGCCGAGCATCGCGCCGACGTCGGGCTTGTTCTCGGTGCCGGTCACCTTGGCGATCTGCGTGCACAGGTCGTAGGCGAACTCCAGCTTCACGGCGGCGCGGATGGCCGTCTGCTGCTGCGTGTTGCCTGACGCGGTGCCGGCGTTGATGGAGTTGTAGACGTCCAGGTTACCGTCGATGAACACGCGGTCCCAGGGCACCAGGACGTCGTCGAAGATGATGACGGCGTCCTGCTCGTCGAATCGGGCAGAGAACGGCTTGTCCGCTACATCGGCGTCCACGCCGTAGTGGTCCCGGCAGACGGCGACGACGCCCGGCGTGGCCACCGGTATGGCAAAGGAAATGGCGTACTCCTCGAAGCCCTTCTGGATGGGTACTGCGGGGTAGACGTACAGCTCATCGGCGATCGGCCCGAGGGTGGCGAGCATCTTGGCGCCCTTGACGATCAGGCCCTGCTCGGTCCGCTCCACCACGCGCAGGGTGAGTTCCTCGTTCATGCCCTGCAGTTCGCCGACGCTCTTGTCGATCGCGGCATGCACGATGGTGTGGGTCAGCGCGAGGTCCTTTTCGATCACTTCGCGGTGGTAGGCCGCCAGCCGCTGGTGGTACACCGGATCCCCGGAGCGGTCGAAGATGTCCTTGCGGGACACATGCCCGGCCAGGACCACATTGACGTAGTCCGGCGTGCGGCCCAGCATGCCGTTGGAGTACCGGGCCAGGCGGTCGAAAGCGCGATGCCGGAGTGCGATGTCCTCCGCGCTCCTGGGCAGCGAGAGGCTCACATTCATGGCCTCGCCGGTCTCCGGATGGGTGGTCAGGCAGTCCGCCGCGTACTTGTGCTGGTAGTCGAAGTAGCCGGCCATGCCTTCGACGGAACCCTTGAAGGCCGGGTGTTCCAGGACCGAGATGCGTTCCGAGCCCAGCCATACCTCGCGGCCGTCATCCAGGCCCCGCTTGTACTCTGCTCCGGTGCGTGCTGTCACTTTGAACTCCTTCTTGGCTGGCACCAGTGCTGGCACCTGGGAACTTTCACAACATTGTGAGATGAAAATGCATTCTTTGATTGATTTTATATAAAAAGGGTGAACTTGGCAATGCCCTGCTGGCCCGCTCCGGTCAGAACGACGTGATGACGCTGCGGGCGATCGCACCGGACTCCTGCAGGCGATAGGCGTCATTGATCCCCTCGAGCGGAATTTTCTGGGCCACCAGGTCATCGAGGTTCAGGCGACCCTGCAGGTAGAGCTCGGCGTACATCGGAATGTCCCGGCGGATGTTGCTCGATCCCATGTAGACGCCCTGGATTCGCCGCTGCGAGGCGATGAGTGAGCGCAGCACGTCCACCTCCAGGGGCGCGCCCTGCGGGATGCCGATGAAGTAGGCGCCGCCGCCCACCCGGGTCATCTCGATGGCCTGGGCCTGGGTTACCCCCAGCCCGATTGCCTCGAAGGAGTGATGCACGCCGCGGCCGCTGATCCCCCGCACCTTGGCCACAGCATCCTCTTCGCTGGAGTTCACCACGTGGGTGGCGCCGAAGCGTGCGGCCAGTTCGAGCTTGGCCGGATGCACATCGACGCCGATGATGGTGGTGGCCCCGGCGATCCTGGCGCCGGACAGGATATTGAGGCCGATGCCGCCCAGCCCGATGACGGCAACAGTGTCGCCGGGCTGGACCTTCGCCGTATTAAGTGCCGCCCCCACACCGGTGATGGTCGCACAGCTGAGCACGGCAGCCTGGGGGAAGGGCAGTTCCTTGGGGATCCGCACCAGGGTGTTGGCGTGGCAGATGGTGTACTCGGCAAAGGCGGCGACGCCAAAGGCGTGCACATCCCCGCCGCCCCTGCGCAGCTTGGATCCGGCAGCGAGCGGCCGGGAGACCTCGCCGGGATTGACGCAGCGGTAGCTGTGGCCGGCCAGGCATTCCTCGCAATGCCCGCAGAACTTCACTTCGGAGCCAACCACATGGTCCCCGACGGCGAGGTCCCGGACGTCAGGACCGACGGCGGCCACGATGCCGGCCATTTCATGTCCAACAACCATGGGAAGCGGGCGCCCGCGGTCGATCGAGGCGACGAGCAGATCCGAATGGCACAAGCCGGCAGCCTTGACCTCCACGAGGACCTCGCGGCCCACCGGATCCCCGATGCTGATCTCTTCCACATCAAAACGGCCGTTGATTTCGTTGACGACTGCAGCTTTCATCATTGACTCCCTTGTCTGGTGGCGAGCTTGCCCGGTGATGCACTTACCGGATGTGCATGGACCGGCGCCCGTTAAAATGTAACTAATAATCGATAATCTAATTATTTTGCACTTCATTACCCACTATATTTATATTTGTGGCATGAGTCACGTCCATGCCGGTCATCCCGGCTCATTCATTGAGGGGAACAAACGGTCATGAAAGCAGCAGTGCTCGACGGCGTAGGTCAGCCGTTCCAAGTCCAGGACATCGACATCGCCGATCCGATGGGCCGTGAGGTGCTTATCGACGTCCGCGCCAGCGGCTTGTGCCATAGCGATATGCATGTGGCCGAGACCAACGTGGGATTCCCCATGCCCGCATTGCTCGGCCACGAGATCGCCGGGGTGGTGGCCGAAGTAGGCCCGGACGTCACGGAGTTCCGCGTCGGCGATCACGTGGTGTCCTCGCCGATCCACAGCTGCGGCCATTGCCGGGGATGCCTGACCGGCCGCCCCTACCAGTGCCGCCATCCACAGGAAACCCAGCGGACCCCTGGCCAGGGCCCGCGGCTGAGCCGCAACGGCGACGCGCTGACGCAGTTCATCGGCGTCGGCGGTTTCGCCGAGCAGGTGCTCGTCCACGAGAATACGGTGGTCTCTGTCAGCAGGGACATCCCGTTCGACCGCGCCGCTCTGCTGGGCTGTGGGGTGGTGACCGGGGCCGGGGCGGCCATCAATTCGGCGCGCATCCGTCCCGGAGATACAGTTGCCGTCATCGGCTGCGGCGGGGTGGGCCTCAACGTCATCCAGGGTGCCGCCCTGGCCGGCGCGCGCAGGATCATCGCAATCGACCTGCAGCCGGGCAAGCTCGAACTCGCCAAGGTCTTCGGTGCCACGGACATCGTCAATGCCGGGGACGGGGACTCCGTGCTGGCCGTCAAGGACCTCTCCGGCGGCGGAGTCACCTGCGCCTTCGAGGTGATCGGCCTGAAACAGACAGCGATGGACGCCGTCGCGATGCTGGACATCGGCGGCACCGCGTTCCTGATCGGTGTCCAGAAACCCGAAACCCGCCTGGAAGTGACTCCCTTCGGCGACCTGATGGGCAAGCAGAAGGGCATCCGTGGCGTGGCCATGGGCTCCACCAACCTCAAGATCGACATCCCCATGTACGCGGAACTGTACTTGCAGGGCCGCTTCAAGCTGGATGAACTGGTCTCCCGGCATATCTCGCTGGACCAGATCAATGAGGGTTACGACCTGCTGCGCGGTGGTTCAGTGGCCCGCTCGGTGATCACCCACTTCTGAGTCCCTCGGATCCGCACAGACCCCTTAACACCAGTGGAGCCGCCCTTTCGGACGGCTCCACTGGTGTTTCCGGCCGATTGGTGTTTCCGGCAGGTGCGGCGGACTTAGCGCCGCGGCCGCAGTTCAGGCTCGACGCCGGCCGCCTCACCGCCGGTTTCGGTCGCCGCATACAGTGCCGGGCTCCTCGGATCGAAAGACGGCACGGCGTGGCCTTCGGGCGTCCGCGCCACGCCGTCGGCGACGAAGCCGAGCAGCAGCGCTCGCACGCGGTCCGACACCGAGTCGAAGACGTCCCCGGGGAACCCCTCGAGCATGGGCGCATCCTGCCAGTCCGCGCGGTTCCCGAAGAGGAACGGAAGTTCGAAGCAGTGCGGGGCGCCGGCGCCGTCGAGCCTGCTGCGCACGGAGAACCGCAGCAGCGTGGCCGGGATTCCGGCCCGGTCCGCCTGGCCTGCAAGCTCGGTGGCGGCGAGCCGGAACTGGTGCAGGCTCATGGCCTCCACCAGCTTCGCGTGGTTCGTCGCCCCGGGATGCCGTTCCTCAATGAAAGACAGTGCCTCGGCGGCGGCTTCGAAGTGCGCACCGACGAAGCCGGCAAGCTGTTCCGGTCCGACGGCCTGGACGGGCAGGGCGTACAGGAACGCGGCGGCTTCATCATCGGTGCTGCTCAACAGCAGCGCGTCCACATGCATTGCGGCCGCCGCGGCCTCGAAGTCCATGGCCCATGACGGAATCAGCTCCCCGTCGGCGGCCGGCATCAGGCCCAGTCCCCTGCCCGCATAGGCTTTGGACACCGCCGCCTGGGCGGCCAGGATCTCCCCGGCTGTAGCCGCGGATTCCGGCGAACCGTCCCCCACACCGTCCACGGCGCCGAGGGCGGCGGCGAAAATCTTGGACCGCTCGTCGAACTCCGCGGCATTCAAAGGAGGCTGCCAGGGCAGGCTGAACAGGGCGGTCCGGTTGAACAGTCCGCGCGCCTGCTCGGCGAAACTGAGCACGTAGGCGTACCACGCCCCTGCCGAATGCCCCGCCAGGGTGGTGGCCGAGGGATTGCCGCCGAACGCGGCGATGTTCCGGTGAATCCATGTCAACGCCTGCAGGATGTCCCCGGCGGCAAGGTTGCGCGGACCAAGGTCCGCAGTGCCGCCGGCGCCGTCGAGCAGTCCGAGCGCACCCAGCCGGTAGTTGACGGTGACCACCACGGCGCCGCCCTCCTGGGCGAGCCGGGCGCCGTCGTACCAGCGGACATTCCCGGCGCCGCTGATGAAGGCTCCCCCGGGCAGGAAGACCAGGACCGGGAGGTCCTTCGCACCTTCAGGCGCCCAGATGTCCAGCAGGAAGGAATCTTCGCTCTGCGGCATCCGGGACAGTGCGGGGCCGAGCAACCAGTCCAGGGATCCTGGACCCTGCGGGAACACCGTCGCAGGGGCCTGAGGCCGCTCGGGTGACGGATCACCCAGCGCGGAGAAGCGGTCTGAGGGATCCAGCCGCTCGCCGTACCGGACGCCGCGGACGCAGACGACGCCGTCGTCCGTTTCCGCGACGTACAAGGCCTCCCCGGCGCGGAGCCCCGCCAGCGGTTCCGTTGCAGCGGCGCTCATGCCAGCTGGTTGTAGTCGTCGAGGTTCACGGTGCGGGTGATCTTCCAGAAGTCCAGTACCGGGTGGGGCCAGATCTGGGAGACACGGCCGAACTTGTTCTTGTACCAGGTGTGCACGCTGGGATGGCCCCAGGCCTTGGTGGCGTTGGCCGCATCGAGGCCCGCGACGAACGCGTCAAGGACTTCCTGCTTCAGATCCAGGGCCTTGAGGTCGTTTTCAATGATGAGACGCAGCGACTCGAGGATGTATTCGACGCCGTATTCGATCATCGAGTACAGGCTGCCGTTAACCACGTGGCCGGTGTTGGGGCCGGTGATGATGAACAGGTTCGGGAAGTTCGGAACTGTGAGGCCCGCGAAGGCCTTGGCATCGCCGCCCCAGTAGTCATGCAGGTCGGTGCCGTTGAGGCCGGTGATCTTCAGTGGCTCAAGGAACTGCGAGGCCTGGAAGCCTGTGGCGTAGACGATGATGTCCACCTCGTGGAGCACCCCGTCCTTGGTGACGATGCCCGCCGGGGTCATGCGTTCGATGCCCTCGGTGACCAGCGCGGACTGCGGCTTCTTCAGCGACTCGGCCCAGACGCCGTTGTCCCGGAGCATGCGCTTGCCGCCCACGATGTAGTCCGGGGTGACCTTGGCGAGCAGGTCCGGGCGGTCCTGGTACTGCTTGGCCAGAATGTCGGTCAGCCCTTGGCGCCACTTCGCGTTGACGGCGGACACACTGCCAGGCTTGTCCCAGCCCGGTTCCGCCACGGTGGTGTGCTGCCGGCCTTCGACGCCGAGCCAGTGCTGCCAGAACCGCAGCCACTGTCCGTAGTGCGGGAGCTTGCGGACCAGCCACTGGACCGAGTCAGGCATGTCCGCGTAGTAGCCCTGGGTGGGCAGCATCCAGGGTGAGCTGCGCTGGAAGACGGTCAGCGATGAGACCTGGTCCACGATCGCAGGGACAATCTGGTAGGCGCTGGCGCCGGTGCCGATGACGGCCACGCGCTTGCCGGTCACGTCGACGCTGTTGTCCCACTCGGCCGAGTGCATCTGGATGCCGGCAAAGTCCTCGCGTCCCGGAACGTCCGGGTACTTGGGGCGGTCCAGCTGACCGACGGCGGAGAGCACGGCATTGAACTGCCGGCTGACCGGCTGGCCGGCGGCGTCGATGATGTCCACGTTCCACAGTCCTGTGGCCTGGTCGTAGCTGGCGGAAGTGACCTCGGTGTTGAACTCGATCTCACCTAGGATGCCGCCACGCTCGGCGACCTGCCGGGTGTATTCGAAGATCTCCGATCCCTGCGAGAACTGCTGGGGCCAGTCGTCACGCTGGGCGAAGGAGAAACTGTAGGCGTAGTTCGGTGTATCGAGGCGCACACCCGGGTAGGTGTTCTTCCACCAGGTGCCCCCGACGGTGTGCCCCTTCTCGAACACGGTGTAGGGAATCCCGGCCTGTTTCAGCCGGTAGGCAGCCGCCATGCCGGAGACCCCGGAACCGATGACGGCCACGCTGAAGTCCCGCCCCACGGCGATCTCATCGAAGTCCCACGTCGGCTTGCCGCTCTTGCCCTCCACCAGGGCCATGTCATGCATCAGCATGGGGTGGTACTCGGGGTTGGCCGCGTTGGTGATCCAGGTCACGATGTCATCGGCCTGAGCCTCGGTCAGCATCCCGACGCTGGTCAGCTGCTCCTCGCGCACCCGCTTAAGCGCCTCGAATGCGAGTCCGCGGGCCTGTGCCTGCTGTTCCGGGCTCATGCCGCCGTGCGGCTTGCCGACGATCTCCGCCGGCGGCTGTGGGGGACGCAGGTCCTCGCGCAGGATGGAGAAGTCTCCCGTTACTGCCGCAAGCGCCACCATCAGCGCCGGAAGGTCGGAGGTGTCGACGACCTGGCGCAGGAACTGGTCGTCTTCCGTGATGGGCTCGTACCGGTCCCTCCAGTAGAGGTCGTCGACAGAGCACTCCTCGCGGGCTTGGACTGCTTCGGTGGTGGAGTTGGTCACGGCGGTTCTCCTTGGTGGTGACGGAATCTTTACGGGGGCTTCGATGGCACGGCCTGCACATGGAGGCCTTTCCCCAACGACGGCGTTGCGGGAGTCTCGTGCCACCGCGCCCTGACACCTGCTGTGCTTGAGGTCTCTCCGTGGGGCTGCTTCAAGTCTAGTATCGATATTGCATAAGTCAATAAAGAAAACATTATCCTGCGGCGGGTAGAATAATGCACATGTCGAAAAGTATCGAATCTGAGACCCTCAGCACCCAGATCCGGGACTCGCTCCGGGATGACATTCTGGCCGGCCGCTGGGCCGCAGGAGACAAGCTCCAGCTGGTTGCGCTCACTAAGCATTACAAGACCAGCAGTACGGTCATCCGTGAGGCGCTGACGCGTCTCGTGGGGGACCGTCTGGTGACCCTCAAGCCGAACCGTGGCTTCTTCGTGCCGACGCTCTCGCTGGCCGAGATCAAGGACATCAACGAACTGCGCTGTGTCTCGGAGGAGTTCGGGATCGGACTGGCGGTCCAGCGCGGAGATCTGGCGTGGGAATCCGAGCTGATCGCAGCCCACCACACGCTGGAGCGGACCCTTTACCGCGACGAGAGCGGCGAGCTGACGGATGCCTGGAACCACGCCCACCAGGCCTTCCATGCCAAGCTACTCGAGGCCTGCGGTGTCCCTGTGCTGATCGACCTCGCTTCGACACTGTCCGACCTGTCCCAGCTGTACGGCCGCTGGGCGGGCCACGCCACCCGCGCCACGGGCCGCGACATCGCCCAGGAGCACCGGGAAATCCTCGCCGCGGCTTTGGACAGGAATGCCGAGCTTGCCTCCCGGCTCATCCGGAACCACTACGAGACGACGCTGCACGCCATCCTGAAGTCCGCGATCGAGGAGGGCACCGCCGAGAGCGTCCGCGAGAAGGCCAAAGCCTAGCCGCCTAGCTGTACTAGCCCGGGAGCCCAGCCCCAGGCGCAGGCGCAGAAAGCCCTCCGGGATCCCAGTAAGGGAACCCGGAGGGCTTTGTCAGTTGGGCCGCGTCGGGCCTAGTGGTCCCGCAGGCGGTGCAGGATGCGTGCCCGTGCATCCGCAAAGCGGGGGTCCGCCTTGGTCTCGACCTGGTCGCGGTGGTCACCGAAGCCGGTCTCGATCACGTCCACCACGGTGGCGGGCTTCTCCGCCAAGACGATCACCTTGTCCGCCAGGTACAGCGCTTCATCGATGTCGTGCGTGACCAGGATGATGGTTACGCCCAGGGTCGCCTGGAGGTCGATCACGAGGTCCTCGAGGTCGAACCTGGTCTGGGCGTCCACTGAGGCGAACGGTTCGTCCATCAGCAGGACCTTGGCGTTATAGGCCAGGGCCCGGGCGATGGCCACGCGCTGCTGCATGCCCCCCGACATTTCCCACGGATACTTGTGGCCCTGGCCCGCCAGGCCCACGGCCGCAAGGTTCTTCTCCGCGGTTTCATTCCGTTCTTTTTTGCCCACGCCGCGGCCTTGCAATGGAAAGGCAACATTCTCCAGTGTGGTCATCCAGGGCATGAGCGAGCGGCTGTAGTCCTGGAAGACCACGGCAAGGTCCCGGTGGGGGCCGTTGATGACTTCCCCGCCGACGCTCACGGTGCCGCTCCGGGGTTGGATCAGGCCCGAGAGGCACCGCAGCAGGGTGGTCTTGCCGACGCCGGACGGACCGACGATGGAGACGAATTCCCCGTCGTTTACATCGAGGTTCAGATCGTTCAGGATCTTGTTCTCGGAGTCACCGAAGCCGTAACTCATCGTCAGCCCTTGGACCTGGAGCAGCGGCTTCGTCGCCACCTGCACCTCTTCGGGCGCTGCCTGAATGGCCATGGAAGCTCCTTCAATTTTCTGTTGGATCGGGGGTGTCATTTTGCGCCTGACTTGAAGTACCAGCTCAGGATCCTGCGTTCAAGGACGACGAACAGGAGGGAGAGGCTGTATCCGATGACGCCAACGAGCAGCGCGCCCGCCCACGTCTCGGGCACCATGAAGGTCGCGGAGGAATTGAGGATATAAAAACCCAGGCCCTTGTTGGCGGCGAAAAGTTCGCTCACCACCATGACCGTGATTCCGATCGGAAGCGCCACGCGGACGCCGGCCACGATCTGCGGCAGCGCGGCCGGGAGGACCACCTTGCGGAAATGCAGCCCGCGCGGGATCCGGTAGACCCTGGAGAACTTCCGGATGGTCGGTTCGACGCCCAGAACACCGTCAATGGTGTTCAGCAGCACCGGCCACATGCAGGCAAACGCGATCGTGTAGATCTTGGGCCCCTGTCCGATTCCGAACGCGCCGATGATCAGCGGAACCAGCGCGGCCTGGGGAACGGACCGGAAGAAGTGGATGACCGGATCCACAATTTCCCGCAGCCGTTTCGTCTCACCGAGGATCAGTCCCCCGATAATTCCGACGGCCACCGCGATCAGGAGGCCGGCAGCAAGGTTCCCCAGGCTGTAGGCGGCTCCCTCGGCGATCACGCCGTTGAAGAGGTCCCGGCCCAGGCTGGTCAGGATCGACTCGAGGGAAGGGATGAAAACGTTGGTGCTGTCCGCCGACGCGATCCACCAAATGGCGAACACGACGACGATCAGCCACGCCCGTTGCAGTACGTTCAGGGCCATCTGGGCGGGACGGCTGCGCACGCGCTCCGCTTCCGGTCTCCTTGCCCTGGTCCCAGTTCCCGGCTTTGGTGCCGAACGAAGGGCTGTATCAGTCATTGTTCTGCCTGTTCCATTTGAGGATCCGGCCCTCGGCGAAGTTGAGCAGGCTGGCGATACTCCAACCCACCAACCCGGCGAAGAAGAGGTATGCGAACGCCGAATCCCATCGCTGTGCCTGCTGGGCCAGGGTGATCTGCCGGCCGATTCCCGGCGTCTGACTGAGCACCTCGACGCCGACGGCCACGAGGATGGAGATCGAGGCCGAGATCCGGATTCCGGTGGCAATGAAGGGGGTGGCGCTCGGGAGCAGGACCCGGCGGAACCGGAGCAACGCGGGAATCTGGAAGATCCGCACTGTATCCACCACCGCAGATTCCATGCGCCGGGCGCCATAGATTGTCTGCACCAGCACGGGCCAGAGGCAGGACAGGGCGACGACGACGGTCTCCATCTGGGCTGTGGCACCCAGGAGCATGATGACCACCGGCATCAGCGCCAGCACCGGGAAGGAACGCCCGAAGTCGATCAGGATCGACGTCGAGCGGTCCAGCGCGCGGACGGAGCCGATCAGCAGGCCGAGTACCGTTCCAACTGCCACTGCGATTAGCCAACCGCTGACGGCTGCGGTCATGGTCTGCGCCAACGCTGACCAGAACGTTGCCGAGGCCAGCGACGCGCCGATGGAGGCCGCAAGGGCGGCGACTCCTGGCGTCATCGAAGGAAGCGTGCCGCTCCAGATGATCACCTGCCAGATGGCCAGGAGTGCAGCCACTGCCAACAGCCGCTGGGTGGTCAAACCCCAGTCCAGCGACTTTGTGCTTGTCTTCATATCGATCTCTCCGTCATGTTCCTGAGCCCGTGCAGCGTTACTTGGTGAAGCGCGGCGCGTCGGCCCAGAGCATGGCCTCGGCGGTCAACGGCTTACTGACGAACCCGAGCTCTTTCATGGCGTCGATGCCGGCCTGTCCGGTCACCAGGTTGATGGAAGTATTAACCGGCACGTAGGACTTGGGATTGACCTTCGCGGCGTCCACCTGCTTGATCCGTGCGGTGATGTCCACGATCGCCTTGACGTTTGCCGGGTCCGCGTAGAACTTAGCTGCCTTGGCCATTGCGTCATTGAACTTCTTGGCCGTACCGGGGTTGCTTTTGAGCCACGCGTCGGTGGCAGCCCAGACGGTGACGGGCATGTTGCCCTGGAATTCGCGCACCGGGCTGGCGATGCTCTTGAAGCCCGCGTCGACGAGTTGGTGGTAGAAGGTATCCGCCGCGAACGCTGCATCAACCGTTCCCTGCTCCAGAGCTGCCTGCATGCCCGCGTAGGGAACGGCGATTTCCGTAATCGACTTGGGGTCGATTCCTGCCGCTGCTGCCGCCTGGAGCATCGGGATGTCGCCACCGGTGTTCACGCCGACGACGGCCACGTTCTTGCCCTTCAGATCAGCGACGGTCTTGATGCCGCTGTCCTTGGGGATCAGTATTCCGGAATTGTCGACGTTGGGATCAACGACGCCGTTTCCGGAGATCACCTTCACCGGCATGCCCTTCGCCGTGGCTGTGGTCATGACGCCCCAGGATGCCGTGGTGATGTCCGCCTGCCCGCTGACGGTCTGGGCCAGGTTGGCCGAGGGATCGGCACCGGGGACGATTTCGACGCTCAGGCCGGCTTCATCGAAGAAGCCCTTTTCCTTGGCGATGTACGCCGTTTCGAACTGGATGGGCGCCACGACCACCTTGATGGACGTCTTGCCTTCCGAGGCGCCGGCGGCACCGCTAGCAGTGCTTGGGGCCCCACAGGCGGCGAGGGACAGCAGGGTAAGACCGGCAACAGCCGGTGTCAGGACTTTCGCCAAAAGTGAGCGGCGTTTGTGCTTTTCCATCCAGAATCTCCTCATTGAGTACTGACGCGAATAAATGCATAATTCCTATAACAATGTATCTTGGACAACGTGATGTGGCAACCATCACAGATTGCATAACCCGATTCCGCAGTAAGCAGCCTCCCGGAAGGAAGCCAATGACGCCCCTTACCCAGACCCTCCCCACCACTGCCCGGCCGGACCTGCTGGGCGGGCCGCTGCGCCTGCTGATCGACGGAGAGTGGGTGGAAGGCGGAGCCGAGCCGCTGTCCATCATCGATCCCTCCTGCGGAGAGCACCTCGTGGATTCCGCTTCCGCCAGCGCCGATGACGTGGACCGTGCAGTCCAGGCTGCCCGCCGGGCCTTCGACTCGGGTCCGTGGCCGGCAATGTCGCCGGCGCAGCGGAGCCGTCTGATCTGGAAGCTCGGAGAGGCCATCGACGCCGCCGGTGACGAGCTGGCCCTGCTCGAAACGCTGAACACGGGCAAGCCCCTTGGCATTGCCCGGGCATTCGAAATCGGCGGAGCCGCGGAGTCGTTCCGCTACAACGCCGGCTGGGCGACAAAGCTCAATGGCGAGACGCGCAACGTCTCCCTGCCCGGGGAATGGCACGCCTACACGCTCAGGGAAGCCATCGGCGTCGTGGGTTTGATCGTTCCGTGGAACAGCCCGTTGGCCATCACCGCCGCCAAATTGGCGCCCGCTCTGGCAGCAGGCTGCACCGTGGTGCTCAAGCCCGCGGAACTCACGCCCCTCACAGCGGTCCGGTTGGGTGAACTGGCCCTGGAGGTCGGCTTCCCGCCGGGCGTGCTGAACATTGTCCAGGGCCTCGGCGCCGTCGCCGGCCAGCGGATCGCGGACCACCCGCTCGTGGACAAGATCTCCTTCACCGGATCGACAGCCGTGGGCAAGCACCTGCTGGCCTCCTGCGCGGGGAACCTGAAGCGCGTCTCATTGGAGCTCGGCGGCAAATCCCCTGTGGTCATCTACCCGGACGCGGACCTCGAGCGGGCGATCGACGGGGCGGCGATGAGCATCTTCGGAAACGCCGGCCAGGTGTGCGCTGCGGGCTCCCGCCTGTACGTCCACGAGGCGGTGGCGGATGAGGTGATCGCAGGAATCTCGCAAAGGGCAACGGCGCTGCGGATCGGCGCCGGGACCGACCCGCAGACCCAGATCGGTCCGGTGATTTCCGCCCAGCAGCGCGAAAGGATCCTCGGCTATATCCAGAGCGGCCGCGAGGAGGGCGCGGAGCTGGTCACGGGCGGCGCCGCAGTTCCCGGGGATGGCTTCTTCATCCAGCCCACCATCCTCCGCAACACCACTCATGACATGAGGGTGGTCCGGGAGGAGATCTTCGGGCCCGTGCTCTCTGCGGCAACCTTCCGCGATTCGGACAGTGTTGCAGACATAGTGGCGCGCGCGAATGACACGGTCTATGGACTCTCCTCCACCATCTGGACGAAGGACATTTCCAGGGCCCACCAGTTCGCACGCAGGATCAAGGCGGGCAACGTGCGGGTCAACGCCGCGGGCGGCATGGATGCGAATATGCCGTTCGGCGGGTTCAAGCAGTCCGGCTGGGGCAAGGAGAACGGCCGCGAGGGCGTGGAGGCCTACACCGAGGTCAAGTCCGTCGCGATCAATATCAGCGGCGCCTAGTCGGCAGGCGAAAAAGGGCAGGCGAAAAGGGACAGGCGGAAGAGGCAGGCGGAAGGGGCCGGACGCTGGTTTGTTCAACCAGCGTCCGGCCCCTTTCGCCGTTAAGGGAAAGCCGGGGACAGCCGCTCTACAGCGGGACAGCCGACTCCGCGACGCCGTCGGGCGCCTCCGCTCCGACCTCGCGGTAACGCCGCGGCCAGACCCCCTGTTTTCCGGGCGACAGGATGCCGTTGGGATCCAGCGCGTCCTTCAGCGTCTCCTGGAGCCGGCGGATGGCGTTGTTGTTGTAGTCGAAACCGTCGGCGATGACGTCCATGTAGTCCACATGGCTGCGGTAGGGCGCGTAACCATGGCTGCGGGCAGCCGCCAGCAAGGCTGAGTAGAGCGCCCGTGCGCGCGCCAGCTGCTCCTGGTTGTCGTTTTCGAAGAAAATCATGGTCACGTGCACCATGTGGCGCGGGTACAGGTGGTAACCGATGTACAGGTCGAAGCCGAACCGGCGGTACAGTTCTTTGGCTTCCCGGTAGAACGCCCACACTTCCTCCCCGCGGGCGGGAATGATGGGGGCCGCATCAATATGCCCGCCGTTTTCCGCCGCCCATGCCACCGTGGACAGCGGCTTGAGCGTGGGCACTCCGGCCATCTGCGTGCGGTCCATGTCGGCAATGTCGTCATAAGCGACCTGCACGCCTTCCGCACCTTCATAGAGACGGGCTTTGACGGTGAACCCTTCAAGTCCGGCGAAGCGCTCCCGAATGATCTCAAGCCTTCGCTGGGCGAGCCCTTTGTCGCCGTAGATGGCGAACTTGGCGTTCCACTGGCCAATGCCCATCTCCTGGCGCATTTCCTCCAGGCGGTCGTCCGGAATGGACCCCTCGCCCTCATACCAGCGCGAGCGCGGACCGTTCATGGTGGCCGCCCGCACCACGTTGCCGCAGAGGGCGTTGTTCTGGATGACGTCCTCGCGCCGGAGCTGGGTCAGGATGTCCACCAACCTGGGCATGTCCTCCTCGCGCTCCACCACAACGTCGCCGTTGATGTAAACATCCGGCCAGGGCATCAGCCAGAGTCCGATCTTGGTGACAATGCCGAGATTGGACTGGGTGAAGATGCTGTCCAGGGTCGGGCCGAAGCCGCCTTTGAAGATGGGCCCGAGTTCCGTTCCCTCCATGGCCCACATTCCGGTCCGCACCAGTTCGCCGTCCGGCAAAACCACCTCCATGCCGCAAATGGACTGCACATGGTCCCCCATGGGCGTCATGCCGTAGCCGCGGTCCAGCGCGTTGCCCAGGACCGACCCCCACCCGAGGGCGGGAACTGACATCCACAGCTTCAGGTCCTTCTCCTGGATGTGTTCGAAAAGGTCGAAGAAGCTGACTCCGGGCTCGATGACGGCGTAGTTAAGCTGGTCGTTCACCTCGATGATCTTGTCGAGGCGGCTCAGATCGAGCGCCACCATTCCCCGTGTGCGCGGTTCCGGTCCCCCGTAGCCCAGGTTCTTGCCCTTGGAGAAGGACCACAGCGGAACGCCGGTGTCGTTGGCGAGCCGGACGGTCGCCTGGACCTCCTCCACGCTCCCGGGACGCACGCCCGGCCACTTCGCCCGGCCGGTGTTCAGGGGGTACGGATCGATGTAGCCCTCTTTGGGCGTGGCACGGACAACATTGTCGGCGCCGACAATGGCTTCTGCCTGGTCGAGGAATCTGGCTTGGGCGTCCATCTACGTTCACGTCACTTTCGGGAGGGGGTGCCGCTGCTGCGGCGATAACTGTGGCGCCGGCGGTCGGAGCCATTTCTTTCATGATGACAAGCAGAGCTTCTCAAGTAAATCGTCTCTTTCTGCTCAACGTTGTCAGTAGAATTGACAATGTGAATATCAGCCTCAACCCCTCGATCACCCTCCGCCAGGTCCTTCACTTCGTGGTGGCGGCCGAAACCGGAACCATGAGCGAGGCGGCACGGCGGCTGCACATGGCGCCGTCGGCCATCTCCATGTCCATCGCGGAACTCGAGCGGATCGTCGGAGCGCAGCTGTGCATCAAGCGCAAGTCAAAGGGACTCACGCTGACGTCGACAGGCATCGTCGTGTTCCGTCAGGCACGCCAGCTTCTTGATCTCGCGGACGAGATCGCGTCGCTCTCCAAGAGGGACAGGACGGACATCCGCGGCCCGCTGACCGTCGGGTGCTTCATGCCACTGGGGCCCACCATCATCCCCCCGATGCTGGCCGACTTTGCAGGCCAATGCCCACACGTGGAGGTGGATTTCATCGAGGGCTACCACGAGGATCTTCAGGAGCGCCTGCTCAACGGTTCCATCGACGCCGCCTTCGTCTACGACATGGACATTTCCCCTGCTCTTAAGACGGCCCCGCTGCTGTCCGTGGAGCCCTACATCCTGCTTCCGGCTGACCATCCGCTGCGTGAGGCAGAGGTGGTCTCGCTCAGGGACGTGGCAGCCATTCCGCTCATTTTCTTCGACGCCCCGCCCATTTCCACGCGCATCCTGGACATGTACCGGGATGCCGGGCTCACTCCGGACATCCGGCACCGCTCGCGCAGCTACGCCACGGTCCGGTCCCTGGTGGCGAGCGGCCGCGGCGTTGCTGTGCTCTTCCAGCAGCCCATGCTGGACGCGCCGTACGAGGAGCTGAAGGTTGTCCTCAAAAGGGTTGCGGAGCCCCGTGTCAACACCCGCACCCCGGCCACCGTTTCGCTGGCCTGGACGCGGAGCATGCGGCTGAATGCCCGCGCCCAGGCGTGGGTGGATGTCGCCGTCGAACGGTTTGGTTCCGCCGGCTCCGCTGCTGAGCAGGCCTAAGCCGAGTGGCCCTACGCAGACGGGTGTGAGAGTCCAAGGTTGTCACGGAGCGTGGTGCCCTCATACTCGGACCGGAAGTAGCCCCGGTCCTGGAGTTCCGGCACCAGCTTGTCGCAGATGAGCTTGAATCCGCCCGGGTTGAAGGGAGCATTGAGGTTGAACCCGTCGCAGGCCTTGGACTCGAACCAGTCCACCATGCGGTCAGCCACCTGGGAGGGAGTGCCGGCCATCCACTGGTGTCCGGTGGAGCGGGCCAGATCCACGATCAGCTCGCGCAAGGTCATGCCCATGTCAACACTCTTCTTGCGGTAGATCTGGTAGCGGCTACCCATCCGGGGGTCGTCGGAGAACCACTCGACCGGGATCGATTCATCGAACTCCAGCTCGGAAAGGTCCATCTTGAGGTCGGCGCCCACCTGCTTGCGGCCGTTGCCCAGGTGCACGTAGCCGGCCAGCTCGTTCGCGAGGTCGTGTGCTTCCTTCTCGGTGTCGCCCAGAATCGGCAGGATGCCCGGGATGATTTTGACGTCGTCGGGGTTCCTTCCCTTCTCGGCCACCATGTTCTTGAACTTGGTATAGAACTCGATGGACGGTTCCTTGAACGGCTGGGCGGTGTAGATGCCGTCAGCCACGGAGGAACCCAGGTCCATTCCTGGTCCCGAGGATCCCGCCTGGACCAGCACGGGACGTCCCTGCGGTGACCGTGGCATGTTGATAGGGCCCTCGACTTCAAAGAACTCACCCTTGTGCCGGATGGCCTTGAGCTTGCTCCGGTCCACGTACTCGCCGGAGGCCCTGTCCACGATGATGGCATCATCGGACCAGCTGTCCCAGAGGCGCTGCACAACGTCAACGAACTCGGTGGCCCGCCGGTAACGCACGGCGGGGTCGGGAACGTCCTCCACACCGTAGTTGCTGAAACCGTCCGACGACGTGACGATGTTCCAGCCGGCCCTGCCGTTGGACATGTGGTCCAGTCCGCACAGCTGCCGGGCAAGATTGTAAGGCTCGGAGAATGACGTGGACATGGTCCCGATCAGGCCGATGTTCTTCGTCCTGGCGGCCAGAGCCGCGAGCACGGTCATAGGTTCATAGAACCCGTTCATCTTGATGTCGCCCCGCATCACCGTGTTGGCATGGACGATGTCGCCGAAGAATACGGCGTCAAGTTTTGCGGCCTCGGCCATGGCGGTCAGGTCTGCCACGAAATCAAGGTTGCCCAGTTCTTCGGCCCGGCTTCCTTCCATCCGCCAGCTGTCCTTGTGGTAGCCCGCGGGCAGCATGAAGGTGGTGAGCACCATGTGATTCTTAGGCTTCATTGCCTGGTTCCTTTCGTGATGTGCGCCTATCCGAGCGCCTCGCTGCCTCCAGCATGGCAGTCATGAGTTGTCGCGTAAATGAGAAGTTTCAGCGCTATGAGTTCAATAAAATTGACAATGCTACCCGCGGACAACCCGCCGTCGAACTGACACCGCCCGCCAGGGCGCATCAGCCGAGGGTGCCGCGTGCGGGTATGCCTAGACTGTGTCGAGTTTGAGGCGCGAGCCCTCACGCGTCAGGCGCACTGCCACGAGGCCCGCCGCCAGGATGACGATCCAGAACGCGGCCACCATCCATACGCCGCCGCCGGCTGCGAGAACCAGGCCCGTGGCGATCATCGGGGTAAAGCCCGCGCCAATCATCGAGGCTCCCTGGTAAGACAGGGACGCTCCCGTATAACGGACGCCGGTGGGGAACTGTTCGGAGATGAAAGCGCCGATGGGTCCAGCGAGTGCCCCCTGAACCAATCCGTTGCCGACAACCACTGCCACCGCAAAGCCCCAGAGGGTCCCATTCGTCAGCAACATGATCAGCGGAAATGCCAGAAGGACGGCTGCCACGCCCGCGCCGGTGAGGACAGCGCGCCGGCCGATCCGGTCACTGAGCCGTGCTGAATAGAAGCAAACGGCCACCGTCACCACGGCGGCGACTCCCTTCCAGTTCAGGACGCCGGAGCGGTCAACGCCGCTTGCCACCGCCATGGAGACACCCCAGACAGTCAGCAGTCCCTGGCAGGCGTAGAACCCCAGGGTCGCCACGAGGGTGACCAGAACGACGCGCGGATGGTGGCGGAGCACCTCGAACAGAGGCGGGTGCTTTATCTTGGCGGCCTCGGCGTCGAGCTTCTGGAAGACGGGCGTCTCTGCCACCCTGAGGCGGATGATCATGCCAACCAGGATCAGCAGGGCGCTGAGCAGGAAGGGTATCCGCCAGCCCCAGACCAGGAACTGGTCGCCGGTCAGGGCGGATACAGCGGACACGACCAGGGTGGCCAGCAGCCCACCGGCCGGTCCGCCGGCATTGGCGAACGCTGCCGCGAGGCCGCGCTTGTTCGCAGGGGCGTGCTCCAAGGCCATCAAAGTGGCGCCGCCCCATTCCCCGCCGACAGCAATGCCCTGGATGATCCGCAGGAGCACCAGCATAATTGGCGCCGCAACCCCTATTTGTGCCGTCGTGGGCAGGAAACCTATAACGACGGTGGCGCCGCCCATCATGAGCATCGACAGCACCAGCATTTGCTTCCGGCCGAGGCGGTCGCCGAAGTGGCCGAAGATGATGCCGCCTACGGGCCGGGCAACGTATCCTGCCGCAAGGGTCGCAAAGGAGGCAAACAGGGAAAGACCCGGACCGAGGTTGGCAAAGAAAACTCGATCAAAAACCAGGGATGCAGCGGTGGCGTAAAGAATGAAGTCGTAGTACTCGATGATGCTGCCGATGAGACTGGAGCCGAGGATGCGGCGCATGTCCTTGGTGTTCAGCGAGTCGGCCGCTGCTGGCTTCCTGCTCGAGGGCAGATTCACCGGCCCCTTATTTCTCTGGGCTGTTTTCGGGTTCAACGTGATCTCTTTTCGAAAGCTGTGAGAGTTTGGTGACCGACGGCGTTGTTGGTCACGTCCCGAGGCAACCCCTTCATTCGCACTTCCAAGCATGACGCAGATCACAGAAGAAGGCCAATCGATTAAACATAACTTTGGCGAAAGTGTTTAATCTGCGCCGGGAAAGGGTCTGGGACATGGGAACGCGGAATCCGTCAGTGGTGCAGGCTGCTGAGGGACCGGCGGTCCACCGGAGCAAGCCCGAACTTGCGGAACTCCAAGGGGCGGTATTCGCCCCACATGTTGTACCAGTTCTCGTCCTCGCCCCACACCACCGGAGGACGGGAGTCGTCGTAGATCTGCTCCAGATCCGTGTAAAGCTCGACGACGGCGCCCGAGGTTTCCACGAAGTAGGCGGCGATATTGTGGCCGGCCCCGTGACGGACCGGGCCCCAGATCAGCTCCCGGCCGAGTTTGTTCAGCCTGTCACCGAGTTTGCCGAGGTCAGCAATGCTTTGCGTCTGCCACGCATGGTGGTGCAGCGTTCCTTCGCCGCGGACCAGGGCGATGCCGTGGTGATCAGGGTTGCAACGCATGAAGTAGGCAAAGTCGTCGCCGATGACGTCCGAGAGCCGGAAGTCCAGGACCCGATGCAGGAACCGCATCATGCCGCCAACGTCCCTGGGGTGAAAGTTGACATGCCCGTAGCGGTCTGGGCCGAAGGACTGCTGGAGGGAAACGTTCTCCTGCATGCCCACGTAGATTTCGAACACGAAGCCTTCGGGCCCAATAAAGGAGAAGCCATCCTCGATACCAACACCGCGGGGATTATTGCTGACGATAGTGAAGTTCTCATCCTCCACGCGCCGGCGGATCTCACGCAGTGCGTCGCCATTCGCTGCTACAAGGCCTAAACCATCAACGCCATCGACATCCGACTCGACGTAGACGAGTTCGTGGTGGACATTAGCGGCAGCGAGATACACGGCATCGGACGTCCGCTCCGTTTCGCGGAGTCCGAGGATCTGAGTTGCATCAAAGACGGATTTACTGAGTTCGGTCGTCTGAATACTTACGTGGCCCATGGCGCTGATCAATCCCCAAGACATCCTTGTCTCCTACTCGTTACGCGGCACTTTCAGATCGCGTCATCAACGGACCTGCATTACAAAATACTATCGTACTTAGAATCGATTATCTATCGAAAAAGTATAATCGCTTCCGGTGCGGGGTCCGCCGACGGGGCCGCGCGGCGGAACCCTTGCGGCGGACGACCGCCGCGGAGCGTGCTGACCGAACATCCTGCACCGGACCATGTTCATGCGCCTGATGGACGGCGGAGCATAAACAGCGCCTGCCCAAGAGTGGTATTCCCGCCGAGACAGGGACTGACAGACCCTGCCTCCCGCTGAATAAATCGGGTAACTTTGATGAAGGACTCCGGCAACCGGCGCCGCCCTCCTCCCCTCTCCTTGAATGGAACCACCCGTGTCTTCCCCGACCTCCGCTACCGCACGTGACCGATTGCCCTTCGGCGCCCTGCTGGTCCTGGCCGCCATCGGCTTCACCGCCATCACCACCGAACTCCTGCCCTCCGGCCTGCTGCCCCAGATCAGCGCCGGCCTGAACGTCTCCGAACCTGTGGCCGGCTATCTGACCGCCGGCTACGCAGCCATCATCGTGGTCGCCGTCATTCCGGCCACCATGCTGCTCGCGCGGGTTCCCCGGAATGTGCTGCTCGTGGTGCTGGTTTTGACCTTCGCCATCAGCAACGTCCTCGTCGGCCTGGTGTCCGACTTCGGCGCGGCCCTGGCCGCCCGGCTGGTGGGCGGCCTGGCCCACGGCGTGCTCTGGTCCACCATGGCGCCGTTCGTCGCCCGGATCGTGCCGGCCCACAAGGTGGGCAAGGCGATCGCCGTCGTGTTCACCGGCAACAGCCTGGGCCTGGCCATCGGAGCCCCGGTGGGCACCGCCCTCGGCGGACTCCTCGGCTGGCGTGCATCCTTCCTGATCCTCGCCGGGACCGGCATCCTCCTGGCCGCCCTGGCGCTCTGGCTTCTCCCCACAGTCCGCCGCATCCCCGACGCCCCGCGCCCCTCCCTTCGCAAGGCGATCGGCCAGCCCGGCGTCAAGATCGTGGCCGTCGCCTGGCCGCTGCTGCTCATGGCGCACTTCGCCCTCTTCACCTACATCGCCCCGTTCATCCGCGAAGCAGGCCTGCCGGACTACGCCATCACCCTCTCCCTCACGGTGCTCGGCGCCTCCGGCCTGGTCGGCATCTGGATTGCAGGCCTCACCGTGGATTCACGGCCGCGCCGTTCGCTGCTGATCACGACGGCGGCCGTCGCCGTTTCGATGCTCCTGCTCCCCGTGCTCGGGGTCACCCTTCCCGGCGCCATCGTGCTCATGGCCGTCTGGGGTGCCGGCCTCGGCGCGATCGGCATCTACAACCAGTCCGCCATCCTCCGGGCCGGCCGCGACTACAAGGACGCCGCGAACGGCCTCACCGTGCTGACCATCCAGGTGGGCATCACCATCGGGGCGGTCTACGGCGCGGCAGCCCTCACCACGGCCGGGCCGCTCCTGGTGCCGGTAGCGGCCGCCGTTCCGGTGGCTGCTGCCCTGGTGATGATTCTGGCGGGCCGCAGGCACGCCTATCCGCCAGGCAGCCGAGAGGCCGGCCGGGCAGGGCACCAAAGCACGGAACCGGCAGCCCAGGACGCACTGCCCAGGCACTAATTGCCCCAGAACTTAATCCCCCAGAACTAAAGGGGCGGCGGACGTCCATGACGGCGTCAGCCCGCCGTCGGCCTCCCCTGTTGCCCCGCGTGAGACGCCCCCGCGGCCTCGTAGCTGCTGTCGAACGGGAGCGTATCCATCTCCAGCAGGGGGTTGTGGTCCTGCGTCGCCACCAGCTCGCGGGCGGCTGCTTCCGAGTCCACGCTGGGCATGGAACCCGGCAGGTGCCGATGGGCGGATTCCGGCAGGAAGTAGATGGCGACAGCCGCGATGGCCGACGTCGCCATAAGGTAGAACGCCGGCATCAGGTCGTTGCCCGTCGCCTGGATGAGCGCGGCGATGATGAACGGGGCGGTGCCGCCGAAGATCGCCACGGCGAAGTTGTAGGCGATGCCCATGGCAGAGTAGCGGTGCGCCGTGGGAAACAGTGCCGGCAGCGCCGATGCGAGAATGGCAACGAAGAACGCCACCGGAAACGCGACCATGGCCAAGCCGGCGAGCGTGGCCGGAACGGTTCCAATCGAGATCAGAAGGAACGCAGGAAGCGCCAGGACCACCGTGCTGACGGCCCCGATCCAGAGCACGGGGCGGCGGCCGATCCTGTCCGAGAGACGTCCCGTCAGGGGGATGCACAGGGACATGACCACCAACACCGGAACGGTCAGCAGCGTCCCGTGGATCTCGTCGTAGCCCTTGTTGGTCGTGAGGTACGTGGGCATGTAGGACGTGAGTGCATAGCCCACGGTGTTGCCGGCGGCCACGAGGATCATGGCCAGCACGATGCTGCGCCAGTGGTCCTTGAAGATCCCCACCGGTCCCACCGGGCGGAGCTCGTCTCCGGTCTCGTGGTGGGCGGCGGCCACGGCTTCCGCCTCCTGGGTGGCCTTGAAGGCGGGCGACTCTTCGATCTTCAGGCGGAAGTAGATGGCGACGATGCCCAGCGGACCAGCGGCGAGGAACGGAATGCGCCAGCCCCATGTCTCCATCTGTTCCTGGCCCAGGACCAGCTGGAGGGCGGACACCATCCCGGCCCCCAGCGCGAAGCCGAGGTAGCTGCCCATGTCCAGGAAACTGACGAAGAAGCCGCGGCGGTGGTCCGGCGCGTGCTCGCACACGAACGTGGTGGCGCCGGAGTACTCGCCGCCGGTGGAAAAGCCCTGGATCAGCTTGGTGACCACCAGCAGTACCGCGGCCCAGATGCCCACCACCGCGTACCCGGGAAGCAGGCCGACGACGAACGTCGCCCCGGCCATCAGCATCAGGGTCATGGCCAAGACCTTCTGGCGGCCGATCTTGTCGCCGAGCCAGCCGAAGAAGACGCCTCCCACAGGGCGGGCGATGAACGTGGCGCCGAAGGTTCCCAGCAGAAACAGGTTCTGCACGGCCCTGTCCGCCTCGGGCAGGAACACCGGACCCATGGTGGTGATCAGATATCCGAAGACGCCGACGTCGTACCACTCCATGGTGTTGCCCACGATGGTTCCGCCGAGCGCCTTCCGCAGAGTGCGAGGGTCGACGACGTTGATGTCTGACACACGCAGGCGACGCGCCTTCAACGGCTGCTCGGTCATAATGCCGTCACCGCCCCAACATTCTGGGTTCTGAGCCCGGGAAGTTCTGCTGGCATTTCTTCCTCCATTGGAGGTCGCCTGTCATCCGCCCATTTTCCCACCGTCCTCCTGCCCCGGCAAGGAAAGCCACGAGGACGAACATGCGGCCAGCAGCTGATGCTGTAATCGGGGTTGCCAACTAACTGGGACTGATTGGACTAACGCCAACTCCAGCACCCACCTGTATCATCCTCTGTGCGTCAGTCCGGGCGGCACATCAGTGACCTCATCTTCAGCAGGAAGTGCCGTGCCGACGGAATTCCCTGATGAGATCTGCCGCTTGATCTGCTCAAGCTCATCTTTGAGCTGGTCAACGGTGGCACGGTATTTTTCGAAGTCCGCCGTTCGGCGCCTAGCCACGGCGTAACTGACGCTGGCGGCGAGAATCGCAAGCGGGAACGACACCAGCAAGGCCCAGCCGGACGCGGCAAGGAAGTCCAGCGCTACGGGAAGTGCCTGCTTGAATGCCAGGAACTCGTTCACCCCGCCGACCACTCCGTTCAGAGCGGAGTCTAGGGGGCCCAGAAACTGCCCCACGACAGGCGTCCCGGAAAACGACGGAGCGCTCAGCGGTGGCTCTCCCCCTGCAGACCAGCGCGAATCACCGAAATGGTTCAGGACGTAGATCCCGGCACCCGCGTTGAGGGCCGCGAAGAGCAGGACGGAACCAAGCGCAGTCCAATGAAGCCTGCGCGGACGCCAGACGCCCGCCACAAGCGCGAAGACGGTGGCCGCAACCCAAGAAAAGATGCGGAGTTCGTCGCGGCTCATGCCCCCCAGTAGATCCAAGGAATTCCCCGCCCCTTACAGTTGGAATCAATGCTTGTTCCGGTCCGAAGCGAGCCTATCCCAGTCACCCCGGCGTATGCCGCGGCAGTCACTGGGTGCAGGCTGCTGAAGTGGCGAGCTCTCACTGACTAGGCACTATTCCTTGGCGCGTTCGGCATGAATTTCCGCATCACCAACGCGCTGATGTCCACCGCGGAGTTCGGAATGGGACCGCGTGAATTCGGGCTACTGGGCTCCATCATGGCCGTCGCGACCTTGGCCGGCGCCCTACTCGCGGCCCCGTCGTTCCGGCCACCGGCTGCGTCTCCTGCTCGGCGGGGCCCACGCACTCGGGTTCTTCACGCTGGTAGGCAGCGTGTCGCCGTCGTTCTGGCTCTACGCCGTAGTTCTGATCCCGGTGGGCCTCGCCTCCATCACGTTCCTGAACAGTTGCAACACCAGCATTCAGCTCTCCGTGGAGCCGCAGTTTCGGGGGCGGGTGCTGGCCCTCTACCTGGCCGTCCTCCAGGGCGGCACTGCCGTTGGGGCGCCGCTCATGGGGTGGATCGCCACGGAACTCGGGGCGCTGGTCGGTGGCAGCCGGCGGCATCATCGTGCTGCTGACCGGTCTGCTCGCGGTAATCGCGGTCACCCGGCGCAGCCGGCTGACCGTCCGCACGCCGGCGGCGTGAGGGTCTCGGATGCCTAGTCCGTGAGATGCATGGGTTCAGCCTTGCTTGGAGGCCCAGTCGGCGACGCGCTGTGTGCTTTCCTCTTCGGAGAGGTCCTCGACGCGGGTCATGATGGACCAGCGCACACCGTAGGGATCCCGGATGCTGGCGTACCGGTCTACTGAGACAAAGGTGGACAGCGGCTCCCGAACGGTGGCCCCTGACCGCTCGGCGCGTGCAACGAGAGCGTCCGCATCGGCGCAGTAGAAGCCAACGGAGTAGCAATCCTCGTCGCCGTTCGGTGCCGGGACGAGGTGATAGTCGGGGTTGGGCTCACCAATTTGGAGCCGCCCCTGACCGAAGTCAAGTTCGGCGTGGACGACGATCCCGCCGATCTCGGTGACATTTACGGTGCGCGCGCCGAAAACGTCCTGGTAGAAGGTGATCGCCTCCTTGGCAGAGGTGATCGCAAGGAACGGCGTGAGGCTCGTGAAGCCGTGCGGGATACCGGATTTCGTGTGCTGGCCATCGGCGGCCGCGGTCAGTTCGGGGCTTGTAGTATCAGTCATAGATCTCACGGTACGCACAGGTCCGCTCAGCGGCTTGGAGAATTGCGACAGCCTGGATGAAGGAGTGTCCTCCCATGGTGGGTTCGTTCAAGGGAATCCTCTACCCTGCCCGGCTTCCCACGTTTCACCGTGTGCCCGCGCCCGAGTCCATCACGAACCTGGTGCAGTGGTTTTGGATCCCCGAATGGGACATTGAGCCAGGGCACACGTCACGCCAGCACGTGATCGCGTTCCCGACGTCCAACCTTGTGGTTCAGAAGGATCTCGTTGAGTTCGCAGGCCCAACTACCCGTCGAACGCATCGCGATCTCACGGGCCGAGGCTGGGCGGTTGGTGCACTCCTGCGTCCCGCACTCGTTCCGCGTTTCACGGATGATCCGGGGAGCCTGCGGGATGCCACGGTGCCACTGCCGCTCGAGGATCTGCATGCCTCCGTGTCGGAGGCGATGAGCAGGACCGAACCACGGGAACGTCGACAACGCGCGGTGGAGGCTTTCACTGGCTGGCTAAAAGCGCAGAGTCCAGAGGTGTCCGAGGAGGGCGTTCTTGCCAACGCGATGATGGACATTACCGGACGATGCACCGACGTAACCCGTATTGAAGACGTTGCGGCACGTCTGTTCGTCTCGCCGAGAACCCTTCAACGGGTGGCGAGGAAGTACATTGGCCTGAGCCCGTCCGCGCTCATCCGAAGACGCCGCCTCCAAGAGGCCGCCGACCGGTCACGGAACGACCCGTCGGCGGACCTCGCGACGATAGCCGCCGAACTCGGCTATGCCGATCATGCCCATCTGACGAACGACTTCCAAAAGACCCTGGGATTCACGCCCAGCACGTACCGGCGATCCGTCGTCCTGGACCAAGCGCGGAGCACGTCGTCGCGTTAGCATTTCTCCCAACACGTCTGACCAGTAGGGCCCATGCCGCACATCGTTGACTTCAAGAACGCCATGCTGCGGCCGCCCGACGGACTGGCCGCGTACGGCTACGGGCTTGTAGGCGACATCGGTCAGTACGAGCACGTCTGGCGCATGGCCTACGTACGCGGTCCAGAGGGGATCATCGTTTCCCTCGCCGAGCGGATCGGCTGACCGCTGTCCGCAGCTGGGGTCCGGGTTATCCAAGGCTGGAATGGTGCGCAGACCCCACGAAGATCAGGGCTTCACGGGTCAGGGACAGCCATGACTCCTCATCGTCGGCAGTGACGGTAAGCCACTCCTTCATCGCCCGGCCCTTGCCGGCGTCGAACGGTTCACCGGCCCCGGACCCGATCAGCGCGGTGACGCGATCATGTGGCAGCTTCACGACAAGCCGGCTTCCGGCAATCATCGCGAAAATCGAGCCGTTGACCTTCAGTGCGGACGAACCGAACCCTCGGCGTCCCGGTTCACCCGGCACCATTACCCCTGGGCTGGCCCTGAATTCGTCCGCCAGCGCGTGGAACCGCTCCTCGGGAAGCATGGAATCATCGTCCCTCCCCCGGACCCCGGGGAACAACCCCCTGACCGAGCTGGCCATGCCGGGCCAGCGTTGACGGTCAGGGGCCGGACGCTGCGCGACGATGGCGGAATGGAACCGACCACGGAAGTACTGCGTTATGCCGCCTTTACCACCACCCCCGACGGCGGAAATCCGGCGGGAGTTGTCCTGGATGCAACCCGCCTCGGCGACGCCCGGATGCAGGCCATCGCGGCCGACATCGGATATGCGGAAACGGTCTTTGTCACCGAGCCGACGGTTGACGGAGACTTTCGCCGAAACCGTGTCCGGTACTTCTCCCCGATTGCCGAGGTGCCGTTTTGCGGCCATGCCACTATTGCTTTGGCCGTCGCGCTGTCAGGGCGTGACGGCACGGGGACCTTTATCTTCGACACGGCGGTGGGACCTGTCACGATCGAGACTGCAGGCAAGGGCGCAGCGGTGACGGCATGCTTCACAAGCGTTGAGCCGCGAGTAGCCGAGTTCCCCGACGGTGTTCTGACCACCCTGCTCGGCTTGCTCGGCTTGGGCCGGGACGAACTGCACCCTGCGTACCCTCCGATGATCGCTTTTGCCGGAAACTGGCATCCCATTCTCGTCTTCGCAGAACGACAGACCTTTGACTCATTCGTTTTCGACCCAGATCCCATGCGCACGCTGATGGATGCCCCGAACTGGGCCGGCACCGTCACGACGCTCTGCGAGATTGGACCGGGCGAGTACGACTCGCGCAACCTCTTCCGGTGGGCACCATCACCGAAGATCCGGCGACCGGTTCGGCTGCCGCTGCCTTCGGCGGATACCTACAAATGCTTTCACTCGTGAAGCCGCCCAGCCGCGTCGTACTGCACCAGGGCAGCCATGTCGGCCGCGCAAGCGTGCTCACTGTCGACATTCCTCCGTCCGGCGGGATTTTCGTGAGCGGTGAAGCCGTCGAGATCTCTCGAATCGTATGAGCCGGCCTTGAGCTAATCCACGCGGGACTGCAGTGCCCCTGGACCAGGCTGCTGCCAGTTTAGCCGGCAGACCGAGAGACTCCCCTCCCCTGCAGCAGTCGCTCGCGGCAGCATCGGAAACCCTTCCCGGCGTGTGCCGGGAAGCCAAGTACCTGGCGAAACGGCTGGCCGCCACCCGGGCTCCGCAGGACGAAGCGGAGGTCCAGAGCGGGCTGGCGGCATAAACGTAACGCACGTGGACACATCCGCGTCCCTGGTCGACCAAGGTCTGGGCCCAGCCCCGGCCGACCCGGGGCCTCCGGCTGCGCGGGATAATGGAAGCATGACCGATCAGCATCAGGACCGGGACCCGTGGGAAGAGTTCGACCGGCTCAAACCCGCGGGCCCCGACCGCGTCGCGGGACTACCCGGAGGCCAGCCACTGGGCTTTGGCTTCCGCACCGGCGTTCGCAGTGCAAAGGTGGCCTTCGGGTTCGCCGTGTACGCCCTGGTCCTTGGAACCGTGCTGGTCCTCACCGGCGCGATTGTGTTCACCGCCCAGGGGCAGTGGCCGTTGCTTGGACTGATGGTGCTGATCGAGGCCGTCTTCGTCTTTGCCTTCAGCCGGCTGGTGCGCCAGGCGCGGAACCGGCGCTCCGCCCAGTAGCCGGAACCCGGCCGCAGGACCCTGGTTCCATGCTCGCACTGGGTAACTGCCGCCGTCGGCCTGCCGGCTGGCGGAAGATGGCGGGAAGCCTGCCGCCGTGAAGGCAGAATGGAAACCATGACCCTTACGACCTTCGCCCTCGTCCGCCATGGCCAGACCGACTGGAATGCACAGCGCCGGCTGCAGGGATCCACTGACATTCCGCTGAACGACGTCGGCCGCGGCCAGGCGCGCGACGCCGTCGCCGCCCTGTCCGGCTACGAGTGGGATGCGATCGTGTCTTCGCCCCTAAGCCGTGCCGCGGAAACTGCCGACCTGATCGCCGCCGGGCTCGGGCTCAGCGTAGCCCGGCGGGTGCCGGAGCTCACCGAGCGCAGCTTCGGACCCGCGGAGGGCCTGCAGGACGGTCCCGAACTGGACGGACTTCGCATCCCCGCTGGTTTCCGCGGTGCAGAAAGCGAGGACGAGGCAGCCAGCCGCGGGCTGGCCTCCCTGAAAGCGCTGGCTGAGGAGTTCCGCGGCCGCCGCGTCCTGGTGGTCGCCCACGGCACGCTCATCCGGGTGAGCCTCAGCCGCGCCATCGGCCGCACCCTGCCAAGCATCGACAACGCCGTGCTCAACCTGGCCCACCACCACGCCGTTGACGGCTGGCAGCTTGAGTATCTGAACGGCGAGCCGGTGATGGTGGCTGCCGGTACCTGACCGGCTTTGCGCGGCTGCAGTGACCGGGCACGACCCGGCTGGCGTTAAGCCACCTTCGGTCTCCCTACGCCGGCTTCCGCTCCCGCCACAGCAGCGACACCACGAACGTCACTGCGCTCAGCGCCAGCATGACCAGCACGATGCGGCCCCAGTTCTCCTGGTTCACCCCGGTGCCGTAGAAGATGCCGATCATCACGGTGGCGCTGATGGCGCCGACGTACCGGCAGGTCTGGAAGATCCCGGCGGCCACTCCCCTGTCCTCCGGCGCGGCGGAGAGGTAGAGCCCCTGGTTGGAGGCGATGCTGACTGAGCCGTACGGCACGCCCATCAAGGCCGTCAGCACGAGCACCAGCAGGACTGCGAACGACGCCGTCAGCAGCCAGAGTGCCGCTGCCGCAACCGCCAGAAGTACGACGCCGGCGATCAGCACCCGCCGCACACCGAACCGGTCGATGGCGCGCACCGCGAGCGGGGTGATGACTACCGACATGGCTGCGAGCGGCAGCATCAGCACGCCCACCAGGCCGGGGTTGTAGCCGGCGGCCTCCTGCAGCAGCTGGGGCAGGCCGAAGAATGCGAAGTAGTAGACGCCGCTGAACACCGTGAAGCCCAGGTACACCAGCAGCAGCGGACGGTTCCTGCCGAGCAGCCGCAGGTCCAGAAACGGCCTGCCGAAGCTCAGCTCGCGCCAGGCGAACAGCACCGCCAATGCCATGGCGCCGCCCAGCAGCCACCAGCGGAACCCGGGCAATGCATTCAGGAGCCCCATGAGCAGCAGCACCATGGCGCCGACGAACGCGAGGATGCCGGGGATGTCCGAGTCGCGCACCAGGGTGGCAACGCTGCCCTGCTCCCGCGGCTCGTCCGCGGGTGCGACCTTCCGGACGATAAGCAGGGCGGCCAGCGCCAGCGGCACGTTGATCAGGAACAGCGCCTGCCAGCCCACCAGGCTCACCAGCAGCCCGCCCACCACCGGGCCCACCGCTGCCCCGGATGTGTTGGCCATCTGAATGCGGCCCAGCGGCCGGGTGGAGGTTGAGTTCGCCTGCCTCGCCAGGGCACCGACCATGACGACGGCGCTCGGGTACGCCGTCGCCGTCCCCAGCGCCATCAGGGCGCGGGCAATGCAGACGAACACGAAGTTGGGCGAGAAGGGTG
Organism: Arthrobacter sp. 10L430; assembly: GCF_056395245.1. NCBI lineage: Bacteria > Bacillati > Actinomycetota > Actinomycetes > Micrococcales > Micrococcaceae > Arthrobacter > Arthrobacter sp. 10L430. Next base: position 21,478 of record NZ_JBFTJD010000007.1, on the reverse strand, counting down.
CCAGCGCGCAGGTCACCGCCACCAGCGCCATGCCGAGCATGAAGAGCTTCCGTGGCCCGAACCTGTCGGCGAGCCTGCCCATCAGCGGCTGGCCCGCGGCCGAGGTGATGTAGAAAGCGGTGATCACCCAGGTGACCGTGGCGACGTCGAGCCTGAAATCCTCACGCAGCACCACCAGGGCGACGGCGATCATTGACGAGTTCAGGGGGTTCAGCGATGTGCCCAGGCTGAGGCCGGCCACGGCGAGGCCGGTGCGGGAAGAGTTGCTCACGGCAACAGTCTTCCCCACACGAGGGTTCCGCAACGAACTCTTCGAACGGGCGCGCCCGCGGACCCTCATTGCCGGTGGTGATCCGACCAGTTCTGAACCGCATTAGATTCTGGTGATTCATCTCCGTTTGAAGGCTCCGTGAGCGTATGCGGCTGTGAGTCCTCGACGCCGGCCTTGAACATTCTTGCCTTGTGAGCCGACCGGGGCAGCAGTACCATCCCCTCACCTGATGGCTTCTGGAAGTGGGCAACGATGCTCGATACGGCGCACACCACACGAGCGGGCGCACTCCGCGACCTCGTCACAGAACTCCTGGGGCTGTGGCTGCTGCTGGCCGTCTTCCTGGACGGCTGGGCGCACCTGAACCTGCCCAGCCTGGAGACGTTCTTCACGCCGTGGCACGCAGCCCTCTACTCCGGCATGCTGGCGACGGCGGCCTGGACCGCCGTCGTGATCTGGCGGAACCGGATACCGGGGCAGCCCCTCGCGCAGGCTGTTCCTGCCGGCTACCGGGGAACCGTCGTGGGGCTCGTCCTCTTCGCTGTCGCCGGCAGCCTGGACCTGCTGTGGCACGAACTCCTGGGCATCGAGGTCTCGCTGGATGCCCTGGTCAGCCCCACCCACCTGCTGCTGGGCTTCAGCCTCTTCCTCATCCTGGGCACCGGCGTCCGGAGCGCCCGGGCGGCCAGCCCCGCCGGGAACGTGGCGTGGACCCCGGCGGCGCTGTTCGCCGTCGTACTGATGACCGGGCTGGGGGCGTTCTTCCTGATTTACGTCTCCGTCTTCGTTCGGCCGGGGCCAACGGCCCTCTTCACCCCGACACCGTTCGGCAGCCCCGGACGCAACCAGTCGGAGATGCCGGTGGTCGTCACCCTGGCAAGTTACCTGCTGACCACGGCACTGATCATCGCTCCGTTCCTCTTCACGCTCTCCGCGGCGAGGCGCCCTGCCCGCGGGGTCGTCACCATGCTGGTGGCCGCTGCGGCGTGGCTGCCCGTGGTGATGGTGGGCCTGCACCCCTTTGCGATCGCCGGAGCAGTGGGAGCCACTGTGGCCGCCGTTGTCGCTGACCTGCTCCTTGCCCGGGTTCCAGAAGTCTGGCTTCGCCGGCGGCTGCCCGCGGTCACCGCAGGAACCGCGGCGCTGCTGTGGACGGGCCAGCTCGTCGCCTTCGCGGTGACTGATGCCATCCGCTGGCCGGTTTCGCTGTGGCTGGGTGCTGTGGTGCTGAGCGCAGCGGAAGCCGCAGGCCTCGCCCTCCTCAGTTCCTGGAGTCCTGCTCGTTCCGCAACGGAGACTGGTGCAGAAGACAGTCAGGCCGCGGACACACCGTAAGGGACTATTCAGGGATTGCGCCGACCTGCTGCATGAGCCTCAAGTTGTCTGTGGTTCCCCAATGCTCAGCCACCTTCCCGTCCTCGACGCGAATAATGTCAGTCGTGCCGAATTCGACACTCTTGCCCGTTGCCGCCATGGCGGCCATCTCGCCATTGTGCGTGCCCGTGAGTACTATGTGGCATGCCTCCATGTCTCCGCCGGCCACTGACGCCTCGATGGTCTTAACCTTGATATCCGGGAACGCCGTCCGGATCGCATCCACGAAATACCGGACACCGTCTAGAGCTCCCCCGGTGCAGTTGGGTCTCGGGCAGTAGGCCCAACTGACCCAACAGGGCAGCGACATCCGGATGGGCGCTGAACGAGACGATCTTCCCGTCTTTCACCGAGGCGAAGTACGTTCCGGTGCCGGTTACGGCTCTGCCCGTCGCCGGGATCTCCTGGCCGCCCATCATCAGCGGCCCGGTTTTGGTGCCAGTGAATTCAACTTCCGCAGCCAACATCGCTGATCGACATCACACATCTCCTCCTTGAAATGTCCTGATGCGCCTCATCGTAGGCCGTCCGAGACGCCAGTCAATGGCCGCCGGGAACCTGAAAGAGGAGTGCTTCTACGCCGCCTGCCGCTCCACCAGCGACAACGTCCAATTCTGCGTCCAGATGCCTACCGGGTTGCGGTGACCTCCACTTCGAACTTGCAGTCACGGGCCAGGCTTGCGACACCGACGGTGGCTCTGACCGGCGGATTGGTGTGAAAGATTTCGCGGAAGATCTGGTCCATGGTGGCGAAGTCGGTGAAGTCTGTGAGGTAGATGACGCACCGCACGACGTCGTCGAGCCCGAGCCCGACGTTGGTGAGGAGCTTTTCCACGCTCGCGAACGTGGCCCGGACTTCTGCTTCGAAATCGGCCGGGTACGTTTCCGGGCGGCCTCCGACACTTCCTACCTGGCCGGCAAGAAAAACAAGCCCGTTGGCCTCGACCACTTGGGAGTAGGAATCCCCTCCGGGCTGCACACCTTCAATGGCAGGGATGACTTTAGGCATTTTCTGTTCCGATCTTCTTTGGGGTTGGGGCAAACGAAGGGATGGTTCTGTTGCGCCTATGACAGGTGGCCGCGGGCATCCACGGGCCACCGACCTATCTCGGATCCGCCTTGCGTCACCACATACTCGTCGAAGAGGTTCGCTACCGGGCACGCGTGATTGGGAACCACCGTCAGTACGTCACCCACGGAAGGGCGCGCAACGCCGTCGGGTATCGAAAGATAGCCATGGTGCTCATTCAGCAGGCGCAGCAAACTGCCCGGAATCGACGGAACGTGCCCGAAACCCTTCTCGGGGTTGCCTTCCCTGCCGAGGACCTTCGTTCCGGCGTCAATGATCACTTGGCCCTGGACGGCAGTACTCACCACTGTTGTTGCGACGAGGAGGCCCACATCGGCGAGACTCCCGCAGGTCCCGAGCCGCACGTTGTCGGCATCGTTGAAGATGTATTCACCGGGCCGCAGTTCTGTAATCGGAGCACGGGACGAGAAGCTGGCTGTCGGCGTCGAACCGGCGCTCACAATCCCCACAGGTATGCCCTTGGCGGAGAGGGACGCGATGGCCTGTTCGGCAGCACGCACCTCGTCGGCCGCCCCTTCGGGGCGCGCATCCCTGGACTTGCCGGCGTGTCCGGCGTACGTGAATATGCCTGCAACATCGAGACCCAGCAGGAGGCACTCCGCGGCAAGGTCCCCGGCTTCCTGTGGTGGTACTCCGGCTCGGCGGGCTCCGCTGTCGATCTCCACCAGCACCCGCAGCGGCTGCGGTGAGCCCTGGGTGGCGAGAGCGAGCTGTTGTGCTCCGGCGACCGAGTCGACCCCGATGGAGAATGAGCGTACCTGCTCGTGCAGGCGCCGGATCCGCTGGGCCCGACGAGCGTTACCGGCCCAGATTGTGTAAGCGATGAAAATGTCGTCAAACCCGGCTTCTGCGAAGACCTCCGCCTCGCCAACACTGGACACGGTAATGCCCGCTGCGCCGGCGTCCAGCTGACGGCGGCCCAGGTTCACTGACTTGTGGGATTTCATGTGCGGGCGCAGGCTGACGCCGCCGTTGGCCAGGGAGTCCTGCATGCGTTTGATATTGGCGTCGACGACGTCGAGGTCAATATAGACCGCCGGCGTCTCTATCCCGCTGGGCGGTGCCGGGGGTGTGTTGCTCATTGCGTCCCCGCCGGCACGTGGCTCGGCTTTCACGGGGGATTCAGTGCTTGGTTTCACTTGTTGCCTCCGATGCCTTGTATTTCCGCAAGGGGTGGGTGATCACCATGGCAGGGGTGAGCGCTCGTAAAAATAGCCGCCTGAAGGACCGTCTGCTGGCAAGGTAGCCAGCCAGACGGGAGTGTCCGCGCCGCGTTCTACTGTTTGGGTTGCCTTCGGACTCATGTCGGTCCGCGTGTAGCCGGGCGAGGCGGCGTTGACCAGGATCCCTTCACCGCGGACCTCTGCTGCGAGGACAACAGTGAGCATGTTCAGCGCTGCCTTCGAGATCCGGTACGCGGGAGATTCCGCATCGGCAGTCAGTCCCAGGGAGGCCATGTTGCTGGTCAGGTTCACGATCCGCCCGTAGCCCGCAGCCCGCATGTGGGGCAGCACAGCATCGGCGCAGGCCCAGGACCCGAACAGGTTAGTGTCCAACGTCGCTCTGACCTTGTCGAAATCAGGCTCTGAGGGGCGGTGATCGGGCCCGTCAATGGCAATCCCGGCGTTATTGACCAGCACATCGATCCGGCCGAACTCCTTGATGACCGAGAGGACAGCCCGCTGGACCGAACTCACGTCGGTTACGTCAAGTTCGACGGCGGAGCTGGAGTATCCATGTTCCCCGAGCCGGGCCGCTGAACTTTCACCGGCTGCACTGTCTCTTGCGCCCAGAATGACATGTTGGCCGCGCCCGGCGAGCTGCCTGGCAACCTCCAGCCCAATGCCGCGATTGCCTCCCGTAACGAGAGCCACTCTGCCTTTCTGCTCGGAACTCATAATGCTTTCCTTAGAGCCCGAGGAGCTTGTTGAGCTCGTCAAGGGAATTGACGGTGGTGTAGTTGTAGGCGGGGCTGTGGGGATCGTAGCCGCGGTCCAGCATGACCTTGTTGGTGAAGCCCAAGTCGTCGGCCGGCATCAGGTCATAACGGGTGTGCGAGGACACGTGCACGAAATCCTCCGGGGAAGCGTTGAGCTGCTGCAGCATGTACTCAAACGCACCATAGCGCGGCTTGTAGAAACCTGCCTGCTCGGCCGTGTACACGGCGTGGAAAGGGGCGCCAAGCCGGGGCACGCTGACGTCCAGGAAGGCGTCGTCAGCGTTGGAGAGAATGACCAGCTTGTAGTTCTCGCCCATGGTCTTCAACGGCTCAATGACGCCGTCGTGAGCTCCCCAGCTCCGAACAGTGGCGCCGAACTGCTTTCCGGCATCTTCGGTGCGCTCGAGGTTCCACTTCCTGCAGACTCGGTCCCAGGCGTCCTGAAGAACCTGCTCGTAAGGGTAGTAGTCACCGCACACCTGGTCGTACCGGAAGTGGCGCCAATCGCGCATGAAGGCAGACATCTGTTCTTCAGGCACCCGGCCTGCGAGGAGGGGCCGCGTGGCCGCCTCGGTCTGGTAGTTGATGAGCGTGCCGTAGCAATCGAAGGAAACGTACTCCGGCCGGAAGCTGGTGGTGGTCAAAATGTGGTCCGTTCTTTGGAAGTTTTTGACTCGGACGTGATAGCGGAAGGGAGGAATGGCCTCCTGCCAGGGACCCAAAGAGCCAAATTGTTGATTGTCAGCAGTTACTGCTCTAAGCCTAAATGAGAATCATTCGTTATAGCAAGGAGATTTTTGTTTATTTTGACCCCGCGTAGCTCGTGGTCCCATGTCGCGGCACCTGCCCCTCACCCGCCCAGACCGGACACCCCGGTCTGGGCGGGTGCACGCTCGTCACCTCCTCAGCGGGAAAATGTGGTCAGCGCACTTGTTAACCTGCGGTCCAACTCACCGCACTCAGGTGTCCACTTGGCTTCCATACTGTGGACGGGTCGGCGGCTCAGCGCCGGCCACCGTCTTCCAGGAGGAACCATCACCATGCGCACAGTCCTGACCGCAGCGGCCGCCGTCGCCCTCTTCACCTCGCTGGCGAGCCCCGCCGTCGCCGCCCCGAACGCCGACGCCGGCACGCCGTCGTCGAACGCCGTAGACACCGCCGCCCCCATCAAGACCACCGGGCGCAACGGCTCCTTTGACCTGCAGGCCCACCGCGGGGGCCGCGGCGAGTGGACCGAGGAATCCTTGGCCGCGTTCGCCAACTCGCTGAAGCTGGGTGTGAGCACGCTGGAGCTGGACACCCACCTGACCGACGACGGCAAGGTGATCGTCTGGCACGACGACACCATCCAGGCGGACAAGTGCGTGGACACCGCGCCGGCCACCCCGGGCGATGCCGAGTTCCCGTACGTCGGCGACCGCGTCGCCGAGCTGTCGCTGGCCCAGATCAAGACGCTGAACTGCGGTTTCATGCAGCTGGCCGGCTACCCGGAGCAGCAGGTGATCGAGGGCAACCGGATCGCCGAACTCAAGGACGTCTTCCAGCTGGTGCGCGACTACGGCGCCAAGAAGGTCCGCTTCAACGTAGAGACCAAGGTGGAGGACGGCAAGGCCGGCGGCGAAGGCTCGGTGGCGCTCACCAAGGCCGTGGTCACCGAGATCTACATGGCGGGCATGTCCGGCCGCACCACCGTGCAGTCGTTCGACTGGTCCACGCTGAACTACACCAAGAAGATCGCCCCGCAGCTTCCCCTCGTGGCCCTCTCCAGCGGCGACGCGTGGCTGCAGGTGGGCAAGCCCGGCGCCGCGCCCGAGCTCGGCGGCATCGACATCGACGACTACGACGGCTCCCTGGCCAAGGCAGCCAAGGCGCAGGGCTACGACGTCATCTCCCCCACGTTCCGCTCTGTCACCCCGCAGATGATCGCCGACGCGCACGAGTTCGGCCTGCCCGTCATCCCGTGGACCGTCAACACCACCGCGGACATGGCACGCCTCATGGACCTCGGCGTGGACGGCATCATCACCGACTACCCCACCCGCCTGCGTGCGCTCATGGACCAGCGCGGGCTGAAGCTGCCGAAGGCATACGCGCCTGTCGCATAGCTTTTACAGCCACAACGCACGACGGCGGGTCGTCCCCTTTCGGGGGCGGCCCGCCAACTTGTCTCCTCAACGCCGCCACATCAACGGCTGGGCGCGCTGAGGATCGCAGACCCCTCAGGCGTGGCATGATCGTCTCCGTGTCTATTGATGAGGAGGGGCAGGTGACACTGACCAGCGCCATCGTGCGGCCCAGTGTTGAGGCGTGGGCGGCACTTCCGCGGCGAGCCCATGTCCGTCGGGAAGGTACTTTCGCGTGGCTTATCGGCGTGCTGACGACGGCCGGGGCCTTCATAGTGGACCGCGGGTGGGAAACCCTTGATGATCCTGCCTGGGCCGGCGCCTACCGCGCCATCGACATGTTCGGGATGGCGAGCATTCTCCTCGCCTTGAGTTTTTCTGTCGTCGGATTCCTGCTCCGCAGATACGCACTGGTGGCTGCACCCTTGGTGTTGCTGGCTGCTGCCATTCCGCACACCCTGGACGGCTATGCGTCAGCGGTCGTGTGGTGGCTGGGCGCTGCCGCAGCCGCCCTGTGGGCCGTCAGTGCGGCTGCTCGGCCGTGGCATCAGTTGCGTGCGGTCTGTCGTCTCGCGCAGGCTTCCCTCACGGGACGCACGACGGCGGTGGGCCCTAACGCCGTACGGGCAGGAAACCGGGCGCTTCTACGTGGCCTGCTGAGGCTTCCGCTGTTTCTGGCTGCGGCGTGCGGCGGCTGGGCACTGGCCTTCGGGGTGTTGCCCACGGAGCTTGGCCATACCTACGAGGAACTGGGGGAAGCGTCGTCGTCTAGCTTTTTTGCGGCGGCGGGAACCGCGGCGAGCATCGTCGCCATCGCCGAAGCGGTCAGTCAGGTGTGGCGGACGTACGCCTATGGCCGGGTGGGACGGAGCTTGGTCTGGGAAATACCCTCCGGCCGCGGCGTGGCGTCATGGTGGCCATACGCAAGAAACGATGCCGGGCAGGTGCCGATGGAGGCCGCTGAAGCGCCCGGCTGCAACTGTTTGGCGGAGTTCCGCCGGGCCTTCCCCGATGGGGAGAACGATCTCATGTGGAACGAAGGAGTGCCTGCCGCGGACTACTGCCCAATACATGGCCTCGACCGGATCAACGAGCTGACTCCCACGGAGTTCACCGCACTCGCTGAGGAAACCTGGCTGTGGGATGCAGGCTCCGATCTGCCGGAACCTGCAGACCCGGATGCCAGACGGTTGCTCCTGTACGGCCTTGCCGGGCACACCTTTGCCGGTATTCCCGTCCGGAAGCACGGCGGCCGCATCGACGCGGACTTCCCAGGAGTCACCCCTGTGCGTGAAGCCGATCCGGCAATCTTCGGCCCGTGGTGGGACAAACCACTACGCCCCGAGGCAGGGGCGCAGGACATCATCGATCTCCGACCAGCCGGCTATACCCGATCCGCATTCCGATACCGGCATGGCAGAGCATGGTTTGAGACCGCGCCGCCTTTCGCCGCCAGACCAGAACCCTGACATCCCGGCTTGGCCTGTCCAGGCCTTTGTGCCGTGGCCAGGCTCGGGCATCCGTTGGCGCGGCAGGCTGCCGAAGGCAGGGCAAGCTGACATACTGCTTTGTGAGCCTTGGGGGATCACTTGAAAATCGTGCTGTACGTCATCTGGGCGCTGTTCGTTGCCGGCGTCATTTACTCCGTCATCCACGCGGTCAGGAAGAACAGACAGCACGAGCAGATGGCAGCCGATTGGCCGCGCGTGCAGGCCACCGTGACCGGCAGCCGCGCCGGCTGGAGCGGCGGTACCGGCAACATGACGCCCAACCGGCGCTTCTGGCCCACGTACCAGTTCACCGACGAGCACGGTAGGCCGTTCGGAGGAGAATCTGAGGTCTCGTTTGCGGAGCAGCCGGTGCCCGGATCGCTGGTGGAGGTCGCCTACAACCCGGCCGACCCCAACGAGTCTTTCCATGTCTCCTCCCAGACAAGAACCGCGCTGGGCTGCCTGAGTCTGTTCTTCGCCGTCTTTGCCGTCGCCCTGTTCTGGTTCATCGGCGTCTTCCCGCTGGGCTGATCCGCCTTCCGCCACCCGTAAGCACAGCGAACTCGTGGAGCAACATCGTGAACAAAATCCTGGCGGCAGCAGCCGTAGTCGCACTGCGTAAGTTCAGGCGCCGACAGCATCTGGCTGGTGGCCTCCGAGGGAGAGCACCCGTCGCGGCCGCTCTGCTGGCGTTCAGCCTGCTCCTGACCGGCTGCACCGTGACCAGCGGGCCGGTGACGTCCACAACGACGGCTGCCCTCGCCCCCGGCGCCTTCTCCATGCTCGATGATGCAGGCGTCGAGCAGATCAAGGCGAGCCGGACCGCCCGGCTGGACATGAGTTCTGGGACTCTGGAGAAAGCTGCCGTCAACGTGGGCGTCAGCGAAAATTTCGGGCCCGAGGTCAATACCAAGGGCGCCGGTAAGATCGATCTCACGATCGTGGGTCCGGCTGGGGAGGTCACCGGAAAGACGGACAGGATCCGCTTCCTTTCCGGGGAAACCCGGGCGGACTTCAGCGAGGTCACGTATTTCCTCACAGCGGGATCCAGGGAGGAGTTCTACGAGCTCATCCGTGACGGCGTGCAGCGCTACGGCATCGCCAAGGAATCTGCCGAAGGCTGGATCAGCTCCACTGAGAGCGACCCAGCCAGTAAGAGTGACTTTTCCATCACGTCGGGCTTCACCACTGGCCTTGAGGTGAACTACGACCTCCGCTACGACGGGGCCAAGGACGTCCAGGTCATCATCGTCCACGTCCACCCCGCCGCCTAACCGCGACGCAGCGGGAGGAGTGCCCGCGAGCTCCGTAAGGGACCCGGCGACCAGCCCAGGGGCGTCGCCTATGCGGTTTCGACAAGCTCAACCAGCGGGGTTTCGACAAGCTCAACCAGCAGTGCGGCGCCTGGTTTCGACAAGCTCAACCAGCGGGGGTTTCGACAGCTCAACCAGCAGCGGTTTCTACCGGCTCAACCAGCGGGGGTTTCGACAGGCTCAACCAGCGTGCCGGGGTCGAGCAGCTGGGCGAGGTGGCGTCCGGGCCGCTCGGTGTCCAGGTGCTTGACCTGCATGGCGCAGGAGAAGCCGTCCGTCAGCACCACGGACTCCCCGCTGGTCTCGCGCAGTGCCGGCGCCAGCGCCTGCTCGGCCACCAGCATGCTCACTTCGAAGTGCTCCTTCTCGAAGCCGAAGTTGCCTGCCACGCCGCAGCACCCGGTGGCGTCCACCACGTCGGTGATGCCGACGGCGGTCAGCGCGGCGCGCTGTGTTCCGGCACCAAAAACCGAGTACTCGTGGCAGTGCGTCTGCAGCACCACCTGCTCCGGCAGCGGTTCGGACGGCGCCGGCGACCAGCCGGCCCGTGCCAGCTGGTCCACATGCGAAGCGAAGCTCCGCACCCGTGCCGCCACCCGTTTGGCCTGGTCCGTGTGGACCAACTCCGGCAGATCCTTGCGCAGCGCGGCCGCACAGCTGGGCTCCACCACCACAATGGGGCGGTCCGTGCCGTCGTCGAGCACTTCGGCGGCCTTGCCCAGCAGCTTCTTTGCGGTGTCGAGCTGGCCGGTGGAGATCCAGGTCAGACCACAGCACGCGTCGGCCGAGCACTCGGTCCGCTCCCCCGCGGCGGTAAGCACGCGGGCAGCTGCGCCTGCGACCTCGGGGCGGAAACCCCTGGTGAACGTGTCCACGAACAGCACCACGCCGTCGTCTGTATTGACTGCACCGGCACCGCCGGCACTCAGGCGAGTCCCGCCGTCGTGCCTCCTGCCGTTCCTGCCCGGCATCACCACGCCGGCCGCGGCAACCTGCTTGCGCCATTCGCTGCCGCCGGCGAACCGTGGCATGGAACGTTCGGTGGTCATCCCGCCCAGCGTGGCTGCCACCTTCGCCAGCGGCGTGGCCAGTACGGCGTTGACCAGCGGCGCCGTGCGGCCGGTGATCTTCAGCCAGCGAGGCAGCCAGCCCAGGGAGAAGTGCGAGATCGGACGCATCCGGCCCCGGTAGTAGTGGTCGAAGAATTCCGACTTGTAGCTGGCCATGTCCACGCCCGTGGGGCAGTCGCTGGAGCACGCCTTGCAGGACAGGCAGAGGTCCAGGACCTCGCGGACCTCCTCGGACTTCCAGCCCTCCTCCACGGTGCGCGCCCCGCGGACCATGTCCTGCAGCACCCGGGAACGGCCGCGGGTGGAGTCCTTCTCGTCGCGGGTGGCTCGGTAGCTGGGGCACATCACGCCGCCGGCGTCCGTGCGGCAGCGGCCCACGCCGATGCAACCCTGGACGGCGTGGACCCACGGGTCGATCCCGCTACCACCGGCGTGCGCCGGGTTGTCCGTCTCCGCAGCCGACCCGCCGCCGGAGTGCAGCGGCCGGAGGTCGAAGCTGGTACGCCACTCCCGCTCCGGCACGCCGTCCAGCGACAGGTTCTCATCCATCGGGTCCGGGTCCGTGAGTGACCCCGGGTTCAGGATGCCCGCCGGGTCCCACAGGCTGCGGTAGGCGGCAAACGCCTCCAGCATCCGCGGCGAATACATGAGCGGCAGCAACTGCGACCGGGCCCGGCCGTCGCCGTGCTCGCCGGAGAGCGAGCCGCCGTGCCGCACCACCAGCCGCGCCGCGTCGGCCGAGAACCGACGGAACACGTCCCGGCCCTCCGCCGCGCGCAGGTCGTACGTGATGCGGATGTGCATGCAACCGGCGCCGAAGTGCCCGTACATGACGCCCTGCAGGCCGTAGCTGTCCAGCAGTCCGCGAAAGTCCGCCAGATAGTCGGCCAGGTTCTCCGGCGCGACGGCGGAATCCTCCCACCCGGGCCAGGACTCACCGCCTGTGGAAAGACGGGACGACAGCCCGGCGCCGTCCTCGCGCACGCGCCACAGCGATGCCCGCTGGGTTGGGTCGGGAACGGGCCGGCCCGCCACGAGGCGCCCGTTCTGCCGCAGCCGCTCGAGCAGCCTGTTGGCCTCGGCCGCGACTTCGGCGGGGTCGTCGCCGTCGAGGTCCACGTACAGCCAGGCCTTGCCCTCCGGCAGCCCCAGCACCGCGCCCTCGCCGCGGCGGAAGCGCATGGTGTCCACGATCGCCTCGTCAATGCCTTCCACAGCGGCCGGGGAGAATTCGAGGATGGTTTCGATGTCCCGCGCCGCGTCCACCACGTCCGCGTAGCCGAGGCACACCAGCAGGGCACTGGCCGGCTTGGGCACCAGCTTCATCCGGGCTCCGGTGACGATCACGCACGTGCCCTCGGAGCCCACCAGGGCACGGGCCACGTTGAAGCCCTTCTCCGGCAGCAGATTGTCCAGGTGGTAACCCGAGACCTGCCGCTGGATCCGGCCCAGCTCCACGCGGAAGTCGGCCATATTGTTGTGCGCCAGCTCCTGAAGCGAGTCGGTCAGGGCGGCGGCGCGCGTCGCCGCAACTTTGTCCGCCGCGTCCGTGGCGCGCAGGCCCGTGGCGGTGGCGGTGAGCCGGGCGCCGTCGGAAGTGACGACGTCGAGCTCCACCACGTGGTCCGATGTGCGGCCGTAGCGGACGGAGTGGTTCCCGCACGCGTCGTTGCCCAGCGAGCCGCCCACGGTGGCGCGGTTCTTCGACGACGGGTCCGGGGCGAAGGTGAACCGGTTGCCGGTGGCTTTCTCCACCTCGCGCGAAAGCACGGCGAGCACCACGCCGGGATCCACGGCCACGGTGCCCGCCGCCTCGTCGATCCCGTGGATCCGGTGCATGTGCCGGGAGAAGTCCAGCACCACGCCGGGCCCGATCGCGTTGCCCGCCATCGACGTTCCGCCGCCGCGGCTGATGAGCGGGGTCCCGGTCTCCCGGCACACCGCGAGCGCTGCCTCCACGTCCTCCACGGACCGCGGGAACACCACGGCCAGCGGCGGCACCCGGTAGTTGGAGGCGTCGTACGCGTACTCGGCCAGGCGGCGCGGCGAACTGTCGGCGCTGATCCCCGCTGCGGACAACCTTTCCAGCACCTTCTGCTGTGCGGCGTTATGCACCGTGCCGGACTCTTCAGCGGAAGGTACGACGGCGGCGACGTCCGTAGCGGCGGTAGCGTCAGTCTGCTTCATATTGGCCAGCGTAGTCCTCAGGTGTCTCCTTCAGCTGGCGCAGCCACGCCTTCAGCTGGCTGGCGTCCGGTGCCATCAGGACCCGCTGTTTGATGCCTTCCCTTAGCCCTGTGATGAACGGGCCCGGGTCGCCGGAGCCAGCCGCGTCCGAGGCATTCTCCGCTATCCATGGATCCTGGATGGTCTTCGGCGATTCAATCCCTGCGTGCACCAGCGCGCCCACCACTTCCACCCGGAACGGGTAGATGTGCCAGGCATCTCCGCTGCCTGGCACGGCTTCCGCCCGGCGCACAAGCGCCGCCAGCCTGCACAGCCGTTTGAGGACCAAGGGGCTTACCTGAAGGTAGGCGCTGATGTCACTCTGCCCCACTTCCTTCTGGTGCAGGTCACCGGGCTTTGCTAGGCCTGCTTCCCGGAGCTGCTTCTCATAGGGCGCGAATGCCTCCAGCTTCCAGAAGTCCTGCCGGGCCGTCACGCCCAGAAACTGAAGAAAGGCCGGGCTGGAACGGAGGTCCTTCAGCTCGGGATCCTGCCGCGCCCATACCTTGAGTCCCGGGATCGTAAAGGCATACCTCAGCTTCTCCGTGACTTCGGCTTCGCTAGCCAGTCCGCCCTTCCTGGCAATGCTGCAGGCGGCAGCGTAAGCCGCGCCGGGCGCGAGTGAGGCGCATGCCTCGTTGTACCAAGTGACGAAGTACGGGAGCGGGTGGCCAGTGGACGGGCTTGCTATTTTCTCCCAGGCTTTGGCGCCCGCGTCGGCTTCCGCGTCGGATGCTACGCCGCTGCCGGCTCCGAAAAGGTCGTGGTAAGCGAGTGCAGCATGCAGGCGCATGCCGTGAGCCAGTGGTCCGGGGACGCGAACGCGCCTGCCGGGCTCGAGCGAGTTCAGCAGATCATGGGCACGTGCCCGGGCTTGTGAACGTAGCGCCTTGAATTCGTCCGTCACGGGCAAGTTGAGAACTGCGCTCAGGAAGGTCATTTCAATCCGGTACAGCAGACACGTGTAGCCCGCCGCCGACTTGGTCTCGGCGTCCATGTCGTTTCTCATCGCTTTGGCCTTGTGAGACAGCCAATCCGCATACTTCTTGAATGTTTGTGAGTCAGTAGCGTGCCGGTACATTCGGTTTTACAGCGCTATTTCTGCCAGCATGTTCTCCGGGTCCAAATCAATGGCCTTACCCAAGAGCGTCCTCCCAGGATCCCCTGCTGCCCATTCCTCCGTGGTCGCTATGTCATGCAAACCGAGACTCCGCCAGTCCGTCGCACCGCACAATCCCTCGAATCCGTGGTGCTTGCCTGCCAGCGTGACGAGCACGAAGGCGGCAGCCATTTTGTGCAGCTCCGACGCTGTTCCAGAGCCCGGTTTCGCCTGCGATCCCTTTCCGGCCGGCGCCGCTCCTCCCCCCGCCTTCCCCGGCAGGCCAAGTGCCGTCCGGTCTATGGTGGCCGCGGCCACCGCCCAACTGTTGCGCGTCATGGCAACCGTTATCGAATTCTCGTTGGCAGGCGAAACCACCACGTTCCACGGCGTGACACCAAATATTGAAGTCAGTATCTTTTGGGCCGCCGCCAGAACCTTGTTGCTGAGTGCGACGGTGAGGGCGCTGTCTCCCAGTGCCGACACATCTGTGCCCTGAGGGACCTCGATTCCGCGCGGAGGTGCGGCGCCAAGTTCGTCGAGGAGTGCGGCAACATAAGAGGCGTCAGCTTTGCTTGGCTCGTCGTCGTCGCCGCGAACCTCCAGCGAGATGCGAAGCCTGCTGCTGAGATAGAAGGCCAGGGACGCTGCACCGGCGAAAGGGACCAGGCACACGCCGGCGAGCGCCCAGAAGGTGCCTGCGTCTAAACTCTCTGCTTTCAGCGCCGCCAGCACGGAAACTATCCAATAGGAACCCCCGAATATCAGTCCCAGACCGGCAAATAGCAGCACTGCCCGCAGCACAGAAGTAACTTTGAAAAAAGGCATCTTCGGGACAAAGGCGAGAAGCCTCCCGATGAGCAGAAAGAAAACCACAAGGCCAAGCAACGCCAGCCCCGCACCTGACAACGGGGTAGCAACGTTCTTCACAAAGCGGTCCCAGTCATTGGCCGCCTGCTTCGCAGGGTTGGTCTCGGGTTTCTGGGGCTCGTCTGCCATCTGCTGGGCCTTCAGGATGGCGTTGAGCCGTTGTTCCTCGCACGCCGTGCTCATGGTCTGGGCCTGTTGAGGCGCTGGCCCGCGAATCTTGTCGATAAGCGCCAGCGCATCCGCGGGTCTCTTGTTGCTCGTGAGCTCCTGGGCCTTTTTGCACGCGTCTTGAAGGGGCTGCGCTGGTGCGGCGATTGCGCCCGCCGTCTCACGTGCTGCGTCCGCCCGGCCCACGACGAACCCTGGTCCGGCAGGGACGAATAGCACGGCAAGTGACAGCAACATGCCTAGGAGTAAGGCCCTGGCTTTTCGCAGCCGGTGTCGATCGAGGAAGGTTTCTGAAATTGCCACAGGTATCGAAGCAGCTGCATTCGAAAGTTCTCTGCTCATGGTTTTCGCCGACCTTAGGAGCCGTTGTGGCTAATTTTGCGCTCGTAACGGATAAAGGGAAAGAGCGGTTTTGGCAGGTTGAATGTGCCTGCTGACGGTCGATAAAGGCGATGGCCTGCGACTCCGACATGCAAAATGGCCCCGGCAGACTCAGAGGTCTGTCGGGGCCATTCGTCGTTAAGGTCAGGGCATCCACCCTGGCGGAGGCCGCTCGGAGGCGCTACTTCGCCGTAATCGTCCAGTCACCCTCGGACTTGATCTGCACGAAGCCGGGCGTCAGCTGGACCGTGCCGCTGTAGGTGCCATCCTCGTCGACCGGCAGTTCCGGAGCGTCGGCCCCGAAGCCCTCCACCAGAAACTGACCTTCGCCCTTGTTGGTAATGGCAGCTTTGTCGGTGGGCGCGTCCCAGTAGATGACTTTGTCACCGTGCCCGCTTGCCTTGCCGGTGGCCGTGGGGACGGCGTCCACATCCTCCACCTTCAGGGTCCAGGCTGCGTCGGCGCTGATGGCGAACTCGGAGGTTGCGGAACCGGTGCTGGTGTCCACAAGGTGGGAGCCGGTGTAGCCGCCGACGGTGTTCACGAGCATGATTTCGGCCCCGTTCGTCTCCAGAACCGTGTTGCCCGAGCACGCCTTGCAGGTGAAGGTCACCAGCGCCGGTATCCCCTTCAGGTCCACAGTCTTGACGTCGTCGCCGGTTCCCGCGAAGGACTGCGCAATCAGACGGGGACGGTCATCGCCGGCAACAGCTTCCTCGGATGCCCCAGCCGACGCGGAAGGAGACGGAGCCGCGGACTCGTCCGTGAGAGGCGCAGCCGAGACGATCGGCGACGTGCCGGCGCTGTTGATGGCCAGTGCCGCGCCGGCCCCGATGACGGCACCCACGAGGCTGCCGCCCACCACGAGCACCGCGGAGACGGCAATCGCCACCACCCTGTGCTGCGCATAGCCAGCCAACGGCCGGCCGGCCTTGTCCCGCTGCTTCCCCGCCAGGATGAGGATCAGGTCAATGAGGGTCCAGAAGCCCAAGCCGCCGGCAGTCAGCAGCTTGGCAATGCCTGTGCCGATCTTGCCAAGGTAGAAGCGGTCCACGCCCAGGCCGCCGAGGAACAGGGACAGCAGCCAGGTGGTGACGAAGAACTTCTCCGGAGCCGCCCCGAACTGCGGAGCATACTGCTTGCCCGCGTACTGCCCCTGCCCAAACCCGCCGGGGCTCTGCTGGCCTTCAAAAAACCCCGGCGCACCATAGGTGGTGTAGTCGGGCGCCGGCGGAGGTGGAGGCGGGGTCTGGCCGGGCTGGCTCATGGCTGTCCTTTCGGGCTGGCGACGGCAGGGGTCACCGATTTGGGCGGGGTGATGGGTTTGCGGCGAGTGCCGCGGGTGGCTGCTGAGCCGTTTGGCGGACCATCGGCTCGGCGGGAAGGGGAGGTTGCAGGTAGCGCTGGGGACCGTCCGGACTCTCAGCTTTTGAGGGCTGGCTGGTTCCGGACGTCGCATTGAGTCAGGACGGCGCAGTGAGTCACAGGAGTGAGTTCACCGGAAGTGACACGAGTGATCCCACTTGAGTGTTTTCACGGCTGATTTCACACGGCTTTATCGCTTGCACATGCGCTGATGTCCCCCAGTTTGACGCTCCGGCGTCTCCGCCCCCTGAAGGGATATTACACGTGCCCGGACAGTCCAAACAGCACTGTCCACGCCGGTGCGGCCAACGTCACCAGTGCCTACTGCCTGATCTTCGCCACCGTCATCAAAAAGGCTGAATCTTCCTCCGCGTCCAGGCTGTGCAGCCCGTCCGGAATGATCAGCAAATCACCTGTTTTGCCCTGCCAGGATTCGCCGCCGGACCGCAGCCAAAGCGAGCCGCGGAGGACAAAAATGGTTGCCTCGCCGGGGTTCTGGTGCTCACTGAGACTCGTCCCCGCCTTGAGCGCCATGACCGTTTGGCGCATCACCTTCTCGTGCCCGCCGAACACGGTGTCGGCAGCCCGCCCGCTGCCGGCCGAAACTGCAGCCTGGAGCTGCTGCGTGGCCAGTGCGTCAATCGAAATCTTCTGCATGGGGCAACCGTACCCACCGGCGGGGCGCAGGGAAATGGGCAATCGCTCCAGGCCCGCCCAGGCCACCGTAAGAGTTCACGCCCACAGGCGGTTCCCCGCCCCAGTCCGAAGCCCACGGCCCCTCTGACCGCTGACCCTTGAACCGATGAACTGCGGCCGGCAGGGAGGTGCCGGCCGGAGCTGGGACCGACATGACGCCCGGCGAACCTGGGACTAGGGTAGATTCCACGGCTGAAGACACCCGGCCAATGGATCGCACCCACGGAGCTGCCACCATGACCGAGGCCCTCGCCGCCGCTGCCGCCAGTGACACCCACGCCAGTGACACCAACGCCACCCCCACCGAAAACACCACCGATTACGACGCCGGCCTCCGCCAGCTCGCTGCCGGAACCTTCGGACTCCCCCACCTCCGCGAAGGCCAGCTCGCCGGGATGCGCGCGCTCGCCGCCGGCCGCGACGTCCTCGCCGTGATGCCCACCGGCTACGGAAAGTCGGCCATCTACCAGGTGGCCGCGCTGCACCTGCACCAAAACCGAGCCGGCCACAGCGGAAGCCCGGATGCCCCCGCAGGCGGTCCCGCCGTCGTCGTTTCCCCGCTGATCGCGCTGCAGGAGGACCAGCTGGACGGCCTGCTCGAGGACCTCGGCGGGGACGCCGCCGTCGCCATCAACTCGGGCCGCAGCGATTCCGAAGTGAACGGCGCCTGGGAAGCCGCCGAACGCGGCGACGCCGTCTTCCTCTTCCTCGCCCCCGAGCAGCTGGCCAAGACCGAAACCGTGGAGCGCCTCGCCGCCCTGAACGTCTCGCTGTTCGTGGTGGACGAGGCCCACTGCGTCTCGTCCTGGGGCCACGATTTCCGCCCCGACTACCTCCGACTCGGCGAGGTCCGTGGGCAGCTGGGCAACCCGCCCGTCGTCGGCCTCACCGCCACCGCCTCTCCCCCGGTCCGCGACGAAATCCAGCAGCGCCTGCGCATGAAGGACGCGCTGGTCCTGGTCCACGGCTTCGACCGGCCCAACATCCGGCTCGACGTGGTCCGCCACCTTGAGGACCGGGACAAGCGCCGCGCCGTGGTGGAGCAGGTGGCTGAACTCAAGGGTCCGGGCCTGCTCTACGCCGCCACCCGCAAGGACACCGAGGCGTACGCCGCTGAGCTCACCGAGCGCGGGCTGCGCGCAGAGGCCTACCACGCCGGGCGGAAACAGAGTGAGCGGGACCGCGCCCACGAGCAGTTCCTCGACGACGGGCTCGACCTCGTGGTGGCCACCACCGCGTTCGGCATGGGCATCGACAAGCCCAACGTCCGCTTCGTCATCCACGCCGACATCCCCGATTCCCTGGACAGCTACTACCAGGAGATCGGCCGCTCGGGGCGCGACGGCGAACCGGCCGCCGCCGTCCTGCACTACCGGCTCGAAGACTTGGGCCTGCGCAAATTCTTCGGCACGCACACTCCGGACGAGGAATCGCTCTTGGCTGTTCTTGTTGTCCTGCGCGCCGCTGACGGACCGTTGAAGCAGAAAGCCCTTGCCGAGCAGACCGGCTTTTCCCCGCGGAAGCTCACCGGATTGCTGAACCAGCTGCAGGAGACGCGCGCCGTGAAGACCGGCAAGCGCGGCATCCGGCTGGAATCCGGCGCCAAGCTGCCCGCGGTGGTGGAGCGCGCCGTCGAACTCGCCGAAGCGCGCCAGCGCGTGGACCGCTCGCGCATCGAGATGATGCGCGGCTATGCCGAGACTGACTCCTGCCGGCGCCAGTTCCTGCTGGGCTACTTCGGCGAGGACCTCCCCGAGCCCTGCGGCAACTGCGACAACTGCGCCGACGGCTCCGCCTACGAGGAGGATTACGACGACGGCGCCGCGGCCGCCGCGGGCGGGGAACCGTTCCCGCTCCAGGCCTCTGTTGTTCACAAGGAGTGGGGGCCGGGCCTGGTGATGCGGCACGAGGAGGACGTGATCACCGTGCTGTTCGAGCAGGAAGGCTACAAGACGCTGTCCCGGCAGGCCGTCCAGGAGGGCAAGCTGCTGACACTCGCGAAGTGACAGCCAGCCCCGCCGAATCAGGAAGGGGAAGGCCACTTACTCCCGGGACCGTCCGGTGCCAGAGTCGGAACATGACTGAACAGCCAGGCGGACTGGTTCTGACCTTGGAATGTACTCTCGATGCGCCCCGTGAGCGCATCTTCAGCCTGCTGACCGAACCGCCGGAACTGGTGAAATGGTGGGGGCCGCGCGGCTTCACGACGCCTGAAGCGAAAGTCAACCTCCGCGAGGGCGGCGCTTACCGCCTGTCGATGCAACCGCCGGACGGCGATCTGTTCCACCTGGCCGGCGAGTTTTTCGAGATCGACCCGCCGAATCGACTCGTCTATACGTTCCATTGGGAAGAACCCACTCCGGACGACCGTGAAACCGTCGTCACACTGTCCCTTGAGACCGCAGGTAACGCCATGCTTCTCACGCTCTCGCAGACTGGGTTCGCGACGGAGGAGCGCCTTACCCTGCACCGGGACGGCTGGACCGAGAGCTTCGATAAACTCCGGATGCTGGCCAGGGCCTAGGAAATCGACGACAGGGCGCGCCGTCACACGTTGACAGGGAGACGTGACCCGTGCCATATTTCTTGCATGAGCAACCTGTTGGACAGCTGGACAGTTGGACAAGACAAGGTGATCCGGGTCGGCGCCGCCGAAGCCGTGTTCACCTCCCTCCGAAACGCCATCGAAGGCGGCAAGATCCCCGTCGGCGCCAGGCTGGATTCCGAGGCATCCCTGGCACAGCAGTACGGCGTGAGCCGGTCCATGGTCCGTGAAGCACTTCGTTCGTGCAACGCACTCGGGCTGACGGCAACGTACACGGGAAAAGGCACGTTCGTCATCGCCGACCGCGTTGCCCAGGACCTCAAGCTCGGCAAGTATTCGGCACGTGACCTCGTGGAGGCGCGCCCCCACATCGAGGTGCCGGCCGCTGCCCTGGCTGCCGAACGCCGGACTCCCGAGGATGTGGAGGCACTGCGCGAAATCCTTGATGCGATGGCGGACGAGGACGACCTCCAGCACTGGGTGCTTCTGAACGCCGAGTTCCACGCCACCATAGCCCGGTGCAGCGGCAACGGCGTCTTTGCGGGCGTGTTGTCAGACATCCGCGAGGCCATGGCGGACCAGTCGAACACCCTCAACCTGGTAGCTGACCGGCGCAAGGCATCTGACTCCGAACACACGCGCATCTTCAACGCCATTGAGCGGGGATCCGCACAGGAAGCGTCCCGGGCAATGACAAGGCACCTCCACGGGGTGGAGTGCGCTCTGGTCAGCATCGTCCCCGGCGGCGAGAAATAACCATCGAGACGGCTGAATCCTTCTGCCTCCGCGTTGCCTCAACCACTGTTGTCTGAACCGCCTTGCTTGAACTACGTTCTTGAACCGCCCTGCCTGGGCCTACTTTGCCGGGCCACCTTGCCGGGACGTTGCTGCCTGAACAGCTGCTGACGGTGGCGAATGCCCGGCTACTCCATGATGCGGCGCACCACTGTTCGATGTCCTGGGCGGCGGCCATCACCCAGGCCCCGCAGACCACTGATTTCCACCGCAGACCAATAATTTCTGTCCAAACCCGTCAATGAAGCCGTGAGGACCCATCATGACCATCACCAATACCGCTCCGGACGTCCGTTCCGAGCATGATCTCCTGGGCGACCGGGACGTTCCGGCCGCCGCGTACTGGGGTGTGCACACGCTCCGGGCCGTGGAGAACTTCCCCATCACCGGCCAGCCGCTGTCCACGAACATGCACCTGGTCCGCGGCCTGGCCGCCGTGAAACTCGCCGCGGCCCGCACCAACCTCGAACTCGGGCTCCTGGACCCCGAGCGCGCCGCCGCGATCGAGGCCGCGTGCACCGACGTGCTCAACGGGCTCCTGAACGACCAGTTCGTCGTCGACGTCATCCAGGGCGGCGCCGGGACCTCCTCGAACATGAACGCCAACGAGGTCATCGCCAACCGGGCCCTGGAAATCCTCGGCCACCCCAAGGGCGACTACGC